>CAMCJI010000037.1 GCA_945874805.1 Asaia bogorensis | reverse complement strand
TGCGGCCGTCGATATAGGCGGTGATGCCGGGTTTGATTTCGTAGCTGACCGTCAGGTTGAGGATCGCGCCGGACTTGGCCCGGCCGGGGCCGGTCGGGGTGCCGGTGTCGTCGTAGAGGAAGTCCTGGAAGGCGCCAGTGTAGATCACTTCCGGCGCGATGGTCAGGCCCAGCAGCGGGGTGATGCGGGCGCTGGCGGAGAGCTGTTCGCGCGGGCGGCGCAGCAGTTTGGTGCGGGTTGTCAGGTTGCGGGCGTCCGTCAGGGTGTAGGCGAACTGGGCTTCCAGCCAGTCCGCTGGGCGCAGCGTCACGGCCGCCTCGTAGCCCTGGCTGCGGGCGCGGGCGACGTTTTGCGAGGTGGAGGCGGTGAAGCTGGGGTTGTAGACGATCTGGATCAGGTCGCGTATCGAATTGTCGAACCACGTCCATTCCAGCGTCGCCGCGTCCTTGCGGCCGAAGGCGGGGAGGTCGATGGCGGCGCCGGCCTCCCACCCCGTGCTGCGTTCCGGGCGCAGGCGGGGGTTGCCGGCGTAGCCGCTGTTGTCGATGCCGAACAGGTCGTAGAGCGAGGGCGCGCGGAAGCCGGTGCCGTAGCTGGCTTTCAGCCGCGACCACGCCTCGGGGATGGCGAGCACGCCGCCGCTGCGCCAGGTGAAGGCGCCGCCGCCGTAGCGCCCCTCCTCCTGGCGTGCGTCGCCGGTCAGGGTCAGGCGGTCGAACAGGGTGGTCTGAATGCCCACATGGCCGGCGGTGCTGTGGGCGGTCGCGCGCAGGGACTGGCGGTAGGGCGCGCCGAAGAAGGCGCTGTCGAGGGTGGCGCGCGAGCCGTCGATCTGGTGACTCAGGCCGAACAGCAGCGAGGTGTCGGCGGCCGGGCCGGCATCGGGCAGCTTGTAGCTGCCCTCCCAGGCCAGGATCGTGCGCTCGCCGCGGTAGCGGCTGTTACCCTCGGCCTGGTTCGGGTCGGCGGCCTCCAGCGGCTGGGTGTAGTGGCGGTGGGTCACGAGGTGGGAGAGGATCAGCGAGGTCTCCAGCCGCCCGTCCAGCAGCTTGGAGGTGATGCCGGCGCGGCCGGAGAGGCTGTCGTCCTTGCCGCGGTAGAGATGCGCGTCATAGATCGGGAAGCCCAGGTTATCGATGCCGAAGGTCGCCGTGCGCGCCCGCGCGCCGAGGAAGATGCGCGTGCCCTCGACGGGGGTGACGCCGATCTCGGCGTTCAGCGACGTGCCCTTGTAGCCGTTGCGCGCGCCGTTGTAGATGCTCATCCGTTGCGGTGTGGTGTCGAAACCGCGTTCGGCGCGGTGGTCGAAGCCGAGCTTGTAGTCCACCATGTCCTGCCGGCCGGAGATGCCGGCGGCGAGTTTCAGCGCGCGCGGCAGGCCGGTGGCGATCTCCAGGTTTACCCGCGGCTTGCCCGCCTCGGCCTTGCGGCTGATGATGTTGACCACGCCGCCGATGGCGCCCGAGCCGTAGATGCCGGCCATCGGCCCGCGCACCACCTCGATGCGTTCCACATCGGCCAGGCTGTCCACGCCGAAATTGTAGAGCCCGCCGGGGTCGGACGGATCGTTCACCGGCACGCCGTCGCGCAGCACCAGCACGTGGTTGGAGTTGGTGCCGCGCACGAACAGGCTGGCAGTGCCGCCCAGCCCGCCCGAGGCGACCATCCGCGCCCCCGGCACGGCAGACAGCGCGTCGCTCAGCGAGGCATAGCCCCGCGCCTCGATCGTCGCGCGGTCGATCACGGTGACGCCGGCTGGGATGCGCTCGATCAGGGTGGGGATGCGGGTGGCGGTGACCACGCGTTCAGGCAAAGTCAGGTCCTGGGCGTGAGCGACGAAAGGCACGGCAAAGACACAGGCGAGCAGCATGCGGCGCATGCGATCCTCCACACATCGGGACGGATTTCCCGTCCCGTTCAAGGGACGATTGCCGCATGCAGGGCTTTCCCCTGCTGCTCCGGTGCACCCCGCCCGTCGCGCGCGCGCAGTCTCGATGCCGGCCGGTCTCCTGGCTCGCGGGTCATCGTCCGTCCCGGCCTTCTCACCCCCGGCGTGGGGGCAATGGCATATGCGGGGCGGACTCGCCGCTCACAGTTGCGGGGGCAGCCGCGGCCTGGGCGGTCGCCCGCCTTTCCGCATTCCCGTTTCAGCCCTTGCGGGCCACCGTCATCTGACGAAAACGTAATCCTGCAACGCCAGGATGGAAACCCCCCGATGACTGAAGAGACGCCCGACCCGCTCGCCCGCTTCAACCGCCGCCTGCCGCCCTTCGCCCGCTGGCTCGGCCTGGAATTCGAAAGCGTCGACAAGGACCGCCTCGTCGGCCGCATCGTGGTGCGCGACGAGACGTCCAACGGCGCCGGCACCATGCATGGAGGGGCGATCATGGCCTTTGCCGACACGCTCGGCGCGGTGGGCACGATCATCAACATGCCGGCGGGCTCGCGCACGACGACGCTGGAGAGCAAAACCAATTTCATCGGCGCCGCCCCGATCGGCGCCACCTTGCGCGGGGAGGCAACCCCGGTGCATCGCGGGCGGACGACGCAGATCTGGACCACGCGCATCACGGCGGAGGAGGGCCGGCTGGTCGCCATCGTCACGCAGACACAGATCGTGTTGCCGGCGAAGGGCTGATTCCCCTTCCACTGCCCGCCGACCCTGCTACCCTCCGCGGAAATACGTGGAGGAATACAGCATGCGTTTCCTGGCCGGCCTCGCCGCCCTGCTGCTCTCGGTCGCTCCGGTGGCGGCCCAGACCGCGCCACCCTCGGTGCTGCGCTACGCCCCTACCGGCGATCTGCGGGTGCTCGACCCGATCTGGACGAGTGCGGCGATCACCCTGACGCATGCGCAGCTGGTCTATGACGTGCTGGTCACCACCGATGCCAACCTCAAGCCGCAATTGCAGATGGCCGAGAAGGCCGAACGCAGCGCGGACGGCATGAGCTGGATCTTCACCCTGCGCGAGGGCCTGGCCTTCCACGACGGCAGCCCCGTCACCGCCGAGGACGTGGCGCTCTCGATCACCCGCTGGGCCAAGCGCGTCACCGCCGGGCAGGCGATGCTGGCCCGCTCGTCGGGCATCACCGCGCTGGATGCGCGCCGCGTGCAGATCAGCTTCAACCGCCCCTTCGGCCCGGTGCTGGAGAGCCTGTCCTCCCCCGTGCTCGCCCCCTTCATCATGCGCGCGGCCGAAGCGCGGGTGGATGCGTTCGAGCAGGTGAAGACCGTCATCGGCTCCGGCCCCTACAGCTTCGTCGCCGACGAGTTCCGCCCCGGCAACAAGTCGATCTATCGCCGCAACGCCGCCTACAAGCCGCGCAGCGAGAAGTCGGACGGTTATGCCGGTGCGAAGATCGTGCATTTCGACCGCGTGGAATGGGTGTATCTGCCCGACCAGTCCACCTCCGTGCAGGCGCTGCTGAAGGGCGAGATCGACTTCCTCGACAGCGTGCAGGCCGACCTCGTGCCGCTGCTGAAACGCGACAAGAACATCACCCTGCAGGTGCTCAACACCACCGGCGCCATCGGCACCGTGCGGCCCAACACGCTGGTGCCGCCGTTCAACGACCCGCGGGCGCGCCAGGCGCTGCTGCTGCTGATGGATCAGGAAGCCGTCGCCACCACGGTGGCCGTCGGCCCCGAGCTGGCGCGCGAGTGCTACGCCCTGTTCGTCTGCGGCACCCCCTACGAGACGCAGGCGGGGCTGGCCGACTGGAAGTCACCGAACCTCGCCCGCGCCAAGCAACTGCTGGCCGACTCCGGCTACAAGGGTGAGCGCATCGTCCTGCTCGACCCCGCCGACCAGCCGGATATCCACTCGCTGGCGCTGCTGACCGCCGACAGCCTGCGCCGCATCGGCGCCAACGTCGATGTGCAGACGATGGACTGGTCCACCAAGATCACCCGCCGCAACACCCGCGAGTCGCCTGCCACCAACCCGAACGGCTGGAACCTCGCCTTCACCTTCTGGGGCGGCTTCTCGCTGGCCAGCCCGGTGACCAACGCGCCGCTCGTCTCCTCCTGCGACGGCAAGAACCTCTACGGCTGGCCCTGCGACGAGGAACTGGAAAAACTGCGCAGCAGCTTCCTCGACGCCACCGACGACGCCGGGCGCAAGAGCATCACCGAGGCGCTGCAACTGCGCTTCCTGCAAACTGTGCCCTACATCCCCACCGGCATCATCCAACGCCCGGTCGCCCACCGCGCGGACCTGAAGGACGTGCCGAAGACGCTGTATCCGACGTTCTGGTCGATCCGGCGGTAACGGGGAGAGGAAGCGTCTTCTTTTTTGGAAAAAAGAAGCAAAAAACTTTTGTCCGTTGGTTGGGGCGCGGGTCGCTGAGGTGGGTTTGATCTTGGTTGGGTTATGGGCTTCGCCGCAGGCCGGATAGACGGGTGCCAACCCGGCGAAGCCAATGACCAACCAGCGCCAAGAACCAGTTACGCAGGCATGCCGCCTCAAAACGAATAAAGTTTTTTTGCTTCTTTTTGTTCACAAAAAGAAGACCTTGCCTTGCCTGCTTCAAGACCCAAACAGAGCCAAGGCCTTCTCCAGCGTCACCCACACGCCCCAGGCCAACGGCAGCCCCACCGCGGTCCAGGCGACCAGGGCGGTGGTGTCCAGCCTGCCGCGGCCGATGCCGAAGTGCCCGCCGGGGTCGCTGCCGCCGACCTGCAGGGCGTCGAGTTCCGCCGCATCCATGAACCAGTGGCGGGCCACCGGGCGGATCAGCAGGTTGGCGATCAGGCCGGCGACGAGCATGCCGGCGAGGATGTACATCGTCCGGTCGTACACCTGCGCGCGCGGCACGCCGGCGGTGATTTGGGCTTCGCGCAGGTAGTTCACCACCACCGGCCCGACGATCCCCGCCGTGGACCAGGCGGTCAGCAGCCGGCCGTGGATCGCGCCGACGAATTGGGTGCCGAACATGTCCGCCAGATAGGCCGGGATGGTGGCGAACCCGCCGCCGTACATCGACAGGATCACGCAGAAGGCGGCGACGAACAGCCCGAGCATCCCCGCGTGCGCCAGCGCGGGTGCGACGGCATACAGCGCGAGGCCGAGGCCGAAGAAGATCGCATAGACCGGCTTGCGGCCCAGCACGTCCGACAGCGAGGCCCAGAAGAACCGCCCGGCGATGTTGAACAGCGACAGCAGCCCGACGAAGCCCGCCGCCATGCTGGCCACCGCCGCCTTCTGCGCGGCTGAGAGGTCCGCGAAGCCGGCCGCCGGCGCACCGATCAGCCGGCCGGCGAACACCTCCTGCAGCATCGGCGAGGCCATGCCGATCACCCCGATCCCCGCCGAGACGTTCAGGCACAGCACCGCCCAGATCAGCCAGAACTGCGGCGTGCGGTGCGCATTGGACAGATGCACGTGGCCGACGGCGATCATCCCCCCCACGGCGGCCGGCGGCTGCCAGCCCTCTGGCGCCCAGCCCTTCGGCGGGATGCGGTAGCCGAAGGCGCCGGCCATCATGGCGACGAAATAGATCGCGGCGAGCACCACGAAGCTCTGCCAGACGCCGACGCCGGAGGCGGTGCGGAAAGTGCCCATCAGCAGGTCAGCGAGCGGCGAGCCGATCATCGCCCCGCCGCCGAAACCCATGATCGCCATGCCGGTGGCCATGCCGCGCCGGTCGGGAAACCACTTCACCAGCGTCGAGACCGGCGAGATGTAACCCAGCCCCAGCCCGATGCCGCCGATCACGCCGGAGCCCAGCCACAGCAGCCACAGCTGATGCAGGTAGACGCCCACTGCCGAGACCAGCAGCCCGCCGCACCAGCAAAGCGCTGCCACCACGCCGGCCTTGCGCGGCCCGGACCGCTCCAGCCAGCCGCCCCAGATCGCCGCCGAAGAGCCGAGGAAGACGAAGAACAGCGTATACATCCAGCCGAGATCGGAGACCTTCCAATCGCAACCGGCAGCGAACAGCGCGTCCAGCAGCCCAGCGCCGGCGGGGCAGGCCACCGGCTGCGTCACCCCCACCGCCTGGCTCAACGGCAGCCAGAACACGCTGAAGCCGTAGGCCATGCCTATGCACAGATGGATCGCGAGTGCGGCCGGCGGCACCAGCCAGCGGTTGAAGCCCGGCCCGGCGACGATCCTTTCACGATCCAGAAGGCCCATGCCCACTCCCCTCCCCGCCGCCGGCGGCAAACGTCATCAAGCCTTCATTTGCCTCCGAACCGATCCCTCCGCACTGATCGACATCAAAGCCAGGGGATTGTGCCAGATGAAACCGACTCGCCGCGACCTGCTCGCCACTGCCGCTGCCGCCTCCGTCGCCGCCCCGGCCGCCGCCCAGCCGCTGCGCGAGTTGCGCGTGGCCGTGCAGTCCCACCCCGCCACCCTCGACTTCCAGGCCGAGACCTCGAACGCCGCCGCCCAGATGCTGGATTGCCTGGCCGACACGCTGATCGATGTCGACACCACCTCCCCCATCCCGCGCTACACGCCGATGCTGGCCACCTCCTGGTCCCGGCTGACCCCGGAGGTGACGGAGTTCCGCCTGCGCGAGGGCGTGCGCCTGCATGACGGCAACATCATGGATGCGGCCGACGTCGCCTTCTCCCTCAACCGCGCCTTCAACCCCACGCAGCCGCGCTATCGCGGCGCCAATGGCCGGTATTTCTACAATTTCGACCGCGTCGAGGTGGTGGACCCGCTGACGGTGCGCGTCGTCACCCGCCGGCCGGACCCGCTGCTGGAGGCGATCCTGTCCTGCCGCAATGCCGGCATCGCCTCGCGCCGGCAGGCCGAGGCGATCGGGCTCGACCGCGCGGCGCAGATGCCGGCCGGCACCGGCCCCTACCGCCTCACCCGCTTCACCCCGAACAGCGAAACCGTGGTGGAGCGCTTCGCCGAGCATTGGGCCGCCCCCGCGCCGCTGGAGCGCATCCGCTTCACCCGCGTGCCGGAGATGGCCACCCGCATCGCCGCCCTGCTGGCCGGCGACGTCGATTTCGCCGTCTCGATCCCGCCGGACCAGCAGAAGCTGCTAGCCGGCCGCGCGGATATCCGCATGGTCTCGACCACCTGGCCGATGTTCTTCATCTATGTGCTGAACATGAGCCATCCGCAGATGGCCGACCCCCGCCTGCGCCGCGCGCTCAACCTCGCCATCGACCGCCGGGCGCTGGCCCGCGGCCTGTGGGAGGACCAGGCGAAGCCGGCGCGCGGCCACGCCTTCACCGGCTTCGGCGGGCATGACGCCTTCGCCGATCTCGACCTGCTGCGCCACGACCCGGCCGAGGCCCGCCGCCTGCTGCGCGCGGCCGGCTACAACGGCGAGGAGATCCAGCTCTGCTACCAGGCCGGCTACTACACCTACGGCGACCTCGCCGCCCAGGCGATCGCCGACATGTGGAAGGACGCCGGCATCAAGGTGAAGCTGCAGCTCATCGAGGGCTTCGGCGCGGATGCGGCGAAATACATGACGCGCGACTGGTCCAACCCACTGTATTTCCCCGACCTGATGGGCGCCTTCGACACCCATTGGTCGGCCAAAAGCTGGGTCACCAACGACCGCTGGTTCCGCCCGGACATGTTCCCCGAATACCAGCCGATGTATGACGCGGTGCGCTACGGCACCGATCCGGAAAAGCGGGTGGCGGACTACCGCCGCCTGATCACCTATGCCGAAACCACGATGGTGCCCTGGATCCTGCTCTATCAGCCGGCCGAGGCGTTCGCGATGCGCAGCAGCATCGGCTGGTCGATCCCGCGCAACGTGCGGCCCTACCAGCTCACCTTCCGCGCCGGGCAGCTCACCGTCGGCGCGTGACGCGCTTCCTGCTGCGGCGGCTGCTGCGGGCGGGGCTGACGGTCTGGGTGGTGCTGCTGATCGCCTTCGCCGGCGCCCGCCTCTCCGGCAGCCCGCTCGACCATCTGTCCGACGAGGGGATGACGGCCGACCAGCGCGCCGCCCTGGCCGCCGAATTCGGGCTCGATCAGCCGCTGCCGGTGCAGTTCGCCGGCTACCTGCGCGAGATGGCGCGCGGGCATTTCGGCAGCAGCATCGCCCAGCGCCGGCCGGTGCTGGCGATCTATGCCGAGGCGCTGCCGACCACCCTGCGCCTCACCTTGGCCTCGCTCGCCATCACCCTGATCGTCGGCATCCCGCTGGGCGTGATCGCGGCGGTGGCGGAGGGGCGGGCGCTGGGGCTGGCCGCCGCCGGCATCGCCTTCATCGGCTATGCCGTGCCGCATTTCCTGCTCGGCATCCTGCTGGTGCTGGTGTTCGGCCTGGCCCTGGGCTGGCTGCCGGTGATCGGCCAGGAGAGCTGGCGGCATTTCGTGCTCCCCGCCGCCACCCTATCGGCCGGGCTCACCGCCGCGATCGCCCGCTTCCTGCATGAGGGCATGCGCGAGGTGCTGGCCGCCGACTACATCCGCACCGCCCGCGCCGCCGGCATCGCCGAATGGCGCGTGCTGCTGCTGCTCGCCCTGCGCAACGCCCTGCTGCCGGTGCTGACGGTGCTCGGCCTGCATATCGGCGGCATGCTGGCCGGCAGCCTGATCATTGAGAACGTGTTTGCCATGCGCGGCATCGGCCAGGCCTTCATCGGCGCGGTGCAGCAGCGCGACTATCCCGTGCTGCAATTCGGGGTGATCGCGCTGGCCGGCGTGGTGGTGGCGGCGAACATGCTGGTGGACGTGCTGTATGCCTTCGTCGATCCACGGCTGCGGCGGGGCGGATGAGCCTGTCGCGCCTTGCCGGCTGGGCCTGCCTGCTGCTCGCCCTTCTGGCCGCAGCCGCCCCCTGGATATCGCCCTTCGACCCCGACCGCACGGCGCTGCTCGCCCGCATGCGCCCGCCCGTGGGCTTCGGCGGCAGCTGGACGCATCCGCTGGGCACGGACGCGCTGGGCCGCGACCTGCTCTCGCGCTGCCTGTACGGGCTGCGCGCCTCGCTGGGCATCGCCCTGCTCGGCAGCGTCATCGGCGCGGCGCTGGGGATCGCGGTGGGCCTGCTCGCCGGCAGCCTGCGCGGGCGGGTGGATGCGGGGCTGATGCTGCTCGTCGATGTGCAGCTCGCCTTGCCCTATCTGCTCATCGTGCTGGTGGGCCTCGCGGTGTTCGGCACCGGCACCGAGGTGCTGATCCCGCTCATCAGCCTGGCGGGGTGGGAGCACTACGCCCGGCTGGTGCGTGGCCAGGTGCTGGCGCTGCGGGCGCTGCCCTTCGTGGAGGCGGCGTTGGCGATGGGCGCCACGCCCCGGCGGGTGATGCTGCGCCACGTGCTGCCGCAGCTCGCCCCGCCGCTGATGGCGCAGTTCAGCCTCGGCGTGCCGCATGTGATGCTGCTGGAATCCTCGCTCTCCTTCCTCGGCATCGGCGTGCAGCCGCCGACGGCCACGCTCGGCCGGATGATCGGCGAGGCCCGCCACCAGATGCTCGCCGCCCCCTGGACGATCGCCGCCCCCACCCTGGCCATCCTGGCTGTGACGCTGGCCGTGCAGCTCGCCGGCAACCGCTTCCGCGTCAGTCGTGCGCGGCGATGAAGGCGCCCACCTCCGCCATATAGGCCGCCGTCTCCTCCACATGCGGCATGTGGCTGGACTCCTCGAAGATCCGCCAGCGCGCGTCACGGATGCCGTCGGCGAAGGGCTGCACCACCTTCGGCGTCGCCTCGTCATGCCGGCCGGAGATCAGTAGCGTCGGCGCGACGATCCCGCCCAGCCGGTCGATCACCGTCCATTCCTTGATCGTGCCGGTGCAGTGGAACTCGCTCGGCCCGTTCATCGTGTGATACACCGTCGGGTCCGCCGCGATGCCGTCGAAGCTCGCCTGCACCTCGGCCGGGTAGGGCACCCGGCAGACATGGCGGGCATAGAACACCGCGGTGGCCGCCTCGTATTCGGGCGAGGACGTGGTGCCCGCCGCCTCATGCGCCAGCAGCGTGGCCTGCACGTCGGCCGGCAGCAGCCCGCGCAGCCGGTTCGCCTCCTCCAGCCACAGCGCCATCGAGGGCGGGGAGTTGGCGATGATCAAGCTGCGCAGGCCGGCGGGTGCGCGCACCGCGTGCTCGGCCCCCAGCATCCCGCCCCAGGACTGGCCGAGCAGATGATACCCGCCGGCGATGCCCAGATGCCCCAGCAGCGCATCCAGCTCGGCCAGGAACAGCTCCACCGTCCAGAAATCCGGGCCTTTCTCAGGCAGATGCGTCGAACGCCCGCAGCCGAGCTGGTCGTAATGGATCACCGCGCGCTCGGGCGTGGCGAGCTGGGCAATGCGCAGCGTGTAGTTGTGCAGCGCCCCCGGCCCGCCATGCAGCACCACGAGCGGCGGCAGACTGGCCCGCTCGCCCCCGGTGACCCGGTACCACGTCGCATGGCCCTGAAAGTTCACGGTGCCGACGCGGGCGGGGGCGGGAATGGCGGTATGGGGCATCGGGCACCTCGATCATCAAACGGGGCCGCAGAAGACCGCAGATCGCGGCTTGTGGCTACTGGCCGCGTTGCTTCGGCCCCGCCCGTGTGGTTCCTTTGCCGGCATGATTCGTGCCCTGTCATTCCGGCTTCGGCCACTGGCCGCCTTGCCATTCCGGGATGCCTGGGGCGTCGCCGCCGCGTCCGTCCTGGCAGCGGCGGTCTACTTCGCGGCACATGCCCGCTCGCCGGCCCGGCCCCAGGCGGCTGTGCCGGGCGAGGGATGGTGGGCCTGGTTCGACCAGGGCCATTATCTGCGCGCCGCCCTCGCCTGGGCGGAGGGCTCGGTGGACCCGGCGCGGCACTGGTATCTGCCCGGCTATCCGCTGATGGCCGCCCCCTTCGCGCAGATCACGCCGGCTCAGCCGTTTCTGCTGCCCGATCTGGCCTGCCTGCTCGCCAGCCTGCTGCTGACGGCGGCCCTGGCGCGGGTGCTGCTGCCGGCCGGGCTGGCGCTGCGCGGCAGCATCGGCGCGGGCTGCTTCGTGCTCGCGGCGCTGGCCGTCGGCGTCGCACGGCAGAGCTGGGTGATCCCCTGGACCACGACCGGCGCCACGCCGTTCATCCTGGCGGCACTGCTGGCGGCATTGCACTTCCTGCGCCGCCCGGTGCCGATGACCGGCTTTCTCGGCGGGCTCGCCGTGGGCACGATCGCGACCATCCGGCCGACCGATCTGCTGGGCGTGCTCGCCGCCTGGGCGGTGGCTGGGCTGGCGGTAGCGCTCCAGCGGCGGGCCGGCGCCCTGCGGCTGGGTGCGAGCCTGGCCGCAGCACTCGGCGGCTGCGCCCTGCCGATGGGGGCCGGCCTTGCCGCGCATCTGGCCATCCACGGCTGGGCCTGGGGGCCGTATCTCGAGGGCAGCGCGCTCATAGGCTTCGAGCCGAAGCTCGCCGGGCTGCGCTGGGCCACCGCCATGCTGAACGCCCGCCCCGTCTTCCCCGAGGGCGACGGCCTGGTGCAGATGTTCCCCTTCATCATCCCCGGGATGCTCGGCATGGCCGTCAGCACCGCCGCCGCCACGCCGGCGCGGCGGCCGCTGCATCTGGCGGTGATCGCGCTCACCGTCAGCCACGCGGGTCTGTATCTCATCTACCGCGACCTGCACCCGATCAACCTCTGGCGGTTCCACAACCACCATTACTTCAAGGCGCTGCTGCCGCTGTTCGCGCTCTATACGGTGGCGCTGGTGGCGCATGTGCCGTGGGCACTGCGCCACCCGCGCCGCTGCCTCGCCGCCTGGGCCGCGGTGGCGCTGCTGCTGCCCTGGCGCGGAGTGGAGCAGCCGGCCGGCCCGGCCGGCCCGATCAGCGCAGACCGGCACAGCCTGCTGATCCCCGCAGGCCTGCCGCGAGCCGGTGACGCCGTGCGCGTTGCCACCGCGGCCAGCCTGAAAGCGGTGACCGGAGATCGGCACCGGCTGGTGATCGGCGGCGCGACCTATCACCCCTTTCGCGACTTCGCCGCCTTCAAGGACGGACCGGACATGCTGGTAATGACGTTGCGCGACCTGCCGGACGGCCCGGCCACTCTCATCCTCTCCGAGGACGTGACGCTCGATCCCGCGCCACCGCCCCTGCGCGCGCATCTGACGGCGCAACCCGGCCTGCCCTGCCTGCTCACTTGGTGCCGCCGCGCGGCGCGGGGAGAGTAGCGGATGTCAGCGATATCACCCCGCCATCTGGCGATGCTGCTGCCCCTGCTGGGCGGGCTGGCGCTGGTGCACGGCCAGGCCTTCCTCACCGGGTTCGACGTCGCCCCCGGCGACGATGGCGACGGCCGGATCATGGTGTTCCTCATCGAAAGCGGCTGGCGCGCGCTGCTCGGCGAGGGTTCGCTGCTCTCACCGCCGATGTTCTTCCCCACCCTCGGCACCCGCGCCTATACCGACGGCCATCTGCTCTGGCTGCCCCTCTACGGCCTGCTGCGGCTGATGGGGCTGGACATGGTGCAGGCCTTCGCGGCGCTGTTCCCGCTGCTGATCGCGGCCGGCCATCTCGGCGCCCTGCTACTCTTCCGCCGCGCGCTCGGCGTGGGCGACGCGGCCGCCTGCGCCGGCGCCTGGTTCTTCGCCTTCGGCAACGCGCTGACCCTCAAGCTCGGCCACGGCCAGACGGTGGGCGTGATCGTCCTTCCCTGGATCGCCCTGCTGCTGCACGGCGCCTGGCTGCACGACCGCCCGGCCCGGGCGATCCTGGCCGGGCTGCTCACCGGGCTGCTGGCCGCGACCAGCTACATCACCGCCTGGTTCTTCCTGTTCTTCGCCGGTGCGGCGGTGCTGCTCGGCCTCGTGCTCAACCCCGCCGCCCTGCGCCGGCTCGCCACCTGGCGGCTGGCCGGCGGCTTCGCGCTCGGGCTCGGGGCCGGGCTGATCCCCTTCCTGGTGATCTAACTGCCGCAGATCACAGGCGGCCCGCGCCGCAGCTGGATGGATGTGCGCGACTACCAGCCGCTGATGAGCGACCTGCTGAACCTCGGGGCGGGCCACCCGGTCTGGGGCCGGCTGCTGGCGCCGTTCGGCCTTCCCGTCGTCACCGAGGTCATCGGCGAGCGGCAGATGGGCGCCTCCCCGCCCGTCTGGCTGCTCGCAGCCCTGGGCCTGGGCGTGCTGCTGCGCCGCGGCTGGCGGGGGCTGAGTGTCGGCCAGCGCGGCCTGCTGCTGACCGCCATCGCAGTCGCCCTCGGCACCGCCGCGCAGTTCCGCTACCTCGACCGCTTCGGCACCCCCTGGTACCTCGTCTGGCTCTACGTGCCCGGCGCCCAGGCGATCCGCACCACCTTCCGCTCGCAGATCATCGCCATGCTGCCGATCGCCGGCCTCGTCGCAATCGCGATCGACGCAGCCATGCGGCAGGTCCGCCCGGGCCCCGCGCAGGCCGGGGCCTTCGCCGGGCTCGCCCTGCTCCTGGCGCTGGACACCCAGCCCGTGCACCACCACCTTTCCGCGCGCGAGCAACGCGCCCGCCTCGCCGCCGCCCCCACCCCGCCCCCGTCCTGCCGCAGCTTCGCGCTCGCCGCGCATCAGCCGGAGCCGGGTCGCAAATGGTTCGCCCTGCCATCGGACGCGATGATGCTGGCGCTGCACTGGCGCATTCCCACGCTGAACGGCAACAGCAGCTGGTGGCCGCCGGGCTGGGACATGCTGTTCATCCACCGCCCCGGCTACACCGAAGCGCTGCAATCATGGGTGACGCAGAACCGCCTGGAAGGCGCGTGCCTCTACGACCCCGCGACGCAGGGCTTCACACCGCTCTCCGCCGGAAACAGGTAAAGCGCGATCAGCCCCTTCATCTCGCCCAGCACCCGGTCGCGCGACAGCGCATCCGGCTGCTCCAGCGCATGCGCCAGCAGCCGGTCGCCGATCTCGATGGCGATGCGCAGCCGGAAATCGAAGCCCTCGTCCAACGCGAGGTCATAGGCCTCGGCGAGGAACTCCTTCACCATCCCGGCAATCCGCCCCGAGCCCTCCTGCGCATCGCGCGTCGCCCGGCTGATCGCCCGCCCGCCACCCGCGCCCCCGAAGGCCAACATCCGCAGATCGGGATGGGCAAGCAGAAACGCGGCAAACGCATCGATCACCGCCGCCAGAAACGCCGCCGGGCTGGCCGGCATGGCGAACATCAGCCGCCCCGCCAGCGCCTCCTGAAACGCCTCCATGCGCGTGACGGCAATCGCATCGACGATCGCCTGCTTGTCCGCAAAAAACCGGTACAGCGCGCCGACAGACAGCCCGGCCTCCGCCGCGATCTGCGCCGTCGTCATCGCCTCCACCGAAATCCCGCGCCCCAGCAGCGCCGTGGTGGCGGCCAAAATCCGCGCCACCGTCTCCTGGCTGCGGCCCTGCAAGGGCGCGCGGCGGGTCGGTTTTTCCTGCGTGGCGTGATCGCTCATCCCCCGCATCTAGCACTTGACCCCCGCCTTCGCACCTGCAAAAAACGAATGCGACGTCTTATTCGTGTTTGTCGGAGAATCCTATGTCGATCCCCCTGCACCAGGCCCTGAAAGTCGGCGCCTACGTGGTCAAGCAGCACCTGATCGGCAACAAGCGCTACCCGCTGGTGCTGATGCTGGAGCCGTTGTTCCGCTGCAACCTCGCCTGCGCCGGCTGCGGCAAGATTGACTACCCGGCTGAAATCCTCAACCAGCGCCTCTCGGTCGCCGAATGCCTGGAAGCGGTGGACGAATGCGGCGCCCCCGTGGTGGTGATCGCCGGCGGCGAACCGCTCCTGCACAAGGAGATCGACGAAGTCGTCCGCGGCATCATCGCCCGCAAGAAATACGTCATCGTCTGCACCAACGCGCTGCTGCTTGAGAAGAAGATGGAGCTGTTCAAGCCCAACAAATACTTCTCCTGGTCGGTGCATCTGGACGGCAACCGCGAAGACCACGACAAGTCGGTCTGCCAGGAAGGCGTCTACGACCGCTGCGTCTCCGCCATCGCCAAGGCCAAGGCCGCCGGCTTCCGCACCATCATCAATGCCACCCTGTTCAACAACGCCGACCCCGAGCGCATGGCCCGCTTCTTCGACGACGTGATGGACATGGGCATCGACGGCATCTCCATCTCCCCCGGCTACGCCTATGAGCGCGCGCCGGACCAGCAGCACTTCCTCAACCGCACCGCCACCAAGAACCTGTTCCGCTCCATCTTCTCGCGCGCCAAACCCGGCAAGAAGAAGTGGGAATTCAACCAGTCAAGCCTCTTCCTCGACTTCCTGGCCGGCAACCAGACCTACCACTGCACCCCCTGGGGCAACCCCACGCGCACCTATTTCGGCTGGCAGCGCCCCTGCTACCTGCTCGGCGAAGGCTACACGAAAACCTTCAAGGAACTGATGGAAACCACCGACTGGGACGCCTACGGCACCGGCAACTACGAAAAATGCGCCGACTGCATGGTCCACAGCGGCTACGAAGCCACCGCCGTCGCCGCCGCCGTTCGCAACCCCTTGAAGGCGCTGGCCGTGGAGTTGAAGGGCGTGCGCACCACCGGCCCGATGGCGCCCGACATCCCCCTGGATAACCAACGCCCCGCCGAATACGTCTTCAGCCGCCACGTGCAGCAGGCGATGGAGAAGATCAAGCACGAGAAGAAAGTGAAGGAACCGGTGGAACCGGCAGAGTAAGGGAAGGCAGGGGGAAGGCAGGCAAGTGGCAGGAAGAGTCTTCTTTTTGTGAACAAAAAGAAGCAAAAAAACTTTCTCTATTTGGCACCCGGCCTTCCCACACCACCCGCCATCCTCAGAGGAGCGAAGGACCCACGTTTACCGTCCTATGGCCTTGAGGCAGTCCGGGGCTTCGCCGCCAAGCCACATACCCAACTTCCAAGACGGCGAAGCCATAAAACCCACTCTGGCCAACACCAAGTCCTGCGCCCAAAGTCCCACCCCAATGGACAAAGTTTTTTTGCTTCTTTTTGTTCACAAAAAGAAGACTCTTCCCTTACCTAAAGCAACCGCCGCCGTAGCACAGCGCTCACCCGTTCCACCACCAGCACCAGCGCGAACACAGCCAGGATGATGGTCGCGGCTTCGTCGTAGTTGAACAGGTCCATCGCCACTTTCAGCTCGATGCCGATGCCTCCCGCCCCCACCCGCCCCAGCACCACGGAGGAGCGGGTCGCCTTCTCCAGGCTGAACAGCGCCGTGTTGACGAAGGACGGCATCGCCGCCGGCAGCACCGCGCAGATCACCAGCGAGGCCCGCCCCGCGCCGATCGCCGAGAGCGCCTCCTGCGGCCCGCGATCCGCCTCCTCCATCGCCTCGGCGAAGAAGCGCCCGCAGAAGCCCAGCTTGTCCACGATGATCGCCAGCGTCCCGGCAAACGGCCCGAGGCCCACGGAGACGACGAACAGTAGCGCCCAGACGAGGTCCGGCACCGTGCGGAAGAACGCGATGAGCAGCCGGGCCGCGTGATAAACCAGCGGATGCGGCGAAAGATGCCGCGTCGCCAGCACCGCCAGCGGCACGCTGATCAGCACGCCGACGACGGTGCCGACGAAGGCCATCTGGAACGTCTCCAGCAGCGCGCGCCCCACCGCATCCAGCCGCGCGGTGGAGGGCGGCAGCATCTCGCCGACCAGCCGCACCATCTGCGGCCCGCCGCTGAGCAGATCGCCGATCGAAACGCCGGTCCCCTGCACGGAGATCACGAAAAACACCGCCACCGCGAGATAGGCGGCATAGGCGAGCAGGCTCGGATGCTCGAAGCGGGGCGGCAGCCCGGCAAGCCTGCGCTCAGTCATACAACGCCCTCAGCGTGGCTACATCCAGCTCGCGCGCCGGCGCATCCAGCACGATCCGCCCGGCCCGCAGCGCGATCACCCGGTCGGCAAAGGCCACCGCATGCGCGAGGTCATGCGAGGTGAACAGCAGCGTCAGCCCCTCATCGCGGATGAGATCGACGAACAGCCGCATCACCTCCTCGCCCGCCGAGGGGTCCAGGCTCGCCACCGGCTCGTCGGCGAACATCAGCCGCGGCCGCTGCATCAGCGCCCGCGCGATCGCCACCCGTTGCGACTGCCCGCCCGAAAGCCGGTCCGCCCGCCGCCCGGCGATATCGGCAAGCCCCACGCGGCCGAGGCAGGCCAGCGCCTCATCGCGCAGCGCCGCCGGCGCGAAGTTCTGAAACCAGGCCCGCCCTGGCGCGCTGCGCGCCAGCGCGCCATGCAGCACGTTGGACAAGGCCGAGAGCCGGGGCACCAGATTATGCTTCTGGAACACGAACCCCACCTGCGCCCGCAACCGCCGCAGACCGGCGGCATCCAGCCCCCGCACATCCTGGCCAAGCATGCGGATCGAGCCTTCGTCCGGCTCGATCAGCCGCAGGCAGCTGCGCAGCAGGGTCGATTTGCCCGCCCCGTTCGCCCCGATCAGCGCCACCGCCTGCCCGGGCGCCACCGCAAACGAAACGCCGGCCAGCACCGTGGTGCCGCCGGCGAACCGCTTGGTCAGGTCGCGGACCTCAAGATCAGGCGCGGCTTCCCGCGCCTGCGGTGCCGCCGCGGCGACGCTGAGCGTCGCGGTCTCCATGCTCAGTTGCCGATGAAGTCGGCGTATTGCGGCTGGCCGATCGTGCCGTACATCTTGCGCACGTAGTTGTAGTCGCGGTCGGCGATGGCCGGCAGGAACTGCATGCCCTGGAACTTCTGGTTCTCCTCCGGGCCAAGCAGGATGGCGGCGATCAGCGCGTCGGAGTTGTCGGTGAACGCCTTCTTCATCTTCGCCACCAGCTCGTCAGACACATGCGTGCCGGCCAGCAGCACGTCGTTCGGCAGGTCGCGGCCGCGGGCGATCACCTTGAACACCGCATCCGGGAAGCGCTTGCGCAGGTTAGGCAGGTCGGACCGGTTGACGCCGATCGCCGCCACATCGCCGCGCCGCATCGCCTCCACGCCGACGTTGCGGTTGATATGCACGATCTGCACATCCTTGCGCGGGTCCAGCCCCAGATCGGAGAGCACCTGGATCGGCGCCAGATGCCGCGAGGTCGAGCCCACATCGCCCAGCGCGACCTTCTTGCCCTTCAGGTCCTCAACGCTGTCGATACCCGTCGTCGCCAGCGTCACGATCGAGCCGTAATACTCCGGCCGCGTCAGCCCCACGACCAGCTTGGCGTCCGTCCGCTTCTTGAACACCACATATTCCGCCGGCCCGGTCAGCACGAGATCGACCTTCTTGGCGGTCAGCGCTTCCACCGCCGCGGTGCGGTTGGGCACCGGGAACAGGGTGATGCTCATGCCGGTCTTCTCGGCCAGCAGCTTCTGGAACGGCAGATACTCGCGCTGCAGGTTCTCCAGCCCGACGATATCGGTCACCGCCAGGCGCAATTCCTGCGCCGCCACCGGGGCCAGCGGTGTGAGCGCCACAAGCGCGCCGGCAACAGCGGCAAGGGCAAGGCGGCGGGCGATACGCATGGCAGACTCCTGAACAAACGGAAGCCGCCGAATACAGCGCATGTGTGACGGTTCATCGACGCAAACGATGACAGAACGATGAAAGCCCGCCCGCCTCAGCCCCGCGCCGTCCGCACGCTCTCGAACACCAGCATCCGGTGCCCGTCGCGCATGAACGCGTCCACTTCCCGCATGCCGATCGAGCCGAGCACCTGCCGCGAGCCGAGGTTGGTCTCCCGCGCCACCGCCACCACCCGCTCCACCCCCGCCCGCTCATGCGCAAACCGCAGCGCCGCCCCGGCGGCTTCCGGCGCATAGCCCCGCCCCTGGCTCTCCGGCTCCAGCGCGAAGCGCAGCCCCACCCCGCGCCCATCCGGCCGCTGATGAAACCCCACCAGCCCGACGAACCGGCCGGTGCCGCGCTCGCGCAGGCACCACATGCCCACGCCGGCCGCGCCCCAGAACCGCAGATCCTCGGCCAGGTCCTCCGCCGCCTCCGCCCGGCTGCGCACGCCGCCGAGCATCAGCGCATACACCCGCGGATCGGCCTTCAACCGCGCGATCGCCGGCAGATCCGCCCACGACACCGGCGCCATCAACAGCCGCCCCGTCGCGAGATCACGCGGCGAGATCATCGGCCCGCCCCCAACAGCAGAGCGTCGCCGCTACTACCTGGCCAACGGCCGATACTTGATCCGGTGCGGCTCCGTCGCGTCGTTGCCGAGTCGACGTCGCTTGTCCTCTTCGTAGGCCTGGAAATTCCCCTCGAACCACTCCACGTGGCTGTCCCCCTCGAAGGCCAGGATATGCGTCGCCAGCCGGTCGAGGAACCAGCGGTCATGCGAAATCACCACCACGCAGCCGGCAAACTCCACCAGCGCCTCTTCCAGCGCCCGCAGCGTATCCACGTCCAGGTCGTTCGTCGGTTCATCCAACAGGATAACGTTGCTCTCGGATTTCAGCATCTTCGCCAGATGCACCCGGTTGCGCTCACCACCGGAGAGAATCCCGACCTTCTTCTGCTGGTCGGACCCCTTGAAGTTGAACGCCCCCACATACGCCCGCGAAGGCACCGCCCGCTTGCCGATATACAGCACATCCGTCCCGCCCGAGATCTCCTCCCAGACCGACTTCGTGCCGTCGAGGCTGTCGCGGCTCTGATCGACGTAGCCCATCTTCACCGTCTCGCCGATCCGCAGATGCCCGCTATCCGGCACTTCCTGCCCGGTGATCATGCGGAACAGCGTGGTCTTGCCCGCTCCGTTCGGCCCGATCACGCCGACGATGCCGCCCGGCGGCAGCTTGAAGTTCAGGTCGTCGATCAGCAGCCGGTTGCCATACGCCTTGCGCAGGTCCTCCGCCTCGATCACCAGCCCGCCCAGCCGCGGCCCGGGCGGGATGACGATCTCGGCCGTCCCCGTCTGCATCTCCTGGCTCTTCTGCAGCAGCTCCTCGTATTTCTGGATACGCGCCTTGCTCTTGGTCTGCCGCGCCCGGGCCGACTGCCCGATCCACTCGGCCTCGGCGGCAAGCGCGCGCATCCGGCTCGTCTCCTCCTTCTCCTCCTGCTGCAACCGCTTGCGCTTCTGGTCGAGCCACGAGGAGTAGTTGCCCTGGAACGGATAACCCCGCCCGCGCTCCAGCTCCAGAATCCAGTTGGTCACGTTCTCCAGGAAGTAGCGGTCATGGGTGACAACCAGCACCGTCCCGGTGAACTCCCGCAGCGTCTTCTCGAGCCACGCCACGCTCTCCGCGTCCAGATGGTTCGTCGGCTCGTCGAGCAGCAGGATATCCGGCTTCTCCAGCAGCAGCCGGCACAGCGCCACCCGCCGCCGCTCGCCGCCCGAAAGCTTCGTCACATCCGAATCCGGCGGCGGGCAACGCAGCGCATCCAGCGCGATATCGACGCGCCGTTCCAGTTCCCAGCCGTCCTGGCTGTCGATGATCTCCTGCAGATCGGCCTGCTCGGCGAGCAGCTTGTCCATCTGCGCGTCGTCCATCGGCTCGGCGAACAGGTTCGAGATCTCGTTGAACCGCTCCAGCGCCGCCTTCAGCGGCCCGAACGCCAGCTGCACATTCTCCGACACGGTCTTGTCCGGATCGAGATGCGGCTCCTGGCTGAGATAGCCGATCCGAACCCCCTCCGCCGCCCAGGCCTCGCCGCCATACTCCGTCTCGATCCCCGCCATGATCTTGAGCAACGTGGACTTGCCCGCCCCGTTCACCCCCAACACGCCGATCTTCACCCCCGGCAGGAAGGAGAGGGTGATGCCCTTGAACACCTCGCGCCCCCCCGGAAACGCCTTGGTGAGGTCCTTCATCACGTAAACATACTGGTAGGCGGCCATAGGAGGCTCCTGGCGGACAAAAGTGCAGCGGATGCGGTGTTTTAGGGTCGCACCGCCCCCGGCGCAATCGCACGCAGCGGGACGGTCGGAGGAAGGTCAGGCAAGGCCAGGGGCTTTGCCCCTGGACCCCACCAGGGCGAAGGCGCGCTCCGGACCTTGCGGGGGTCGAGGGGGCGGAGCCCCTCGCCTTACTTGCTTCCCTTCGACCAACCCACAGCGAGGATGTGGTGCGCCCGGCAGGACTTGAACCCGCGACCAAGCCGTTATGAGCGGCCCGCTCTAACCAACTGAGCTACAGGCGCAGCACAACCGCTTTATGCGGCGGAGCCGGGGGCGAGCGCAACGGTCGGCGCGTCCAGGCGAAACTGCCGCTCGCGGATCGGCATGCCGTTCCAGTCGAAGGCGGTCGCCTCGGCCACCAAGCGGGCGCCGTGGCGGCGGTAGAAGGCCTCGCCGCGATGGTTCCCGGTCAGCACGCAGACACCCAGGCCGGCGACGCCGCGCGCGGCCGCCTGGGCGAGCGCGAAGCCGACGGCCATCGCCCCCAGCCCCTGCCCCCGCGCGCCCGCGGCCACATAGAGGGTGGTCAGCTCGGCCTGCGTACCGGGCACGCAGGACTCCGCGAAGCTGAGGCGCAGGATGCCCCGCATCCCGCCCGCGGCATCCTGCAGCACCCAGCAGCCCCCCCCGGCGATCCGCCCGGCCCAGGCGGACGCGTTGTGGTAGGGGCTGTCCGGCAGGCTCGCGAGCAGGCCGGCCGGCCGGCAGGAAACCGGCATAGGTCTCGCGCCAGCCGTCGATCACCAGGCGGCTTGCTGCGGCGGCGTCATCCGCGACGGCAGGGCGGCAGTGCAGGTCAGCCATACCGGCGCTCCTTACGATTGACGGAATATGGCAGTCCGGTTGCCTGACTCGGCCATCTCTGCCATATCCGCCGGCACTCTCTACCGGGCCTGCGCGCCCGCGCCCGCATTTGGCGCGTCCGTCAGGCCCCCAAGCAACGCCTGTCCGAGGGGGACGACCAAATGACTGCCCAATTGATTGTCATAGTCTGTGGCGTGATAGCCCTGATCTATGGGTTTGTCGCCGCACGACAGGTGCTGGCGGCTGATGCCGGCAACGCCCGCATGCAGGAAATCGCGGCCGCCGTGCAGGAAGGCGCCGCGGCCTACCTGAACCGCCAATACATCACCATCGGCGGCGTCGGCGTGGTCATTCTGATCCTCCTCGCCTTCACCCTCGGCATGAAGGTCGCCGTCGGCTTCGCCATCGGCGCGATCCTGTCGGGCGTCGCCGGCTATGTCGGCATGAACGTCTCCGTCCGCGCCAACGTCCGCACCGCCCAGGCCTCGCGCCAGGGTCTCGCGGCCGGTCTGGACATCGCCTTCAAGGCCGGTGCCATCACCGGCATGCTCGTCGTCGGCCTCGGCCTGCTCGGCGTCGGCATCTACTACTTCGTGCTGCGCGCCGGCATGGCCCCGGGTGCGGACATCCGCCCGGTGCTGGAGGCCCTCGTCGGCCTCTCCTTCGGCGCCTCGCTGATCTCCATCTTCGCCCGCCTCGGCGGCGGCATCTTCACCAAGGGCGCTGACGTCGGCGGGGACCTCGTCGGCAAGGTCGAGGCCGGCATCCCTGAGGACGACCCCCGCAACCCCGCCACCATCGCCGACAACGTCGGCGACAACGTGGGCGACTGCGCCGGCATGGCCGCCGACCTGTTCGAGACCTACGCGGTCACCATCGTCGCCACCATGCTCCTCGGCGCCATCTTCTTCACCAAGGGCGCGGATGCGGATGCGATGATGCTGCTGCCGCTGCTCATCGGCGCGGTCTGCATCGTCACCTCGGTGGTCGGCACCTACTTCGTCAAGCTCGGCGCTTCGAACAACATCATGGGCGCGCTCTACAAGGGCCTGGCCGTCACCGGCGTGCTCTCCGCCGTCGCCATCGCCGGCGTCATCGCCATGACCACCGGCTTCGGCACCGCGCTGAAGATGTCCACCGGCATGTCTGTCACCGGCTTCGGCCTGTTCCAGTGCGCCCTCATCGGCCTCGGCGTCACCGGCCTGCTGGTCGTCATCACCGAGTATTACACCGCCACCGAATACCGCCCGGTACGCAGCATCGCCCAGGCGTCCACCACCGGCCACGGCACCAACGTCATCCAGGGCCTGGCGATGTCCATGGAATCGACCGCCCTGCCCGTGCTGGTGATCTGCCTCGGCATCATCCTCTCCTACCTCGTCGCCGGCCTCTTCGGCATCGCGATTGCCGCCACCACCATGCTGGCCCTCGCCGGCATGATCGTCGCCCTCGACGCCTACGGCCCGGTGACGGACAACGCCGGCGGCATCGCCGAGATGGCCGAACTCCCCCCCGAAGTCCGCAAGGTGACCGACGCGCTGGACGCGGTGGGCAACACCACCAAGGCGGTCACCAAGGGCTACGCCATCGGCTCGGCGGGTCTCGGCGCGCTGGTGTTGTTCGCCGCCTACACCTCGGACCTGAACTACTTCATCAAGAACGCATCGCCGACCCAGTACCGCTTC
>CAMCJI010000036.1 GCA_945874805.1 Asaia bogorensis | reverse complement strand
GCATCTGCCCACCGAGCGCATCCGCCGCCTGCACGCCTTCATCGAGTATCTCATCGTTGCCGCCGGCCGAACCAGCGCCACCACCCTCGTCATGCCCGCCGCCGAAGCCCCCGGCGTGCTCGAACTGGAAGACGTGCTGACCGCCCGCTGGCAAAACGCCGCCGCGATCGAGGCCTATACCAGCCGCTACCGCGACGGTGCGGAAATCACCCCCGTCACCATCCCCGCCCGCTTCCGCGCCACGCTCCGCCCCTACCAGCTGCAAGGCGTCTCCTGGCTGCAGCACCTGCGCGGCCAGGGCCTCGGCGGCTTCCTCGCCGACGACATGGGCCTCGGCAAAACCGCGCAAACCATCGCCCATCTGACCATCGAGCACGACGCCGGCCGCCTCAAGCACCCCGCCCTCATCATCGTCCCCACCAGCCTCGTCGCCAACTGGACGGCCGAGCTCGCCGCCTTCGCCCCGCATCTGCGCGTCACCGTCCTGCACGGCCTCGAACGCCACGCCCGCCGCGCGGATATCGACAGCACCCACGTCGCCATCACCACCTACACCGTCCTCACCCGCGACATCGCGGAGATGCGCGAGATCGACTGGGCGATGGTCGTGCTGGACGAGGCGCAGGTGATCAAATCGCCCGACGCCAAAGCCACCCGCGCCGTGCGCCAGCTCCGCACCGCCCACCGCATCTGCCTCTCCGGCACGCCCATCGAAAACAACCTGCGCGAGCTGTGGAGCGAGTTCCACTTCCTCATGCCAGGCCTGCTCGGCGACCTGAAAACCTTCACCCGCCGCTTCCGCACCCCCATCGAAAAGACCGGCGACGCCCTGCGCCGGGCCCAGCTCGCGCGCCGCATCCGCCCCTTCCTGCTCCGCCGCACCAAGGCCGAGGTCGCCCCCGAGCTGCCGCCGCGCCACACCATCCTGCGCCGCATCACCCTCGAACCCGACCAGCGCGAGCTCTACGACAGCCTGCGCGCCAGCCTGCACAGCGACGTCCGCGCCCGCATCGCTGCCCTCTCCCCCGGCCAGGGCCGCTTTGTCGTGCTTGATGCCCTGCTCAAGCTGCGCCAGGCCTGCTGCGACCCCCGCCTCGTCAAGCTCGAATCCGCCCGCGCCGTCCGCACCTCCAGCAAGCTCGACGACCTGATGGAAATGATCGGCGAGATGGTGCCCGAAGGCCGGCGCATTCTGCTGTTCTCCCAGTTCACCTCGATGCTCGACCTCATCAAGCCCCGCCTGCACCGCGCCGGCATCCAATTCGTCGAGCTCCGCGGCGACACGCGCGACCGTGAAACCCCGATCAAAAGCTTCCAGGAGGGCAACATCCCGCTCTTCCTGATCAGCCTGAAAGCCGGCGGCCGCGGCCTCAACCTCACCGCGGCCGACGTGGTCATCCACTACGACCCCTGGTGGAACCCCGCCGTCGAAGACCAGGCCAGCGACCGCGCCCACCGCATCGGCCAAACCCGCCCGGTCTTCGTCTACAAGATGATCGCCGCCGACACGGTCGAGGAACGCATCCTGCAACTGCAAAGCCGCAAAGCCGCGCTGGCCGGCCTGGCATTGGACGACGAAGGCGCCGTCGGCAGCCTGGAATCAGACGATATCGACTTCCTCTTCGGCGCCAGCCAGGAGCGCATGGCGGCATAGTGGCAAACAGCGGTAGGACGGAAAAGCGCAGCGCCTTCCGCCAACAGTAAAACGGTCACAAAGAACACAAAGCAGAAGTCAAGAACACGAAGAACCACCAGAACCCGTCATCCTGAGCCCCTTGGCGAAGGATTGATGCTTTTCCGTTGCTCAGGCAGGCAAGCGGTAGGAAGAGTCTTCTTTTTTTGGAAAAAAGAAGCAAAAAACTTTTGCTCATGGCTTCGCCGCCAAGCCGCATGGTCAAATGAAAAACCGGCGAAGCCAAAAAAGCCCAACCGCCACAAACCCCGCCTCAACGGCAAAGCCGCACCCCAACGTCCAAAAGTTTTTTGCTTCTTTTTTTCAAAAAAGAAGACGCTTGCCTGCCCTTCCTTGCTTCCGCCGCGCCGAGCACCGAGACCCCACCCGCCCGGTTCAGCGAATCAGCAGCCCCTGCCCGGTCGGCAGCGTCAGGATCAGGCGGTCGTGCTCGCGGGCGAAGGCGTCGAAGGCGCGCCTTTGCGCCCGGTGGGTTGCCCAGGCGTAGTCATCCAGCAGCACCATCGCGCCGGGGACGAGTTTGTCCCAGAAGAACTCGATCGCCGCGATTTCGGGGGCCACGATGTTCATGTCGATCGACAGATAGGCCACCCGCCGGTCCGCCGGGAACTGCGCCAGCGTATCGGGCACCATGCCTCGCACCAGCCGGCAGCGTGGCCACTCGGCAAAACTGGCCGCCACCTCTTCGTAGCACTCCTCATAGGAGTGCTGATTGTGCCAACCGCCGATCCCGCGGCGCTCGGCATCCGACATCTGGCTGTCGGGGATGCCCTCGTAGGTATCGAAAAGCCAGAAGTCCTTGTCCACCCGGTTGAAATCCAGCCAGTCGCAAATGCCGAGCGACAGCAGCCCGGTATTCACCCCGCACTCGACGAAATCGCCGTCAAGGCGCGCGGCCTGGCTGGCGGCCCAGATCGCGACATGTACAATCCAGCTTGCGTCATCCCGGTGCGCGGCTGATTTGCCAAGCCGCGTCCATCCGCGCTGATAGGCCCGCTGAAAAGCGGGGTCCTGAATGAAATCAACGGTTTTCCCAAACACCCGCAGACCGGAGGCTGAGAAGCTGTATTCCAGCAGAACTGGCGGGCGGCCTGCGCCATAAACCAGCTCACCCATGTCGTATTGCAGGGCGATCGCGCGCGGCAGCGTGTTGAGGTCCATCTTTTGTCCCCTGTGCGATCCCTGATTTTCGGGTCGCCACGGCAGGATCGGGCAAGGAATTGAAGAAACCATTAACGCCCTGATCCCCCCTGCCCCCGCCCGAAATTTCTTGTTGACGCAGCGGTTACGTTAGAATAAACGACAATTATGAATCTTCTGTCCACCCTGGCTCAGCGCTACGTCTTCGGCTTCCAGGCCCTCTGGGACGCCATCGCCCGCCGCGCCGCGAAGGACCGCGCGCTGACGGCGCTGCTCTGCCTGCTGCACACCCGCCTGCGCAAAACCCTCCTGCGCCTGGACCGGCTGACCCTGCGCTGGCAGGCCGGGCGCCTGCGCCCGCGCGCCCCGGCCAGGCCGCGCCCCAAGCCCGCCACCCCCCGGCCGCCCGCCGCCCGCCTGCCGGCCAGCCAGGGCTGGCTGGCGAAGATGCTCGCGCCCGATCCGGGCGAGATCCTGCTGCACAACGGCCAGATCCTCCAGCTGCTGGAGGACCCGGAGGTGCGCGCCCTGGTCGCCGCCGCCCCCCAGGCCGGCCGCCTGCTGCGCCCCCTCGCCCGCGCGTTCAACCTCCCCCTGCCCGAGTACCTCCGCCTGCCCAGCCGCCCGCGCAAACCGCGGCCGCGCAAGCCCCGGGCCCCCCGCCCGCCCTCGCCTGGCACCCTGGCCAAGCGGTTCCGCCACATGACCGGCGCCGAACTCGCCGTATGGTTTTGCCCGATCCCCCCGCATTTCAACCTGCCGATCCCCGGCTGGCGCAAAATCCGACGAAAAATCATCGCCCATCTGGAGGCGGCCGGCACGCGCCCTCAATTATTCCGATAACGACATTATTGGCGACAACCGCCCGCTTGCGTGCCATAGCCGCAAGATTGTTCTAGACGGGATTGGAACGCTCGGGCATGAGAACGGCGTCCAAAATCGATAACCAATAAGCTCACCAGGAGGATTTGCATGGATCGCCGTAAACTTGTCCGCACCGCCGGCCTCGGCGCCGTCGCTGCCGCCGCCACCACCCTCGCCACCCCGGCCCTGGCCCAGGCCATGCCGGAACTGCGCTGGCGCCTGACGTCGAGCTTCCCCAAGAGCCTCGACACCATCTACGGCACCGCCGAAGTCTTTGCCAAACGCGTCGCCGAAATCACTGACAACAAGTTCCAGATCCGCGTCTTCGCCGCCGGCGAAATCGTCCCCGGCCTGCAGGCGCTGGACGCGGTGCAGAACGGCACGATCGAAATGTGCCACACCGCGTCCTATTACTATGTCGGTAAGGATCCGACGTTCGCCTTCGACACGGCAATCCCGTTCGGCCTGAACACCCGCCAGCAGAATGCCTGGATGTATCACGGCGGCGGCCGCGAACTGATGGCCGACTTCTTCAAAACCTACGGCATCGTCGCCCATCTCTGCGGCCACACCGGCGCCCAGATGGGCGGCTGGTACCGCAAGGAAATCAAGACGGTCGATGACCTCAAGGGCCTCAAGATGCGCATCGGCGGCTTCGCCGGCCAGGTGCTCGCCAAGCTCGGCGTCGTCGCCCAGCAGATCGCCGGCGGCGACATCTACCCCTCGCTCGAAAAAGGCACGATCGACGCCGCCGAATGGGTCGGCCCCTACGACGACCAGAAGCTCGGCTTCAACAAGGTCGCCCCGTTCTACTACTACCCCGGCTGGTGGGAGGGCGGCGCCGCCCTGTCCGTCTATGTCGGCCAGAAGGCGTGGGACAGCCTGCCCCCGCTCTACAAGCACGCCGTCGAGGTCGCATCCGCCGAAGCCAACGCGCTGATGCTGGCCAAGTACGACGCGCTCAACCCCAAGGCGCTGCGCGAACTCGTCGCCGCCGGCACGAAGCTGCAGGTCTTCCCCACCCCGGTGCTGGAAGCCTGCTTCAACGCCGCAAACGAGCTCTATGCCGAAACCGCTGCCAAGAACCCCGCCTTCAAGAAGATCTACGAGCCCTGGGCGGCCTTCCGCCGCGATCAGGTCCTGTGGTTCCGTATCGCCGAAGGCGGCTTCGATGGCTTCATGGCCCGCATGCAGGCCGCCAACCGCCTCTGACACCAGCCGACCGGGCCGGGGGCACCACCCCCGGCCCAACCCGCCTCAGTTCCGCGTCGCCAGCAGATGCGGCCCGATTTCGGAGATGCTGTTCACGCCGATATTGGCCATCGCCGTCAGCAGCTCATGGCGGATGATCGACAGCGCCTTGCTCGCCCCATCCTGCCCGGCCACCGCCGCCCCATAGAGCGTGGCGCGCCCGGCCAGCACGCCGTCGGCCCCCAGGGCGATCGCCTTGATGATATCGGTGCCGCGGCGCACCCCGCTGTCAAACAGCACGGTCGCCCGCCCGCCGACGGCCTGCACGATCCCAGGCAGCGCGGTGATCGACGGGATCGCGCAGTCCAGATTCCGCCCGCCATGGTTGGAGACCACCACCGCATCCGCCCCGAGATCGACCGCCTTGATCGCATCTTCGGGATGCAGAATGCCCTTCACCATGAAGGTCCCCTTCCAATGATCCCGCAGCCGGCTGACGCTGTCCCAAGTCAGCCGGTCCGTGTGCTTCACCCGATCGCCAAGCGGGTTGCGGGTGATCGGCGTGCGGAACCCCTCGGGATAATTCTCAAACCGCGGCAGCCGCCCATCGCGCAGCAGATAGGCACCGAGGGTGTTCCACATCCAGTGCGGGGCCGAGAGCATATCCACCAGCGACCGGGCGGAGGGCCGGTACGGAAAGGCAAACCCGTTGCGCCGGTTGTAATCACGATTGGGTGAGACCGGCGTATCCATCGTGAACAGCAGCGCCTCGAACCCGTGATCGGCCGCCCGATCGACGAGCTGCATCGAAAGGTCCCAGTCGCTCCACAGGTAGAGCTGCAGCCAGTTCCGCCCATGCGGCACGTTGCGGGCGATCTTCTCGACGGAGGTCATCGCACCGGTCGCCAGCGTATAGGGCACCCCCGCTTTCGCTGCCGCGCGGGCGAGATCGAGCTCCCCCTCATAGGTGATGAGCCCCGCGGTTCCGGTCGGCGCGATCGCATAGGGCATCGCCGCCGGCTTGCCGAACAGCATGGTGTCGCAGGTCCTGTCGGCAACATTCTCGGGATAGCGGGGCACGATGCGGATATCGTCCAGCGCACGGCGGTTGGCCGGCAGCAGCGTCTCATCCTCGCTGCCGCGATCGACATATTCGAAGATGCCCCGCGGCAGCAGCCGCTTCGCCGCTTCGCGCAAGTGGTAGATGTTCTCGCAGTCGTCCAGCGTGCCCACGGCGTTTCCCTTTATGATCTCGCGACGCGGCTGAAGCCTGCGCCAGAATCGGCCAATCGGGCAATGCACCGCATCTCAGAATGTCACGATTCAGCCACGCCTCAACAACGGTTTCCTGAGGATAGCCCTCTGCGCTATAGGCAGGTTATACTGGCGGTGGTGAGCGCGTGCCGGGGCGGAAAGCTGTGGTGCGAATGGGTGCTGTCGCATCCGGACGGAAGGGAACGGAATGGCGGATAAGCTCGGCAAGTATGAGGTCCGCGGTATTCTCGGCAAGGGTGCCATGGGCACCGTCTATGACGCCCGCGACCCCATCATCGATCGCCGTGTGGCGATCAAAACCCTCACTTTGCCTGATGCCGCCGATACCGAAACCCAGGAGGAACTCGCCCGCTTCAAGCGTGAGGCGCAGGCGGCCGGCCGGCTGACGCATCCGAACATCGTAGGCGTGTTCGACTACGGCGAGACGGACACGATCGCCTATATCGTCATGGAGTTCGTCGATGGCCCCTCGCTGAAGGGCCTGCTCGACAAGCAGGAGCGCTTCTCCACCGCCGAGACGGTGCGGGTGATGGAAGGCCTGCTGGCCGGGCTGCAGTTCAGCCACGAGCGCGGCGTGGTGCATCGGGACATCAAGCCGGCGAACATCATGCTCACCAAGGACGGGCAGGTGAAGATCGCCGACTTCGGCATCGCCCGCATCGAATCCAGCAGCATGACCCAGGCCGGCACCATCATGGGCACGCCGGCCTACATGTCGCCCGAACAGTTCATGGGCCAGACGGTCGATGCGCGGACGGACATCTATTCGTCCGGCGTGGTGCTCTACCAGATGCTCACCGGCGAGCGGCCGTTCGAAGGCAGCATGACCGCGATCATGCACAAGGCGCTGAACACCGCCCCGCCGAAGCCGTCCGAACTGTCCGTCACCGCGCCGTCCGCTCTCGACGAGGTCGTCGCCCGCGCCATGGCCAAGCGGCCGGAGCAGCGCTACGCCAGCGCCGCGGAGTTCGCCACCGCCCTGCGCACAGCCTTCGAAGGCAACGCCCCCGCCGCCGCGGCCAGCACCTACGACAGTGAGTCGACACTGGCGATCACGCCGCGCCAGGCCGCCGCCACGGCCTCACCGCCCTCGGCCCGCCCCGCGGCCGCTGCAACGACGGCCCCGGCATCCACTGGCAAAAGCAAGATGCCGTTGATCGCGGCAGCCGTCGCCGGCGTGCTCGTGATCGGTGGCGGTGCCGGATTCTTCCTCATGGGCGACGACAGCAAGCCCGCCGCCCAGGCGCCGCGCGTCATCGCCCCGAGCATCACCGCCGGCGTATCCCTGCCGCCGCCGAGCGTCGCCTTGCCCCCGGCCCCGGTCCAGCCGCCGGCACCGGTCCAGCCCCCGGCACCGGCCGTCGCGGCGCCCGTCACCCAGCCGGTGGCGCCACCGGTATCGGCGCCAGTGGTGCCGACGCCAGTGGTGCCGGCGCCCGTGGTGATGGCACCCGTGGTGAGGGCCCCGGCCGCACCGGTTGTCGCGCCGCTCCCCCCGCCGGTGACAGCCCTGCCGCCCGCACCGGCGCCGTCGCCGCCTCCGCCCGTCATTGTGGCGCCAGTGATCCCCGCGCCTCTCCCCCCGCCCGTCATCACCGCAGCTCCGGCCCCGGCTCCCGCCCCGCCGGTCGTCGTCATTCCGCCTGCCCCGCCGCCGCCGGTCACGACCGCCGTGGTGGTGCCGAACGTGCCGGCGCTCCGGCAGGCCCTGGCGAGTTCGCTGGCCGGCGTGGAATGTGCCCTGCCGACCGGCGACATGGGCGACGCGACCAGCGTCTCCCTCGGCGGCATCGCCGGGCGCAACAGTGAGAGCATGCTGCGGCGCGTCGTCTCGGCCAATGCGCCCTCGGCAAACCTGAATTGGCGGGTGGCGACGTTCGATGGCCCGTATTGCGGAGTGCTCAACATCCTCCGCCCCGTCGCCGTCCGCTTCGGCAGCGCGGGACCGGATCTCGACGTCGGGCTGAAGGGCGGGCGCAACCGGCTGCGCGATGGGGACAACATCATCCCGCGCATCAGCATGCCGGACTTCGCGGCGCATCTCTACATCGCCTACTTCTCCAACGACGGCACCCTCGCCCACCTGCACCCCAGCGCCAGCGAGCGCCAGCTGGACATCCAGACCCCCGATGGCCGCACGCAGCATCTGCGGGTCACCGCCCAGGAAGCCAGCCGCAGCTATCCCGCGCGCTCGGCCGTGACGATCGGCGATCCCGAGACCTGCCGCTGCAAGCCTGAGGAGGTGGGCTTCCAGAGCGGCCCGCCCTTCGGCGTGGACATGATCGTGGTGGTTGCTGCATCGCAGCCGCTGTTCACCCAGCCTCGGCCGGATGACGACACGCCCGCGACCTTTATGCGCGATCTGCAAGTGGCGCTCGACCAGGCCCAGCGCCGCGGCTTGCGGGTCAGTGCAAGGGCGATGCTGGTGGATGTGACGGATCGCTGAGGCGCGGTCGCGCCCTTAGAAACGAGGCGCTAGGGCTTGGCGGCGACGGTGCCACCCGGTCCGGGCGTACAGTCGCGCAGCCAGCCGGCGGGCATATTGAGCAGGAAACTCGCCTGCATCAGCGCGAACCGGTCGGGGCTGACGCCCAGAACCTGCGCGCTGAACAGCCGCGGGTCGGTGGTGTGCATCAGGTAGGCCTGCATCTCGTTGACCAGGAGGTCGCCGAGATCGACGTCGTAGTCCTGCTCGACCAGATAGCGGCGGAATGCCTGGCGGAATGTCTCGTCCAGCCCCTCCGCCCAGAAGCGGCGGACATAGGCGACATAGGTGGGGTTTGTGAAATACTCGCCGTGCGACAGCTCGTGGCGGAGGATGCCCGTGCGCAGGCCGAGATCGACTCCCTCGGCCGACCCCGCGCGGGGGATCGAGATCAGCGCCATGCCCGCATCGGGCGTCAGCGCGCCTTCCTGCTGCAGCATCGCCCGCAGCATCTCCTCCTCCGGCCGCAGTTTCAAACCCTGGGTGTCTGCCAGGCGGAAGAAGCGGATGAGGTCGGCCGAGGCGTAGTCATGGCCGTAATAATAGCTCTCCATCGTATCGCCATGCGCGGCAATGGCGTCGTCAAGTTCCTTGTCGGTCAACACCCGGTCGCGCGGCAGGCCCTTCTTCTCCACCAGTGCCGCGGCACGGTTGAGCATCAGGCCCTGCTGGAGCAGGTCGGGGAAGTCGAGGATGAGGATTTTCGGATTAGGCGCGAAGCGGAAGATGGTCAGCGCCGTCGCCTCGTGGGCCAGGATCTCCGCTTCACCTGCCGTGCGAACCGCGAAGCGCGGTGCGACTGCTGCAGGGGCGAGCGTGGCTGTCGGCGCCGACGGAGCCGGGATGGCGGAGGGAGATGGGGCTGGGCCAGGCGAAAATGCCAGCCAGCCGGCCACCACGGCGACGGCCAGCACAGCGGTACCGGCAGCGATCGGCAGCACCGGGGGTTTGGGAGATCGCGTTCGCGCCGGCGGAGGGCTCGGCGCTAATGAACCCGGGCGCGTTGTGCCCGGGTTCATCTTTACCGTCTCGTCATCCGCCGGACCGGGCGGCACGACTGCGTTTCGCGACGCTGTTCAGGCAGGCCGCGCGTCAGGCGCCGAGGTTGATGACCTGGACGCGCCGGTTGCGCGGTTCGGCCACCTGATCGCCGGTCTGCACCAGCGGTGCCTGCTGGCCACGGCCCACCGCTTCGAGCCGCGCACCCGTGACCCCGAACTTGCGGGAGAGATACTCGGCCACGCGGGCGGCGCGCTGCTGGGACAGGCTGAGGTTCAGGCCGGCGGAGCCGACGGTGTCGGTATGGCCCTCGATCCGGAAACGGAAGGATGACAGCGCGGGGCTGGAGAGCGCTGCGCCGAGCTCGTCGAGCGTGCGCATCGCATCCGGCGTCAGCTCGGCGGAGCCGGACTGGAAGTTGACCGTCAGGTTCACCGAAGGTGCCGCGGCCGGCGCGGGTGCGGGTGCTGCGGCGACCGGCCGGGCCGGGACAGCGGCGGCGGCCTGGGCTGCCGGCGCCGGTGCTTCCATCGGCGCGCGGGCGGCGGCGGGCTGCATCGACGTGGGGGCCGGGGCGGCCGGGGCCGCCGGACGGATGCCGCGGGTGCTGGTGCCGAGCGGGCCAGACGGCATCAAGGACTTGATGATCTGATCGGCGCTCGGGCTGCCCTGCGCGATGGCGGAAGGCGACCAGATGGCGACGCTGCCGGCAAGAACGGAGGCAACTGCAATTGTGCTCAGGCGCATGGTTGTTTCACCCCTCTAGGCTGATGGCGCTGGATACCATATCGCGCGGCGGAATGACAGGATTCCTGCACATGGCGGACCACCCGCCGCGGTCACATTTTCTCGACATGCAGGCGCATGCCGCAGATGGAGGTGTGTTCAGACAACGCCGATCTGCTGCCAGATCGCCATCCGGTCTTCCATGACCTTGATCAAGCCGCCGCGCAATTCACCGATCTGCTCGTCACTCGCCCCCGTGGCGACTTCGGCGGCCCAGACCCCGGGGTCGATAGCACCGCCTGTTGCATTGATCCGGTCCACCAAAAACAATTCCACGCCGCGGCAGGGATAGCCCCCACCGGTGCGTGGCGCGACCATCGTGTTGCCGCTGTTGAAGGTGGCGGGATCGACCGTGCTGCGGGCCAGCACCGCATTCATCCGGCGCGCCGAGGGCACCGGCCCCGCATCCGGGAACGGCAACACCTTCGCCTGCCGGCTGCCAACCAGCATGCCCAGCAATTCCACCGGGTTGCGGCTGTTGCCGGCCAGCTGGGGGAGGTTCAGCAGTTCGCCGATCTTGTGCGGGCGCGCGTCCAGCGCCTCCATGACCGGGCCGTAGAACTCGGCGTTCATCGTCGCATTGCCGGACGGCACGACCAGCTCGCCGACGAAGGCGCTGGCGGGCTGCATCGGCATGATCGTCAGATCGCGCACGCGCGCGCTCTGTTCGTCCTGCGACATCTTGCGGGTGCCGCGGATGAACACGTCATGCCGCAGCGCGTGCGACCGGCAGCAATCCATCAGAAGCTGGCGCAGGCGCGGGTTGTCGCCGAAGCGTTCGACGATGGCGAGCTGCTCGGGGGTCAGTTGCAAGGAGGGAAAGTTGGCGAGCAGATTGACCTCTCCGGCGAAGTCCAGCTTGGCCCCGGCCATCACGTCCGCCACATCGTTGTGGAAGCAGGGATGCCAGACCCCGTTCATGTATTCGTGCGCCACATAGGCGCTCGGCGCATCGGCCAGCGACTCCAGCAGTTCCCGCACCATCGGCTGTTCCGCCAGCTGCTTCGCGCCGGTCGCCAGCAGGTCGCGTGCCACCTTGAGGCCGGCCTGTGCCTGCTCGTCACTGCGCTGGGCGAGCACGAGGCCGGTCTCGCGGATCACCCGTTGCAGGCCGAGCGAGCCCTGCATGCCCGGCAGCGAGTTGTAGCTGACATGGACGAGCCCGCCGGCGGTGACCTTGGCCAGCAGCAGACGGATGATGCCGTGACGCACCGCCTCGGGCACCCAGCTCCAGACGCCGTGCATGCTCACCGTGTCGGCCATCGGCACTGCCCGACCCTCTTCGCTTTCGGCGAAGGTCGCGAGATCGGCTTCGATGAAGGTGATGTTGTCCAGCCCCGCCGCGCGGGCGAGCTGGCGTGCCTCGGCGATCGAGCCGGGCATGAAGTCGACCGCCGTTACCCGCCATTCGGGGTTGGCGGCGGCGAAGACCATCGCCGACATGCCGCGGCCGCAGCCGAGTTCGAGGTGATGACCCCATGCGCGCCCGACCACGTCGGTCGCTACCCCCATCATCAGGCAGGCAAGCCCCATGAAGTGCGGGGACTGCTGCACGTAATTCTGCGCAAGATACGAAACGTCAGTGACGTAGCCGCCAGTCCAGTCGGTCATCCCAGCCCCTCCGGAGGCGGCGTCGCCTCGACAATGTCAGCTTCGAAAACGGCTTCCGCCGCGTCGTTCAGGCGCTTGGACGCACCGGTCGGCAGCCAGGTGTTCCAGCCCAGGCGGGGGCCGGGTTCGCCGGCGCCCAGCAGCAGGGCCGGGACGTCGTGCCGTGACAGCACCGGGTTCACCGCGAAGCCGGTCTCCTGGCCGAGGAAGGCGCGGGCCAGGGCGACGAGGCGATGCAGGCCGCGGCGGTCCGGCAGCAGGGCCGCGAAGGCGGCGGCATCGAGCGGGCCGAGGCGCAGTATGACGCGCGCCTGCAGGTCCCACGCGCGCACGCCGATCGCAGCATCCATGCCCAGCCGGGTGAACTGCCCAGCACGGCGCCCGACCGGCAGGCGGGTGCGCTGGTCGGGTGCCAGCGCCAGCCAGGCGCCGGCGAACTGGCGCACCTGCACCGGCCGGCCGAGCCAGTCCGACAGCAGCGCCTCCAGCCGGTCCGCTGAGCGCGGGTAGGAGGCGAAGAGGCCGGCATAGTGCAGCAGCGGCTCGACCCCGGCTTCGAGCCGGTGGCGGAGATGGCCGGTGCCATAGCCCGTCAGCGCGAGCAGAACAGCCGCGATCGGGTCCAGCCGCTCGGGCGCCGGGCTGCCGATGGGCCGCGACAGGTGATCGGCCTCGACCACCCGGTGCATCCGGTATTTCGCGCCGGCGCGGGCGAAATGCGCGACCATCCGCGTGGACAGCAGGTCGAAGAAGTCGTGCATGGCCCGCGAGCGGTTGCGCAGGCTCTGGCCCAGCATCTCGGAATAGTAGCGCGGCATCGTGCCGGTGGCGCCGGTGAGGCCCAGCACCGGCGTGGTGACGCGCGGCAGGCGCGCGCCTTCGCCGGCGACGACCGCGGTGATGTCTGCCCCGGGGAAGGACATGCCGGGCACGCTGCGGAAATGCGCGGCCTCTGCCGGGTCGGCGGTGCGGGCGGCGTGTTGCAGCAGGCGCACGCCGGCGTCGAAGCGGAAGCGCTGCGGCTCGCGCAGCAGGCGGGCGAAGGCGGAGCCGGGTGTCACAGCAGCACGTGCATGCCGGCACGCGGCGGGAACTGTGCGGCCGTGCCGGGGCGGCCGCGCAGCGTCACCTTGGTGCGCACGAAGGAATTGACCGTGGCATGCAGCGCCAGAAACCGGTCGAGGACGGAGGCGAGCAGGAACAGCCCGCCGACCTGCCAGCCCCGCTGGTCGAACTCCAACGACACATCCAGCCCCCGGCAGAAGGCGCCGATGCGCGCGCCGGGCACCCGGGCGGTGCCGGGCTTGGAGGAGACGGCCAGCAGACCCTCGATGGCAGCGCGGGTTTCGGCGGAATCGCGCAGGTCGTAGAGGCGCAGCACCTCCTTCAGCGCGTTCGCCCCATCGGCGCCACCGACGACCGAGAGATGGCCGAGCGAGAGATGCGAGACCAGCCGCCAGAAGCCGCGCTCGCGCAGGGGCGCGCGCTGCGGATGGGTGGCGGCCGTGATGCAGCTCAGCTTCGCCACCGCCGCCACGCCCTCGACCAGGCGTAGCCGCGGATGGCCGCCGCCGAAGGGCAGGTCGCCGGGAAGATCGCGGTTGGTGCACAGCGCATCGATCGAGAGCACCGTATCGGCCGGGCGGTCCACATCGAAATCGGGGTCGTGCGGGGCGAGATAGACCTCGCTGCCGGTGAGCGGCGCCGGCGAGTCGCGGCGGACTGTGTTGTAGAATCCGCCTGGCACGGCTGCTTCCGGGTCCCCATGCGTCAGGCGGTAGAAGGGGCGCCAGGGCCGCGAGGTGCCGTCCGGATGGCTCTCGCGCACGCCCTCGATCCCCCAGACCTCCAGCGCGCCGGGGCGGCGGACATCGGGGAGGATGCGGTATTCGGTGTCCGTGTGGGTCAGCGGCACGGGCTCGCAGCGCTGCGGAAACAGGTTCACGGCGGGCGTGCAGCCCAGTGCCAGGGCATCCAGCGTCAAGGCCCGCTCCAACTCCGGCAAGGCGCGGTCGAGGTAGATATAGACTTCCAGCTTGTTGCCGCAGCCGGCCAGGGTCCGGCCGTCCATCTTTGCGAGGTCGATGAACATGAATTTTTCGGGGAAGGCGAAATACTCGGTCAGCAGACGGAAGCCGGAGAAGCTGCGCGCCGGCCAGGGCAGCAGCGCCTCCTCCGGGGCGAAGCCCACCGGCACGACCGCTTCGGGGCCGACAAAAACCGGGGTGGGATCGGTCAGCGCATCGACATAGGCGACCGCGAGGGTGTGGCCGCAGAGCAGCTCATAGAGCGGCAGCGACACGTTCGGCGCCGCGCGCAGATAGAACCGCAGGCGATCGACGCCCAACTGGGCGAAGGTCATCTCCGGATTGACGCATTTCAGCACGAGACGGAGCACGGAGACCGCACCGGAGGTCGCGGGATTGGCGGGTGCCGCCAGCGGCAGGCCGGACAGGCGCACGCTGTCGATCTCGACCGGCCAGAGCGTCGTCGGGTAGGCGGTGCGGAAGCGGCAGGTCTCGCCGCGCACCGGCTCGGTATCGAGCGGCAGGCCGGGGGCGATCTCGTAGGGCGTGTCGAGGTCGGGGATGCAGTTGAACTGCACCACCATCGCCGATGGCACCGGGGCCAGATAATGCGGGTAGAGCACGCCGAGCAGCGCATCCGTCAGCTCGGGGAACTCGTCGTCCAGCCGGTGGTGCACGCGGGCGGCGAGGAAGGCCACGCCGTCCAGCAGGCGGGCAACATGCGGGTCGTCCACCGTGTCGGCCATGCGCAGGCGGCCGGCAATCTTGGGATGGGACTCGGCGAATTCGAGGGACAGGCGCCGGATCGCATTCAGTTCCCGGTCGAAATACGGCAGCAGGGCGTCAGACATCGGCGATCGGCCTCGGGCGGGAGGGAAGTGCTGCGCTAGACATCGTCGCGGGCCGCGACAAAAACTTCGGCCGTCGTGCTGTCCACCAGCGTATCGAAGGCGACGGGCTCGGGCGCGGGATCGGCATGCAGCAGGGCATCGATGCGCAGGCGCAGGGTGGGGTCCAGCTTGTCGGCGGATTCGACGAGGCTGACGCGCACGGTGGCGAAGCGCGGCTCGAAGCGGCGGATGGTCGCCTCCACCTCAGCGCGCAGCGTCTCGCGCTTCATCTCCTCGTTCAGCGAGCCGGGCGTGAAATCCGGGATGCCGAAGCCGATCGGGGAGGAAGCGAGCTCGCGCAGTTCAGCCGGCCAGGAGAGCCAGCGGCGGCGGCCGTTCAGCAGCGCCTCGAGATCGCGGCGCACCGAACTGCGCAGAACCGACAGAGCCTCGGTCGCCGACATCGGGGGATCGCGCTCCTGGTCGGGTGCGTCGTCCATCAACCGGTCGATCAGCGGCAGCAGGGCGCGCGGGCCGCCGCGGCGCGCGTCGCCGCGGCCGCCGTCGTTCCAGCTGCGCCCGCTGCCGCGCCCGCTCATTCGCCGGTTTCTGCCTCGCCCGCCTGGCCAGCCGGCTCGCTGAACTCGATCGTGGTGAGGTCCATGATGGCCATTGCCTCCTCGCCCACCAGATACAGCCGCTGGCCAACGCCGCGAACGACCGCATCGCCCACCCAATCGGTATGGCGGCCAAGCTTGAGGGCGTTGTCGAGAGCGGCATCCTCACTGCCGTAGATCGCCGGCAGGTAGACTTCGCCATCCGGGCCGTTGCGCACAGACATGGTGGCACGGCGCCACAACAGGTCGCGCGGACGCTTGGGGGGGTGGAACTCGATGGTGGAGATCCGCTCCGTCGGGATCCAGAAATACTTGCCGGTGGTGGTCAGAACTTCAAAGACGCCGGCGCACATGTCATCCGCATCGCGGAAGTCGTCGAACTCGGTGTCACCGGCCCAGCCGTGGCAGTGCGGACGGGCGGCTTCCGCCTCGGCGGCCAGCCGTGCGGCCTCCACCATGTCACCAGCGCGCTCGGCGACGAGGGCGGCGAGGAGAGTGCGCAGCACGGGCGTCGGCTCACCCAGGAATTCCGGCAGCCGGCCGTCGCGGCGCAGCTGCCGGCGGGCCATCTCGGCGCGCAGCAACTGGCGGAACTCGGCGACCACCACCGCGGCCTCCGGTTCGATCTGCGACGCGGCGTCGAGGATGATGTCCGCGCGTTCCAGATTGCCGGCGAAGATCAGCATTTCGCCCAGGGAGATCCGCGCCGAGAGATCGGTCGGCGATTTGCGCACGGCGGCATTGGCGGCCGCCACCGCGTCCTCCAGCTTACCGGCCCGGAACAGCACTCCCGCCGTCTGTGTATCTGACATTATCGTGTCTCCCTTCCCTCAGCGTCTGTCTGTGGCCGCCCGGCCTAGCGAGCCCCTGGGGCGGCAATGTCGGTCACCAGCCGGAACGTGGCATTCACGTCGTCCAGCTGGAAGTAAGGTTGCAGCTGGACCGTGCAACCGTAGACGCCCGGCTTGCCCGGCCGCTCGCGCACCAGGACGCGGCCGGCCACCAGCGGGAAGCGCGCCCGCGAATCCGCGCCGCCGGCGAGGTTGCCGTTCACGTAGCCGCTGATCCAGTTCTGTAGCTCCATCTCGATATCCTCGGCCCCGCGCATCGAGCCCACCATGTCACGGCCAAGCATCTTTACGTAATGCGCGAAGCGGGAGACGCACAACAACGTGTTGATCTGCGCCGAAAGCCTGGCATTCGCATTCGCCGCATTGGCGTTGGCTCCCATGTAGGTCGCCGGTTGCTGCAACCCGCGGACCGAGCCGAAGACAGCCTCCTCGGTGAAGGGCACGGACGATAGCGGCATCAGCCCGGCATCGACCAGCTGACGCTCCTGCTTGTCGGTCAGCACGACATCGAGGGCCGGGCGCACCCAGGTATGCGGGGGTTCGGTGCGAAAGCTCTCGGTCGTCATGTGGTCCACCAGCCCGCCGCCGCGGCGGTCGATCTCGACGCCGCGGATATCGGCGGGCCAGGCATGGTTGGCAAACGCCCGCACGACGTTGGCGCCGAAGGCATAGACCGCGGTGGACCAGACCCGGCTTTCCGCATCCGGCGCGTATTCGCTGTAGCGGAACCGGTCCGACCGCGCGGGATCGTCGTGCCAGGGCGCACGGGCGAGCACGCGCGGCAGCGTCACGCCGAGGTAGCGGATGTCCTCCTGGGTGAACAGGCCGCGCCAGCGCGCGAAATCCGTGCTGCGCATGGGGGCCGCCGGGTCGGCGACGTTGCTGAGGTCGGAGAAGCCGTCGACCTCCAGCAGCGCAGGAGAGGCGGCGAGGATGGTGGGGGCGAAAGCGGCGGCAGAGACGCCGGCGAGCAGCTTCAGGGCGGTGATATCGTCGGTCGGGAAGCCCGGCATGGGCCGATGGCGCAACTCGTGATCAACGAGCAGCAGGCCGTAGGGCTCGCCGCCGGGGGTGCCGAACTCGTCCTCATAGATCTTGCGGAAGAGGTGGCTCTGGTCGAATTCGGCTGCCCGTTCGAGGTCGCGACAGATATCGGCCCAGCTTGCACCCAGCAGGCGGACCTTGGTGCGGCCCCCAGGCTCGACGCCTTCCATCAGCCAGGCGAGACCACGCCAGGAGCCCTCGAGGCGGCGCATCCGCGGATGATGGAGCACCGCGTCGAGTTGCACACCGATAAGCGCGTCGATCGCCGCGATATCGCGGTCCAGCGCCATCCGCAGCGCCTCGCGGCTGCTGCGCAGGCGCGCCAGCATGTCACCACCGAACCAGGTGGCAAGGGAGGTGACATCGCGCAGGGCGATGAAGCTGGAAAGCCGGTCGGCCTCGTCGCGATGGCCGGCGGAGAAGAAGCGCCCGGCGAGAACAGCGTCCCGCAGGCCAGCAGGTTCGGCTGCCGGAGCAGGTGCTCCGGCAGCCGAGATCATGCGGGACAGGTCGGTCTCGGTCATCCCAGGTACTCGCGCACCGTGAACACCGCAGACCTCGGGTCCGAGGTGGCGATCAGGCCTTCTGCGGAATGCGGGCCACCATGCGCATGCTGGTGGTCAGCTCTTCCATCTGCAGCCACGGGCGCATGTAGGCGACCGCGTTGTAGGCGCCGGGCTTGCCAGGGATTTCACGCACTTCGACGCGTGCTTCACGCAGCGGGAACTGCGCCTTGCTCTCCTGGCCAGCGGCTTCGTTCGAGTTGGTGTAGTTGCTGATCCAGCGGTTCAGCCAAGTCTCTACATCCGAGGCTTCCATGAAGCTACCGATCTTGTCGCGCGCCATCACCTTCAGGAAGTGGGCGAAGCGGCTGGTGGCCATGATGTACGGCAGGCGGGCGGAGATGGCGGCATTCGCCGTCGCCTCGGGCCGGTCGTACTTCTTGGCCTTCTGGCAGGTCTGCGCGCCGAAGAACACGGAGTAGTCAGTGTTCTTGTAGTGGCAGAGCGGCAGGAAGCCCTGGTTGGACAGCTCGAACTCGCGCCGGTCGGTGATGCCGATTTCGGTCGGGCACTTCGCGTCCATGTCGCCGTCGTCGGAGGTGAAGACATGGTTCGGCAGGCCCTGCACCTTGCCACCGCCCTCGGCGCCGCGGATGGCGACGCAGAAGCCAGTCTGGGCGAAGGCGTCCGTCATGCGGGCACCCATGGTGTAGGCGGCGTTCATCCAGCAATAGCTGTGATGGTTCATCGCCATCGCGGCGCCATTGGCGTCGTACGGCGCCTCCTCGTAGTCGAACTCCTCGACCGGCTTGGTGGCAGCACCATAGGGCAGGCGCGCGATCACGCGCGGCATCACCAGGGAGACGAAGCGGGAGTCTTCGCTTTCACGGAACGAACGCCACTTGGCGTATTCCTGCGTCTCGAAGATCTTCGCGAGGTCACGCGGCTTGGATAGCTCGGTGAAGTCCGAGAAGCCGAACATCTGGGCGCTGGCGGCCGAGATGAACGGCGCGAAGGCGCCGGCGGCCACGTTGGAGATGAGCCGCAGGGTCTCCACGTCGTCCGGATGGTTCGACCATTCGTAGTCGCCGATGAGCGTGCCGTAGGGCTCGCCGCCTGGGGTGCCGAACTCGTTCTCGTAGATCTTCTTGAACAGCTGGCTCTGGTCGAACTCCACCGCCTTTGTCAGGTCGCGGGTGAGGTCGCGCTTGGTGGCGTTCAGCACGCGGATCTTGAGCGACGCGCCGGTCTCGCTGTTCATGACGAGGTAGTTCAGGCCGCGCCACGAACCCTCAAGCTTCAGGAACTTCTCGTTGTGCATGATCTCGTTGAGCTGCGCCGACATCTTGCGGTCGATCGCGGCGATCGCGCGGTCGAAGGTGCGCGAGAGGTTCTTGTCGAACGTCACCGTGCCGGACAGCGCCTGCTCGACGAGCGTCTTGACGAGATCGGCTGCGCGATCGGGCTCGGTCTGCTTGGTGGCGGCAACGACCTGATCGAGCAGGTTGATGCCGTCGACGGTGCCGGCCGCGGCGGCCGATGAACTTGATTGTGCGCCGGACATGGATCAGCCCTCCTTCGCGTCGATACCGAGCTGGCCGGACAAGGCCTTCAGCTCGTCTTCGTTCTTCAGCACCTGCTCGAGCAGGTTCTCGAGGTCTTCCGAACGGTCAACCTTGCTCATCAGGTCGCGCAGCTTGTTGCGGGTTTCCATCAGCGCCTTCAGCGCCGGCACCTGCTCGACGATCTTGGCGGGGTCGAAATCGTCCATCGAGTTGAACTTCAGCTCGACGGCCATCTGGCTGCCGTCATCGGCCAGCTTGTTGTCCACCTTCATCTTCACGCCCGGCGTCATGCGCGCCATGACGTCGTTGAAGTTGTCGCGATCGATCTGGATGAACTTGCGCTCGGCCATCGGGCGCAGCGGCGCCGTCGGGTCGCCGGAGAAGTCGCCCATGACACCGACGACGAAGGGCAGCTCACGCACGACCGCTGCGCCCTCGGTCTCCACGTCGTATGTGATGTGCACGCGCGGCTTGCGCACGCGGTTCAGCTTATCGTGAACGCTGCCACTCATGGGACTCTCCCTGCCGAATAAAAGCCTGTTCAGAACGCGCATTGCCGGGGCGTTGCGCAAGACCGCGCGTGCCACCGCCAATTCCGCTGCGGATTAAGACACTTAGCCCCGTCCCGGTCAATCGGACATTGCTGTTACAACACCGCAAACGTCCAGATGTCATTTCGAATACGTCAGTATGTGGCCTCCTCCGGCGCCGCCGGCTTGATGCCAAGCTGCATGAGGATGTTCTCGCGTGTGGCCTGATCCTGCACGATCTCCGCCATGAGTTCGGGCCAGGTCATCCGGCTGCGGCGCACTGCCTCCTCAAGCGTATAGGCCAATGGGGACTGCGGTTCGGTTTTCTTGAAGTGCTCGGCGATGCGAATGAGTTCCTTCAGGATATCCTCGCGGTTCGTCGCCGGGCCGCCGAGCCGCAGCCCGCCGCCTCCCCCGCCACCACCACCGCCGCCGCCCATGTCGCCGCCGCTCTCTCCGGCCGCAGCGAAGCCGGCGGTATCCGCAGAGACCTCCGTTTCGCCGGCGAAGCGGTTGACCATCGCCAGGATCTTTTCGAGCAGATCGCGCACCGCGCTGGTCGGCGGGCCATCCATGCCGGCGCGGGCATCCAAGGCGTCGCCCATCGCGCGCCATTCGTCGATCGCGAGCTGCGCCTGATCGCGCAATGTTGAGAATCGCTTCTGCCCGGCCGCGATGGCATCGCGCTCCATGCTGTCCAGCGGCACGATGCCGGCGGCGATCCGTGCCTCGCGCTTGCCAGGATCCGTCTCCTTCGCCAGTTCCTCGGACTGCTCGAAATTCCAATAAGCAACAGACTGCCCGTCCGCCCGGTTGAACAGCGGCAGCTTGCGCAAGGGCTGGAACAGCGTGCCGCCGCCGCCCTCGCCGTTCAGCCCGGCAACCGGCGCCACCCGGGTGACAATGCCGTCCTCGTCGGGCATCGGGTAGAGCGTGTCCTCCCAGAACTCTGCCAGCCCGGCGATCACGTGCGCGCCGGCCGCGAGGCCGGCGAGCCCGTCGCTGCGCACCAGCGCCTCGGTGAGCCAGGCGGCGATCTCGAGGTCTTTCGTGCGGCTGGAAAGGGCGCTCAGCGAGAGGTCTCGCACGGTGCGCCACTGCGGCGGTATCCCCGAATCCTCACCGGGATTGGCGTCTGCCGCGCGCTCGGTGGCCCGTGCCTCCGCGCGCGCATCGCGCAGGCGATAATACATGGACTGTGGCGAGAAATCCTCGCGCAGATCGGTGCCGGTCGGGCTGTCGCCCTCGATCGGCGCCAGCAGCGCGTCCATATCAATGCCGTCGGGCCAGTTGGCCATACTCGTCTCCCTCCAGGTCGCTGCGCGGGCCCATCATGACGCACCTGCAGCCGCTTGGCACGCCCGTTTCGATGATGACAGGGCGCGCGGCAGACGCAACAATCCGCGACAGATAACAGCGGGTCTGGACTTGCATCGGTTGTGCCAACTAAGGTCCGTCCGCACAGGGCGATCCGGGCGGATACGCGTCGGTAAAGGTGCGAAGGGGGATACATGGCAGCGATTGATCTCAAGGCTCTTGTTGGTCGTTTCAATGAGCATTGCCGCAGATCCCTGGAGGCCGCCGCCGGCCTGACCCTCTCGCGCAGCCATTACAATGTGGAGCTGGAGCATTGGCTGCTGAAGCTCGCCGATGGCACGGATACCGACATCGCCGCCATTCTGCGCCAGTATGACGCCGATCATGGGCGGTTGATCCAGGACCTCAACCGCGGCCTGGACCGGATGAAGACCGGCAATGCCCGCGCCCCCAGCCTCTCGCCGGAGATCGTCGAAGCCGGCAAGCAGGCCTATCTGCTCGCTTCGGTGGAGCATGGTCTTTCGAAGATCCGCTCCGGCCATATCCTTTGGGCGCTGCTGGCGGACGAGACCTTGCAGCGCCGCGCGCGTGAGGCATCCGGCCAGCTCGCCAAAATCCCCGTCGACATGCTCAAGCGCGACATGCTGACGATCTGCCGTGACAGCATCGAAGCGGCAACCGCGACAACCTCTGTCGAGGGCGCGCCCTCCGGCGGCGGTGGCGGCGAGGATGGTGCTCCGCGCCCGGGCGGCTCGGCGGCACTCGACCAGTTCACCATCGACCTGACGGCCAAGGCACGCGCCGGCAAGATCGACCCGATCCTCGGCCGCGACACCGAAATCCGCCAGGTCGTCGATATCCTGACGCGTCGCAGGCAGAACAACCCGATCCTGACCGGTGAAGCCGGCGTCGGCAAAACCGCGGTGGTGGAAGGCTTCGCGCTCCGCATCGCCGAGGGCGACGTGCCGCCGGCGCTGAAGGATGTGGTCATCCGCACCCTCGATCTCGGCCTGCTGCAGGCCGGCGCGGGCGTGAAGGGCGAGTTCGAAAATCGGCTGAAGAACGTGATCGAGGAGGTGAAAGCCTCCCCCAAGCCGATCATCCTGTTCATCGACGAGGCGCATCAGATGATCGGCGCCGGCGGATCGGCTGGCCAGGGGGATGCTGCCAACTTGCTGAAGCCGGCGCTCGCTCGCGGCGAGTTGCGCACGATCGCGGCCACAACCTGGGCGGAATACAAGAAGTTCTTCGAGAAGGACGCAGCCCTCACCCGCCGCTTCCAGGTGGTGAAGGTCGAGGAGCCGTCTGAGCCGCTGGCGATCGCGATGGTGCGCGGCATCGTGGCCACGCTGGAGAAGCATCACTCGATCCGCATCCTCGATGAGGCGGTGGAGGCGGCGGTGAAGCTGTCCGCCCGCTTCATTCCCAGCCGGCAACTGCCGGACAAGGCCGTCTCCTTGATCGACACCGCCTGCGCGCGCGTGGCGATGAGCCAGGCGGCGATGCCCGCCCCGCTGGAAGACCGCGTCCGCCGGATCGCCCTGATCGACACCGAGGTGGCAATCCTCGACCGCGAAATGGCCGCCGGGGCCGATCACGGCGCCAAGAAGGGCGAGTTGCTCGAGGAGCGCCACGCGGCCGACGAGGACCGCAAGGCGCTGGAAGCCCGCTGGGGCGAGGAGAAGGTGCTCGCCACCGAGATCGCCGAGGTCCGCGGTAAGATCGAAGACCCGAAATGCGAGGAGGACAAGGACGCGCTGCGCGCCAAACTGGCCGAGGCACACGCCAAGCTGCATGAGATGCAGGGTGAAACCCCGCTGGTCTTCCCGGTGGTGGACGCCCAGGCCGTCGCCGAGATCGTCGAAAGCTGGACCGGTATTCCCGCCGGGCGCATGCAGTCCGACGAAATCCGCACGGTGCTGAACCTGCGCGAGGCGATGGGCAAGCGCATCGTCGGCCAGGATCACGCGCTGGAAGCCGTC
>CAMCJI010000035.1 GCA_945874805.1 Asaia bogorensis | reverse complement strand
CTGGGAGGCTGGGCGCCAACGGATGAAGTTTTTTTGCTTCTTTTTGTTCACAAAAAGAAGACGCTTGCCTGCGACTTGCCTGCGACTTGCCTGCCGCTTGCCTGCCGCTTGCCTACCCGCCGGCCGGTCCCAATGCGGCGGTGATGCCGAATTCGCCGGGGAGGCTGCCGCGGGGGAACAGGCGCGTCACGTGGCCCATCTTGCGGCCGGGGCGGGCTTCGGTTTTGCCGTAGTGGTGGGGTTTGAGGCCGGGGGTGGCGAGCTGGGTGGGCCAAAGCGCCGTGTCGGCCGGGCCGACGAGGTTTTTCATCACCGCGTCGGCGTGGCGGACTGCGGGGGGGAGGGGGAGGCCGGCGATGGCGCGGATGTGGAGTTCGAACTGGCTGGCGGGGCAGGCGTCGATCGTCCAGTGGCCGGAGTTGTGTGGGCGGGGGGCGATTTCGTTGACCAGGACGCGGCCGTCGGCGGTGACGAACATCTCGACGGCGAGCAGGCCGATGAGGCCGAGGCCTTCGGCGACGCGCCGCGCGATCTGCTCGGCTTCGGCGGCGAGTGCGGAGGGGATGCGGGCGGGGGCGAGGGTGAGGTCGAGGATGTGGTTGCGGTGGCGGTTTTCCACCGTGTCGAACGCGGCCATCTGGCCATCGGCGCCGCGGGCGATGACGACGCTGATTTCGCAGGTGAAATCAACGAAGCCTTCGAGCACGAAGGGGGCGGGGGCGAGGCTGGCGAGGGTAGCGGCCGCGGACTCGGGCGTGGTGATGCGGGCCTGGCCTTTGCCGTCGTAACCGAGGCGGGTGGTTTTCAGGATGGCGGGCAGGCCGAGGGCCGTGATGGCGGCGGCGAGGTCGGCTTCGGTGTGGACGGCGCGCCAGGGGGCGGTGGGCACGCCGATACCATTGAGGAAGGATTTCTCGGCGATACGGTCCTGGCTGAGGCGCAGGACGGCGGGGCTGGGGCGGACGGGTTTGAGGCTGGCGAGGAGGTCCAACCCGTCGGCCGAGACGTTTTCGAATTCGAAGGTGATGACGTCCACGGCGGCGACGAATGCGCGCAGGGCAGTGTGGTCTTCGTAGGCGCCGAGGGTGACGCCGGCGGCGACCTGGGCGGCCGGGCTGTCCGGCTCGGGGGTGAGGATATGGGTGCGGTAGCCGAGGCGGGCGGCGGCCATGGCGGACATGCGGCCGAGTTGGCCGCCGCCGACGATGCCGATGGTGGCGCCGGGCGACAGCGGAAACGCTGCGCCGGGCGGAAGGGGGAAGTCGGTCACGGGGCCGGCTCGTCCACCGGTTCGTGGGCGACCGCGTCGGACTGCGCCTGGCGGACGGCGGCGAGGCGTTCGGCCAAAGCGGGGTCGGAGAGGGCGAGGATGCTGGCCGCGAGGAGGGCTGCGTTGACGGCGCCGGCGCGGCCGATGGCCAGGGTGCCGACGGGGATGCCGGCGGGCATCTGGACGATGGAGAGCAGCGAATCCATGCCTTTCAGCGCGTGGCTTTCCATCGGCACGCCAAGCACGGGCAGGTTGGTCCAGGCGGCGGCCATGCCGGGCAGGTGTGCGGCGCCGCCGGCGCCGGCGATCAGCACTTGCAGGCCGCGGCCGGCGGCGGATTTGGCGTACTCCGCCAGGCGGTCTGGGGTGCGGTGGGCGGAGGTGATGCGGGCCTCGTAGGGGATGGCGAGGCGCGTGAGCATCTCCGCTGCGTGGCGCAGGGTTGGCCAGTCCGACTGGCTGCCCATGATGAGGCCGATGCGGGGGGTCATGCGATGCTGTTGGGGATCAGGCGGGATTCGAGCCAGGCGATTTCGTCTTTGAGCAGCAGTTTGCGCTTTTTCAGACGCTGCATATGCAGCTGGTCAACCACGCCGCCTTCGGCGCGGGCGATGACGGTATCGAGATCGCGATGCTCGCTGCGCAGTTCGTGCAGCTTGCGCAGCAGGGAATCACGGTCGGTCAGCATGGGTGCCCCATAGCACGAGCACGATGCCGGGAGTCGATTGCCGTGGCAATCGGGATGGCATTCGCGTTACACTTTCTTTGCAGATTGGGCGCAGGCTCGTCCTGCCACCCGTCGGCGGCCGTGCGGCCATGCGTTATCGGCCGGGCGGTTGGCATCCACACCCAGGAGGCACCATGAGCCTGCAGTCCCGTGTTGAGAGCCTGAAGACCCGCCACGCCAGCCTGGAGAGCCGCATTGCGGCCGAGGACCAGCGACCGCGGCCGGACGGTACGGTTTTGTCCCGCCTCAAGGTTGAGAAGCTGCGATTGAAGGAGGAGCTGGAGCGTGCGCGGATGGCGGCCCAGGGAGGCCACGCGCAGCCGGCCTGACCGCGCGCCCGCCCGGCGCGGCAGACTGCGTCGGGCGATGGCGGTTGCTGGCTGCATCGCGGCCCCGGATCAGGCGGCTTCGTCGGTTTCCGGCATCGGCGGCGGCGGGACGACCTGGCCCTCACGCTGGAGGCGGGCGTTGGCGGCGTTCACCATCGCATTCAGGTCGGTTTGCGTGCAGAGGCCGAGGATGACGGGGTCGCGCGGCTTGATATTGGACGAATTCCAATGCGACCGGCTACGGACCTTTTCGATGGTGTCCTTGGTGGTGCCCATCAGCTTGCCGATCTGCGCGTCTGTCAGCTGGGGGTAGTTGCGCAGCAGGAAGGCGATGCCGTCCGGCCGGTCGTTGCGTTTGGCGACGGGGGTGTAGCGCGCGCCCTTGCCGCGCTGTTTCGCGGGCATGGCGGCAGGGAGGAGCTTGAGGCGGGTTTCGGCGTCTTTTTCGCAGCGGGCGATTTCGGCGGCGGTGACCTGCATGTTGGCGACGGGATCGTAGCCGACGATGCCTTGGGCGACTTCGCCATCGGCGATGGCCTGGACCTCAAGCGGATGCATGCCGCAGAAATCGGCGATCTGGGTGAAGGTCAGGGCGGTTTTCTCGATCAACCACACGGCGGTGGCCTTGGGCATCAGCGGCAGGGTCATGACGTTCCACCTTCGCATCCGGCGTGGGCAGGGCCAGCGCGGCGGCCTTGCCCTGCCACCGCCGGTCGCACGAGGCGGGGCGGACGAGCAGCAAGGCGCGGCAGGCTGGGCTTCCAGACCACGGGAAAGCCGGGCATATGGACTGCCGCCCCCCCCTGGGTCAAGCTGCAACTTGCTGATTTCCAACCTGTGCCCGGAATTGGAGACATGCGATGAGTGCCGATGACGACAATCCGCCGCCGCGGCCGAAGCGGCTGGAGAAGCTGGCGCTGGACCTGCTCGGGGTGGCCGAGCTGGAGGGCTATATCGGCGAACTACGGGCGGAGATTGCCCGGGTGGAAGGGGAGATTGCGCGAAAAAGCGCCCACCGCAATGCGGCGGACGCTTTCTTTCGCAAGACCTAGCCTCAGGCTCGTTAGGCGGCCTGGATCGTGACGGTGGCCTGGTCGTTCGCGCCGCCGGCGGTGGGGACCGGGGTGCCGATGGTCACCGGGATGCGGCGCGGCTTCAGCGACTCGGGCACGATGCGGCGGAGCGAGACGTGCAGCAGGCCGTTCTCGATCGCCGCACCCTCGACCGCCATGTGGTCGGCGAGGACGAAGCGGCGCTCGAACGCGCGGCCGGCGATGCCGCGGTAGAGAACTTCGGCGCGAGGCGCGGCTTCGGCGGCGCGGCCGACGACGAAGAGGGTGTTGTCCTTCACCACGACGTCGAGATCCTCCGGACGGAAGCCGGCGACGGCGACGGACAGCCGGTAGCTGTCATCGGCGGTCTTTTCGATGTTGTAGGGGGGGTAGCCGGAGTCCGCGGTGGTGGAGGCGGCGTCGGCGAGGCGGGCCAGGCGGTCGAAACCGATGGCGGTGCGGTACAGCGGATTGAGATTGAAGGCGTTCATGTAGAACCTCCTGCGGGAGCAAGGTTGTTTTCGGTGGGACGCCCGAAGGCCGTCCCGGTGGTATGCCGCGACCCCGAATGGGCATCGCGACCACCATGAAATGGGAAACGCCGCCCTCTCGTTCAAGAGGGCGGCGTTTCGGTAGGCGCGGTGGTCGAGAAGGAAAATCAATCCTTCTTGTTGCCCAGGCCTGCAAAGCGCTTGTTGAACTTGGCGATCTGGCCGCCGGTGTCCATCATGCGCTGCACGCCGGTCCAGGCGGGGTGCGACTTGGGGTCGATGTCAAGGCGGAGGACCTCGCCCGGCTTGCCCATGCAGGAGCGGGTTTTATACTCGGTCCCGTCCGTCATGATGATGGTGACTTCGTGGTACTCTGGGTGAATGCCCGGCTTCATATCGACACCTGTTTCCATGGCCCCACCGATCCCTACCGGCAGCGAGAAGCGGGGCGTATAGCCGCGCCGCGCTGCGGGGGCAAGGCTCAGGTCATCGTGGCGCGCATGTATTGCGGCATGAGGTCCACGGGAGCGCCGAGGGTTTTGGCGGCACGCAGCGGCCAGGCGGGGTCGGCGAGGAGGGCGCGGGCGAGGAAGACGAGGTCGGCGCGGTCGTTGCCGATGATTTCGGCGGCGTGGGTGGCCTCCGTGATCATGCCGACGGCGCCGGTGGCGATGCCGGCCTGGCTGCGGATCGCGTCCGCGAAGGGGACCTGGTAGCCGGGGTGCAGCGAGGTGATCTTCGGGCCGATGGCGGCGACGCCGCCGGAGGAGCAGTCGATCAGGTCCACCTTGCCGGTGGCTTGCAGCCATTTGGCGACCTGGATCGTGTCCTCGATCGTGAGCCCGCCGGCCATCCAGTCGACGCAGGAGAGGCGGACGAACAGGGGCAGTTCGTCGGGCCATTCGCTGCGCACGGCGTCGACCATTTCAAGGAGCAGGCGGGCTCGGCCGGCGAGGTCGCCGCCGTATTCGTCGTTGCGGGTGTTGGAGACCGGCGAGAGGAAGGAGTGGATCAGGTAGCCGTGGGCGGCGTGGAGCTCGATGATCTTGAAGCCTGCCTCACGCGTCATGCGCGTGGCGACGGCGAATTGGGCGGCGATGTCGGCGATTTCGCCGGTGCTCAGGGCGTGGGGGGTGACGTAGCCTTCGCCGAAGGGGGTGGCTGTGGGGCCGACGGGCTCCCAGCCGCCGTTCTGCAGGCCGAGCGGCTTGCCGCCGCGCCACGGCAGGTCGGTGCCGGCTTTGCGGCCGGCATGCGCGATCTGCAGGGCAGGCACCGCGCCGCCCATGGTGATGATGGCGGCGGCACGGCTCAGCAGATGCTGGTGCGCGGGGTTCCAGGCGCCGAGGCAGGCGGGGGTGATGCGGCCGATGGCGGAGACGTGGGTCGCCTCCGTCATCACGATGCCGGCGCCGCCCATGGCGCGGGCGCCGAGATGCTGGATGTGCCAGTCGTCGCCCAGGCCGTCGATGGCGCTGTACTGGCACATCGGGGCGACCGCGAGGCGGTTGCGGGCGGTGACGGAGCGGAAGGTGATCGGCTGGAAGAGCTTCGGCGCGGACATTCGGTGGGACCCTGCATGCTTGCTATCGGGCAGTGCGTAGGAGCGTTCGGGGTTGCCTGCAAGACCGGTTTGGCGCCAAGTACGGGGATGAACATTCTGTCGATCCAGTCCTGGGTTGCCTATGGCCATGTGGGCAACGCCTCCGCCGTGTTCCCCTTGCAGCGGCTGGGGGCCGAGGTTTGGGCGGTCAATACCGTCCAGTTTTCCAACCACACCGGCTACGGCGCCTGGAAGGGCGACGTGTTCACCGGTGAGCAGGTGGCGCGCGTGATCACCGGCATCGCCGAGCGCGGGGTGCTCGGGCGCTGCGATGCCGTGCTCTCCGGCTATATGGGCGACAGCGGCATCGGCGGCGCGATCCTGGATGCGGTGGCGCAGGTGAAGGCGGCCAATCCCCGCGCCCTGTACTGCTGCGATCCGGTGATCGGCGATGACGACCGGGGCGTGTATGTGCGGCCGGGCATCGCCGAGCTGATGCGCGACCAGGCGCTGCCGGCGGCCGACATCATCACCCCCAACCGCTTCGAGGCGGAGCATCTCACCGGCCTGCCCTGCCGCACGCTCGCCGAGGCGCGGGTGGTGGTGGAGCGGCTGCAATCGATGATGGCGCCCGGCGGGCCGCGCAGCGTGCTCATCACCAGCCTGCGCACCGAGGATACGCCGGACGACGCGATCGACCTGCTGGCGGCCGAAGGCGGGGCGATGCACCGGCTGCGTACGCCGCTGCACCCCGTATCCGTCAACGGCGCCGGCGACGCGATCGCGGCGCTTTATCTGTTCCACCGGCTGTCGAGTGGCAGCGCCGTGGTGGCGCTGGAAGCCGCCGGCAGCGCGGTGCACGGGCTGCTGGCCCGCACCGCGGCGGCGGGCTCACGCGAGATTTTGACGGTGGCGGCGCAGGATGAGTTCGTGCGGCCTTCGCGGGTTTTCTCGGCTGTGGCGTGTTAGGGAGAGTCTTCTTTTTTTGAAAAAAAGAAGCAAAAAAACTTTTATCCGTTGGGTTGGGGCTTGAGGGGCGGAGTTGGTTTGGCGGCGCGGGGATTTTATGGCTTCGCCGTATTGTGAACCCAATATCCGGCTATAGGGCGGAACCAACGGACAAAGTTTTTTTGCTTCTTTTTGTTCACAAAAAGAAGATTCTTGCTTTTCCTCCCTTTTGCTTCCCTTTCCGGAATCGATCCAGCCCTTGAAGTCCTTTGCCATCTACCGCCGCGTTATCGGCACGCTGGGCGCTGATCTGCGGCTGGCGATCGTGCTGGGCGGGGCGAACATTGCCGTGGCCGGGCTGCATTTTCTCGACCCGCTGCTGTTCGGCCAGGTGATCGGGCTGCTGGCGCGCTCGCCGGAGCTGGGGGACCGGCTTTGGCCGGAGGCGGCGGAACTGCTGGGGATATGGGCGGCTGTCGGCATCGTCGGCATTCTCGGCAATATCGTGGCCGCGCTGCTGGCGGAGCGGATGGCGCATCGCAACCGGCTGATCGCCATGAGCAAATACTTCGCCCATGTGCTGACCCTGCCGCCGCAGTTTCATGGCGAGGCGCATTCCGGCCGGCTCATGAAGGTGATGATCTCCGGCGCGGATGCGATGTTCTGGCTCTGGCTGACGTTCTTTCGTGAGCAGCTCGCCACCTTCGTCTCGCTGCTGGTGCTGCTGCCGCTGACGCTGATGATGAACTGGCGGCTGGGCCTGGTGCTGCTGGTGCTGGTGGTGCTGTTCTGCGTGATGACGCTGCTGGTGATCCGCCGCACCGAGGCGGGGCAGGCGCGCGCCCAGCACTGGCAGATCATGCTGGCCGGCACGGCGCAGGATGCGGTGCAGAACGTCACCGTCGTGCAGTCCTTCACCCGGCTTTCCGCCGAGGTGCGGCTGTTTGGCGACATCATGAACAAGGTGATCTCCCATCAGTTCCCGGTGCTGAACTGGTGGGCGGTGGTGAATGTGATGACGCGGGCGGCCAGCACGGTGGCGGTGATCGCCATCGTGGTGGTGGGCACGCTGCTGCATATCCGCGGGCAGGCCAGCGTGGCGGAGATCGTCGCCTTCATGGGCCTGTCGGTGATGCTGATCGGCCGGCTGGACGGGGCGATGGGCTTCCTCTCCCGGCTGTTCGCCGAGCGGCCGGGCCTGGCGGATTATTTCGCGGTGCTGGATACCGCAAGCTCCGTGCCCGACCGGCCGGGGGCCGCACCGTTCGTGCCGAGCGCGGGGGAGGTGGTGTTCGAGGATGTCGGCTTCGCCTATCCCAGCGGGCCGCCGGTGTTGCAGCAGGTGAGCTTCACCGCCAAACCGGGCAGCGTGATTGCGCTGGTGGGCCATACCGGGGCGGGCAAGACCACCTGCATGGCGATGCTGCAACGCGCCTGGGACCCGCTTTCCGGGCGGATCACCATCGACGGGCAGGACCTGCGGGACGTGCAGATCGAAAGCCTGCGGGCTGCGATCGGCGTGGTGTTCCAGGAGAGCATGCTGCTCAACCGCTCGATCCGCGACAACCTGCTGATCGGCAAGCCCGATGCGACGCAGGAGGAGGTGGAGCGGGCGTGCCGGATGGCCGACGCGCATACCTTCATCACTGCCCAGGCGGAGGGCTACGACACGGTGGTGGGCGAGCGCGGCGCCACGCTTTCCGGCGGGCAGCGCCAGCGGCTCGCCATCGCCCGCGCCCTGCTGAAGGACCCGCCGATCCTGATTCTGGACGAGGCGACCTCGGCGCTGGATGCCGCCACCGAGGCGCGGGTGGCCGGGGCGCTGAAGACGCTGATGGCCGGGCGGACGACCTTCATCATCGCGCACCGCCTTTCCACCGTGCGCGATGCCGACGAGATCCTGGTGTTCGAGGGCGGGCGCATCGCCGAACGCGGCAGCTTCGCCGAGCTGGTGGCGGCCCAGGGCGTGTTCGCCGATCTGGTGGCGACGCAGCTGACGCCGGCTGTGGCGGTTTGAGGAAGTCTTGCTGCACTGCACGTAAGATTTTTGCAATCGCTCCGTGAAAAGGCGCATGCTCGTCGTTCGGACGGCGCTGCCCGTCTTTGCGGGCAGGCTCTGCCGAGAAGGGAGGGCCGGAACATGACTGTTGCCGCGATCCTGAAACGCAAGGGCTCGGAGGTCGCTGCCGCCGGCCCCGACCAGACCATCGCCGAAGTGGCGCGCCTGCTGGCGGCGCGGCGCATCGGTGCCGTGGTGGTGACGACCGACCTGGGGCATCTGCTGGGCATCCTCAGCGAACGCGATATCGTGCGCGCTCTGGCCGATCATGGGGCGGCGGCGCTGGACATGCGGGCCAGCGCGGTGATGACGCGCGAGGTGATCACCGCCACGCCGCAGACCAGCGTGGCCGAGGCGATGGCGGCGATGTCCGGCGGGCGGTTTCGCCACCTGCCGGTGGTGGAAGGCGGAAGGCTGGCCGGGCTGGTCAGTATCGGCGATGTCGTGAAGGCGCGGATGGACGCGCAGACGACCGAAGTGGATAGCCTGAAGGCCTATGTGGCCGGGGCGGCCTGAGCGGCGTCAGCTCCAGCCCTGGAAGAGGCTGTAGAGGACCCGCCGGCTGTCGTCGCCGCGCAGCCAGGCGGAGAGGCGGCGGCTGATCAGCGGGTTGCGCCGCGAGAGGGTGCCGTGCCAGTCGAACACGTAGGTCTGGCCGGTCACCACCGTCACCGCCGTGGCGGAGTGATGCGCGCCGACATTGTTGTCGGACCGCGGCCTGCGCGAGCAGTCATCCGCGCCGGTGATGCCGCGCGGCAGGGCGCCGCTGCTGATGCCGGCCTTGATCGCCTTGGCCGTGGCGGCGGCGATGTTGGTGCAGGCCTGGTCCACGCCCTGCTTTTCCCAATAGTCCTTGGCGACCTGGCTGGCGCCCGGTGTCATGCCGAGGCGGCTGACGCCTTCGGTAACGAGGTAGCTCATGCCCTCGGCAGTCATGTTGGTGAAGTTGCGCAGGCTGCCGGCGGCGCCCTGGCCGATGTTCCACAGAGTGTATTCGGGAATGATCGCCTGGCAGGCGGGGTCGGCGGCAACAACATTGACGATCGCGGTGGCCATGCCGCGTGTGAGGCCGAGCTGTGACATGCGCTTGCCGTTTCAATGCGGTTCAGGAAAAAACAGAACCACCGCCGCAGCCGGGGTGCAAGCGCTCCGGCCTGTCCTCACCGGGAAGTGACGGCTATTTCCAGACGGGCTTGCCGAGGTTGACGTCCTCGGCCTTCGTCGCGCCGCCGGCCACCGCGCCGACGCCGGCGCCGATGGCGGCACCGAGGCCGACGCCGATGGGGCCACCGATCAGGCCGATGACCGCACCGGTGCCCGCACCGGTGCCGGCGCCGGAGCTGACGCGGTCGAACTGGTTGGTGCCGCAGCCGGCGAGGATCAGGGCGGCGGCGAGCAGGAGGCTGCGTTGCATGGGGTGGCTCCGCGAGGAAGGCCGCAGGATGGGGCGGCAGGGTGGCGGTTCTATGGCATTGCCGGCCGCGCCGCAGGAAGCGGTGATTGCCCCATACTGCCGTGGGTGTATTGCCATCGCCCGCCGCCTGCCGGACGATAGGATATGGAACCTGCAATCATTCCCTACTCGCCGATCCGTCACCGCCCGCGCCTGGCCTGGCCCGGCGGCGCGCGGGTGGCGTTGTGGCTGTGCCCGAACATCGAGCATTACGAGTATCTGCCGGCGTTCCAGCGCACGCGCGACCCGTGGCCGCGGACGCCGCATCCGGATGTGCTCGGCTATTCCATCCGCGATTACGGCAACCGCGTGGGCATCTGGCGGATGTTCGATGCGATGGACGGGCTGGGGGTGAAGTGCACCGTCAGCCTGTCGATGTCGGTGTTGCAGCACTACCCGGCGGTGGCCGAGGGGATGCTGAAGCGCGACTGGGAGCTGATGAGCCACGGCACCTACAACACCCGCTATCACTGGGATTTCACCGAGGCCGAGGAGCGGGCGGCGATGATGGAGAGCCAGGCGATCCATCGCCAGTTCACCGGCCAGCGCCAGCGCGGCTGGTTCAGCCCGGCAGCGACGAACACGCGCCGGACCTTCGACATCGCGGCCGATGTGGGGTTCGACTACGTGTGCGATCTGTATCACGACGACCAGCCGTTCCCGGTGCGCACGGCCACCGGCGACCTGATCACCGTGCCCTACACGATGGACCTCAACGACGTGATCGTCTCGCGCCGGGGGGAGGAGATCGACGCCTTCGCCCAGCAGATCCGCGATCATTTCGACACGGTCTATGCCGAGGGGGGCGAGCAGGGGCGGGTGATGTGCATCGCCCTGCATCCGTTCTGGGTGGGGCAGCCGCACCGCATCGGCGGGTTTGTGCGCGTGATGGAGTATATATTGTCGCATCCGGGGGTCTGGGTGGCGACGGCGGCCGAGATCGCGGATCACTGGCGGGCGAACCACAAGGACGCGATCGAGGCGCATCTTGCCGCGCGGGAGGCCTCCCATGGTTGAGCGGCCGAGCAACACGCCGCCGGTGGGCGAGGTTCGCCTGCCCGGCATGGATCACGCGCTGTATCCCTACCGCACCAGCGCCGAGACGCCGAAGTTCGTCTGGCCGGGCGGCGCGCGCATCGCCTTCGTGGTGACGCTGAACCTGGAATACCGCGAGCTGGCGACGCCGGAGGGGGAGAGCCGCGATCCCCGCCTGATGTCGCCGCTGGGGAATTTCCAGCCGGATTGGCTCACCTGGAGCCAGCATCTGTATGGCAACCGGGTGGGGATCTTCCGGGTGCTGGATGTGCTGGACCGCTACGGAGTTGTGCCGTCGGTGGCGCTCGGCGCCGAGGCGGCGCGGCGGCATCCGGAACTGGTGGACGAGCTGGCGAGCCGCGGCGCGCGCTTCCACGCGCATGGCACCTTCGCCAGCCGGCGCATCACCAGCCGGATGAGCGAGGCCGCACAGCGGGCGCATATCGCCGAAAGCCGCGATGCGGTGGCGCAGGCAACCGGGCGGGTGCCGCTGGGCTGGGCGGGGCAGGACTACAACGAGGCGCCGGATACGCCGGCGCTGCTCGCCGAAGCCGGGTTCACCTGGACGACGGATTGGAGCAACGACGACCGGCCGTATCGGCTGGGCCGTCTGGTCAGCCTGCCGGCGCATTCGGAGTACAATGATTTCGAGGCGATGTGGCTGCGCCGGGTCTCGCCGCAGGCCTGGGCTGCCACCATCGAGGCGGGGTTCGGCGTGTTGCATGCGGAGGGTCATGCTGTTTTCAATCTGACCCTGAACTCCTGGGTGGCCGGCCAGGCGCACCGGATTCGCTACCTCGACGGCGCGCTGGCGGCGGTGCTGGGCAGGCGTGGCATCTGGCGGACCGATCTGGACAGCGTGGCCGAGGCGGCCGCCCCGCAGCTCGGCTGATTTCGGCTTCGCAAAGCAAACAAGGTTTCAAGAACATGCAATCCCCCATCCCGCTCAAGCGCCCCGCCTGGATCGAGGAATTCCAGTCCTTCATCATGCGCGGCAATGTGGTCGACCTCGCGGTCGGCATCATCATCGGCGCGGCTTTCACCTCGATCGTCACCAGCTTGGTGAAGGACCTGTTCAACCCGGTGTTCGGCCTGCTGCTGGGCGGGATCGACTTCTCCAACATCTTCATCACCATCAAGGGCGAGTCGAAGAATACGCTTGAGGCGGCGAAGGCGGCGGGGTCGGTGACGCTGAATATCGGGCTGTTCCTGAACGCTGTGATCCAGTTCCTGATCGTCGCCTTCACCGTGTTCTGGCTGGTGAAGGTGCTGAGCCGGCTCCAGCGCAAGAAGGAGGCCGAGGCGCCGCCGCCGGCCAAGACTCCGGCGCAGGAGGTGCTGCTGGCGGAGATCCGCGATCTGCTGCGCGCGCAGGCAGGCAAGTAGGCGTGTCTGACGCGGCCAAGGTCGAAATCCGGCTGACGCGGGAGTTCCTGCTCTCCGGCGTGCTGCCGGGGCTGATGGCCCAGCTCAATCCCGGCATCAAGGTGCTGACGGATGCCGAACGCGCGGCCTCGCTCGGTGCGATGCTGGATGTGCGCCCTGAGCAGGGCCAGGGCGTGTGGGTGTTCGCCTACGGCTCGCTGATCTGGAACCCGATGATCGAATACGGCGCGCGGCGGATGGCGGTGGTGCCGGGCTGGCGGCGGGCGTTCTGCCTGAAGGTCCGCTCCGGCCGCGGTTCGCCGGAAAATCCCGGCCTGATGCTCGGCCTGATGCCCGGCGGGGCCTGCACCGGGGTGGCCTTCCACATCGACGAGGCGCTGGTGGAGCAGGAGCTCGACCTGATCTGGCGGCGCGAGATGGTGGCGGAGGGCTATATCCCGCGCTGGGTGCCGATGCTGGACGAGACGGGGGCTGCCTACGCCCACGCCATCGCCTTCACCATCAACCCGCGCGGGCCGAGCTATTGCGGCGACCTGCCGCTGGACGAGCAGATCGAGCGCATCGCCACTGCCGCCGGCGGCCTGGGCACCGCGGCGGAGTATCTGCTGCGCACCCGCGACGGGCTGCGGGAGATGGGGATCGAGGACGCGTTCGTGGAAGATCTGTCACGACATGTTGAGGCGCATCCCGCACTGACGAAGTAGCGCTATACTCCCCGCATCGTTCGGGGAGATGGCCATGCTGCGTTGGGTGTTGGCTCTGCTGTTGCTGGTCGGCTCCCTAGCACCGGCGCGGGCGGATGATTTCGACCTGCCGGGTGTGCAGGGCGATGCCCAGGCCTATGCCGACTCCCTGACAAAGCGCTTCCCGGCCGGCGCCTCCCCCGCGCAACGGCGCACGGCGGAGCAGGCGGCGAACGCGGCGATCGGCCGGCGCGACTGGCCGGCGGCGATAACCGCCATCGAACTCCGCGCGGCCCAGGGCGATGCCGGCACCGAGGTCTGGCGCCTGCTCGCCAACGCGCATCTGCGCCGCACCCCGCCCGACGCCGCGAAGGCCCTGCTCGCCGCCTGGCTTGCCTTTTCCAGTGCCGATTCCGGCGAGCCGGAAATCCCGTCCCTGCTGCTGGTGGCCGAGGCTTTGGGCCGGCTCGACCGGCAGGCGCAGGCCGCCCAGGCCTTGGAGCAGGTGGTGAGCCGCGCGCCGGAGAATGCCGACTACAAGCGGATGCTCGCCGAGGCGCAGCGCGCCGTCGGCCTGCTCGTTCGCCGGACGGCGGTGGAGGCGGAGACCGATCCGCCGCGCGCCTGCCTCAGCTTTTCCGTGCCGCCGCGCCGGGGCGAGCTGAACCCGGCGGACTGGCTGCGCACCGAACCGGCCTTGCCGGGCGTTGCGGTGACGCGGGAGGGCGACCAGTTCTGCGTCTCCGGCCTGCCGTCGGGCACGACGACGCGGCTGCTGCTGCGCGCGGGGCTGCCCGGCGAGGGCGGGCTGGCGCTGGCGCGCGACACCAGCATCGCCGTTGCCATGCCGAACCGCCGGCCGCGCATCGCCTTCGACACGCGGCTGTTCGTGCTGCCGCGCGGGCAGGCCCAGGCGATCGGGCTGACGACGATCAACCTCTCCGCCGTGTCGCTTAAGCTGGTGCGCCTCTCCGAACGCAATATCGCCGGCCTGCTGCGCGACCAGCGCCTCGGCGACCCGCTGGAGGTCTGGACCGCGCGCTACATGGCCGACCAGACCGGCCGGACGGTGTGGGAAGGCCGCGCCGAGATCCCCGCCTGGGAGCCGAACCGCCCCGCACGCACCGCCTTGCCGCTGCCCGAGGCGCTGGCCAGCGCCGGGCCGGGGCTGTACGCCCTGATCGTCGGTGCCGGGGACGGCACCACGCGCGGGGTGCAGGGCGCCGTGCAGGTGATCCTGCGCACCGATCTGGCGCCGACGGTCTGGCGCGGCTCGGACGGCCTGACTGTGCAGGTGCGCGGCTATGGCGACGCGGCGGTTCGCGCCGGCGTACGCCTCGCATTGCTCGCCCGCAACAACGACATCCTCGCCGAGGCGCGGACGGATGCGCTGGGCGTCGCCCGGTTCGCCGCTCCGCTGCTGGCCGGCGAGGGGCCGATGGGGCCGGCGGCGATCCATGCCTTCGGGCCGGACGATGATTTCGCGGCCCTCGACCTCAACGCCGCCGCCTTCGACCTGTCCGACCGGGGGGTGGAGGGCATGCGCCATCCCGGCCCGCTCGATGCCTATGTCTGGCTCGACCGCGGCATCTACCGGCCGGGCGAGACGGTGCAGGTGATGGGGCTGCTGCGCGATGCCGCCGGGCTGCCGGTGGATGTGCCGCTGCAGGTGACGGTGCGGCGGCCGAACGGCCAGGTGTTCCTGCGCACCACGCCGAAGCCGCTGCCGGATGCGGCGCTGCATCTGCCGGTGCTGCTCTCCGCTGGTGCGGCGGCCGGCACCTGGAGCGTCGAGCTGCAGGCCGAGCCGCAGGGGCCGGCGATCGGCCGGGCGGAGTTCCGCGTCGATGCTTTCGTGCCCGACCGCATGGCCGTCGATCTCGGCGCGACGCCCAGCGAACTGGTGGCCGGCACCGCCGCAAGCCTGCCGGTCACCGCCCGCTTCCTCTACGGCGCCCCCGGCGCCGGGCTGACCGGGCGGGCCACGCTGCGGCTGATCCCCAACCCGAACCCCACCGCCGCCCTCGCGGGCTATCGCATCGGCATGGCCGGCGAGCTCTACGCGCCCGAAGCCCGCGAGATCGCCCTGCCGGTGACGGACGCACAGGGCGCCACCGCCGTGCCGCTGCTGATCGCCCGCGCGCCGGACACGACGCAGCCGCTGATGGCCGAGATCGACATCGGCATCGACGACCCCGCTGGCCGCGCCTCGCGCACCAGCATCACCATCCCGCTGCGCCCGGCCACGCCGCTGATCGGCGTGAAGCCGCTGTTCGCCGGCGACGCTATCGACGCGCAGGCCGAGGCCGCCTTCGAGATCGCCGCCGTGGCACCGACGGGGGGGCGCATCGCCTTGCCCGCCAAGCTGCGCCTCGTCCGCGAGCGGCCAGACTGGCGGCTGGTCACGCGCGGCAGCCTCGCCCGCTACGAGACGGTCTGGCGGGACGCGCCGATGGAAACCCGCGATATCGCCATCCCCGCCGATGGCGTCTTCCGCTTTGCCGCGACCCTGGATTTCGGCCGCTACCGGCTGGAGGTGGTGCAGGCCGGCGGGCTGGCCGCCACGTCCTACCGCTTCCGCGCCGGCTGGGCGGGCTCGGACAGCCCGGACGTGCCGGACCGCGTCGATGTCTCCGCCGACCGCCGGGGCGTGCCGGTGGGGCAATCGGTGAAGATCCACATCGCCCCGCCCTTCGCCGGGCAGGCGACGCTGGCCGTGCTGACCGACCGGGTGCTCGCCATGCGCACGCTGGACGTGCCGGCGGGGGGGATGGATGTGGAGGTGCCGGTCGAGGCGTCCTGGGGCCCTGGCGCCTATGTGGCGGTGCATCTCTTCCGCCCCGCCGGCAGCCGGCCGCCCCGCGCGATCGGGCTGGTCTGGGTCGGCGTCGATCCCGCCGGGCGGAGCCTGCCAATGGCGATCGGCACGCCCGAGCGGGCCTCGCCGCGCGCGGCCTTGGCCGTGCCGGTCAGTGCGGCCCCCGGCGCCTGGGTCAGCCTCGCGGCGGTGGATGAGGGCATTCTGCGGCTGACGAAATTCGCCTCGCCCGATCCGAAGCCGCATTTCCTCGGCCGCCGCCGCCTCGGCCTGGATATCCGTGACGACTGGGGCCGGCTGATCGCCCCGGCCGAGGGGCCCGCCGCGCTGCTGCGCCAGGGCGGCGACGAGGGCGGCTTCGTGCTGCCGGATATCCCGATCCGCACCGTCACCCTGTTCGCCCCGCCGGTACAGGCCGGGGCAGACGGGGTGGCGCGCTTCAGCCTCGACATCCCCGACTTCAACGGCGAGGTGCGGCTGATGGCGGTGGGCTGGCAGGGTGCGCGCATCGGCGCCGCCAGCCAGCCGATCACCATCCGCGACCCGCTGGTGGCCGAGGCCCTGCTGCCGCGCTTCCTCGCCCCCCGCGACGAGGCGCGGCTGGCGGTGCTGCTGCACAATATCGACCTGCCGGCCGGCGAGGTGCGCGTGGCGCTCAGCACCGAAGGCCCGCTGGAGATCGCCGGTGCCTCTACCCTGACGGCAACCCTCGCCCAGGGCGCGCGCGGCGTGCCGGCCAGCACCCTGCGGGCGACCGGCGTGGGGCGCGGCGTGGTGCGCATGGCGATCACCGGCCCCGGCGGCTTCGCGCTCACCCGCGAGACCGCCATCACCATCCGCCCCGCCCGCCCGCCCGCGAGCCTGCTCGCCGGGCGGGAGCTGGCGCCGGGCACCGATGCGGCGCTGGACCCGGCTTCCGCGCGCTTCATCCCTGGCAGCTGGCGCGCCACCGCGAGCTTCGGCGCGCCGGTGCGCTACGATGTGGCGGGGCTGGTCGCGGCCCTCGATGCCTATGCGATGGCCTGCCTCGAACAGAGCATCAGCCGCGGCCTGCCGCTGGCCGTCCTGCCGGATGGCGCCATCGCCGGGCCGGAGCGGGCGGCGCGGCTGGCCGCCCAGGTCGCCAGCGTGCTCGACCGGCAGCGCTACGACGGCGCCTTCGGCCTGTGGTCGGCGGGCGGGGAGGCGGAGGCGTGGCTGACCTCCTACGCCGTCGAGTTTCTGCTGCGCGCCCGCAGTGCCGGCGCCAGCGTGCCCGATCAGGCCATGGCCGACGCGCTGCGCTTCCTCGCCGATGAGGCGGAGAGCGAGGGCGGCGGGCCGGACAGCATGTCCGCCCAGGCGTACCGTCTCTATGTGCTGGCCCTTGCCGGCAAGGGGCGGCCGGGGGCGGCGCGGGTGCTGGCGGAAAGCCTCGCCCGGCTGCCGACGCCGCTGGCCCGCGCCCAACTCGGCGCGGCACTGGCCCTCGCGCAGGATGTGCCTCGCGCCGAGACTGCGTTCGCGGCGGCACTCGCCGCCCCCGCGCGGCAATGGTGGGCCGCCGACTACGGCACCGCCCTGCGCGACCAGGCGGCGGTGGCGGTGCTGCTGAAGGAATCGGGGCTCCTGCCGGACCGGCTGGCCCGGCTTGCGGCCGGGCTGCCCGGGGCCGATCTGGTGCCGGCCGGCCTGTCCACCCAGGAGCAGGCCTGGGCCGCCACCGCCGCCGCCGTGCTCGGGCGCGACGGCCGGCCGGTGCATCTGCTGCTCAACGGCGCGGATGTGACGGCGCCGCTGATCACCACGGCGCTGACAGGGCCGGGCACGGTGCGCAACCTCGGCGACCGGCCGGTGTGGCAGGCCGTCTCCATCTCCGGCGTGCCGGCCGAGCCCTTGCCGGCGGCCAGGGCGGGGATGCGGGTGACGCGGCGGTTCCTCGCGCTCGACGGCAGCCCGCTCGATTTGGACAATCTGCGGCAGAACACCGTGTTCCTGCTGCTGCTGGAAGGCCGTGCCGAGACCGGGCAGGCGCACCGCGCGCTGCTCACCCAGGGGCTGCCGGCGGGCTGGGAGATCGCCGGGCGCTTCGGTGCCGGCACGCCTGCGGGCCTGGGCTTCCTCGGCGAACTCACGGAAGCGGAGGCGCAGCCGGCGGCGGATGACCGCTATGCCGGGGTGGTAGGGCTGACGGCGGAGCGGCCGGAGTTCCGGCTGGCCGTGCGGCTGCGGGCGGTGACGCCAGGGACGTTCGAACTGCCGGGCGCGGATGTGGCGGACATGTATCGCCCCGCCGTGTTCGCCCGCCAGGCGGTCGGGCGGCTGCGCGTGCTGCCGGCGGAATGACGCGGGCGCTCCTGCTGGTTGCACTGCTGACGGCGGGGCTGTTCGCGCTCGACCGGGCGTTCCCGCCGGAACTCGGCCGGCTGGCGCAGGTCGGCAGCGAGGTGGTGGACCGGCACGGCCGCACCCTGGCGCTGCTGCCGGCGCCGGGCGGGGTGTGGCGCTTTCGCGTCAGCGCGGATGACGTGGCGCCGGCGCTGATCGAGACGCTGGTAGCCACCGAGGATCGGCATTTCTGGCACCATCCCGGCGTCAACCCGCTCGCCCTGCTGCGGGCGGCATGGCAGGCGGTGGGAGCCGGGCGGGTGGTCTCCGGCGGATCGACGCTGACGATGCAGGCGGCCCGGCTGCTGGAGCCGCGGCCGCGCACCCTGCGCTCGAAGGTCATCGAGATCGCGCGGGCCGTGCAGTTGGAGGCGCGGTATTCCAAGCGTGAGATTCTCGGCATCTGGCTGACACTCGCCCCCTATGGCGGCAATCTGGAGGGGGTGCGGGCGGGGTCGCTGGCTTGGTTCGGGGTGGGGCCGGGGCGGCTTGATGCCGCGCAGGCGGCGCTGCTGGTCGCCATTCCCCGCCGGCCCGAGGCGCTGCGGCCGGATCGCCATCCCGCGCGGGCGCAGGCCTTGCGGGACCGCGTGCTCCGGGCCGAGGGCGGGCCGGTGCCGGCGGCGCGGGTGGCCCTGCCGCGGCTGGCCCGGCAGGCGGTGGTGCGCCTGCCGTCGGCGCCGCGCGTCGCCACCACGCTGGACGCCGGCTTGCAGGCCGGGGCGGAGCGGCTGGCGGCGCTGCGGCTGCGGCAGATGCCGGAGCGGGCCTCGCTCGCCATCGTCATCGCCGACGCGGGGGCGCGGGAGCTGCGCGCCGTCGTCTCCGGCGGAGAGGGCGCGGGGGAGGCGCGGGGCGGGGCGCTGGACCTGACGCGGGCGGTGCGTTCGCCCGGCTCGGCGCTGAAGCCGTTCATCTATGCGCTGGCCTTCCAGGACGGCATCGCCGGGCCGCAGACGCGGGTGGACGATCTGCCGCGCCGGTTCGGGGCCTATGCGCCGGAGGATTTCGACCGCAGCTTCGCCGGCACCGTCACCGCCGCCGAGGCGCTGCGCCGCTCGCTCAACCTGCCGGCGGTGGCGCTGCTGGACCGGGTGGGGGCGCTGCGCTTTGCCGCCACGCTGAAATCCGCCGGCGCGCCGCTGCGCCTGCCGCCAGGGGCGGACCCGGCCTTGCCGATCGCGCTGGGCGGGGCGGGGATCACCCTGCGCGACCTCGCCGGGCTGTATGCCGCGCTGGCGACGGATGGCAGCGGGCAGCCGCTCGGGTTGCTGGCAGGCGCGGCGCCGGGCGGCCAGCCGGTGATGGCGGCGCGGGCGGCCAGCGTGATCGCCGAGGTGCTGACGCAGCCGCTGCCGGAGGGCGGGCCGGCGGGTATCGCCTGGAAGACCGGGACCTCCTGGGGCGGGCGGGATGCCTGGGCGATGGGATTCGATGCGCGCCATGTCGTCGGCGTCTGGGTCGGCCGACCGGATGGCACGGCGCTGCCGGGGGCCACCGGGCGCAATCTCGCCTTGCCGCTGCTGGGGCAGGTTTTTTCCCTGCTGCCGCCCGCCCCGCGGCCGGCTGCCGCGGCCCCGCCGCCACGCACCGATGCGGCCGGGCAGGCGGATGCGCTGCGGCTGCTGTTCCCGCCGCCGGGTGCGGTGCTGGCCGGGGACGGGCCGGTGACCCTGCGCGCGATGGGCGGGCAGCGGCCGCTGCGCTTCCTTGTGGACGGGATGCCGCTGCCGGCCGACCCCGCCCGGCGCGAGGCGGCCTGGACGCCGCCGGGGCCGGGCTTCTACCGGGTGACAGTGCTCGATGCGAATGGCAGCGCGGCCCGCGTGCCGGTGCGGGTGGCGCCGTGAACTGTGTGGGCACGGTGATGACCGCAACCGCCGCCCCTCACACGGCGTGGCCGACCAGGGCGCCGATACCGGCGGTGAGCGCCATCGCCAACGCCCCCCAGAAGGTGACCCGCGCGGTGGCGCGCAGCATGTTCGCTCCACCGGCCCGCGCACCCACCGCGCCGAGCACGGCGAGGAACAGCAGCGACGCGGCGGTCACCACCGGCACCAGCAGGCCAGCGGGTGCGGCGAGGACCATCGCCAGCGGCATGGCGGCGCCGACCGCGAAGGTCGCCGCCGAGGTCAGCGCCGCCTGCACCGGCCGTGCCGTGGTCATCGCGGAAATGCCAAGCTCGTCGCGTGCATGGGCGCCCAGCGCGTCCTTGGCCATCAACTGGGTGGCGACCTGACGGGCAAGCTCCGGTGCCACGCCGCGCGCGGTGTAGATCTGGACCAGTTCCTCGTGCTCATGGGTGATGTCGTCGTCCAGTTCGCGCTGCTCGCGGGCGAGGTCGGCCTGTTCGGTGTCGGATTGCGAGCTGACTGAGACGTATTCCCCGGCGGCCATCGCCATGGCGCCGGCGACGATGCCGGCCACGCCGGCGATCAGCACGTCCGAGGATGCCGGGGTGGCGGCGGCGACGCCGAGGATCAGGCTGGCGGTGGAGATGATGCCGTCATTGGCGCCCAGCACGGCCGCGCGCAGCCAGCCGATGCGCGATACCACGTGGCGTTCCAGATGCAGTCTCGTCATGTCGATGCTCCCGTAGGCCGGCGTCGGTTTGCCCTGTCGCGTTGGGCCTGGCCGCGCCTACTCGCCCGAAAGGTCGCGGCGCCGGCGGTCGAGTTCTTCGCTGTAGCGGCGCAGCGCGTATTGCTCGGTCAGCAGGCCGATCACTTTTCGGCTCTCCGGCCCGTCCACCACAGCCAGGGCGTCGGCCTCGGCGGCCTCGAAGGTGCTGACGGCGTCCTTGATGGTCATTTGCGGGGTGAGGGTGTCGGCCTCGTTGTGCAGCAGGGAGGCCAGTGTGATGGCATTGGCCATGGCGTGGGCTTCGGCGACAAGGATCATGCCGACATAGCGGCCTTGCGCGTCCACGGCCACAACGCGGTCTACGCTGCCTAGCGGGACGTCGCGGCGGAAAGCGGCGATGGGGGTGTCGATGCGGAGCGTGCGGGGTTCGCGGCGCATCATCCGGCCGACGGTGAGGTTGCGCATCCAGCCGATATCGACGGCACTGCGGATCGCCTCGCCGCGCAGGTGGAAGCGCCAGGTGGCGAAGGAGTAGCCGAAGGTGCGGCGCACGGTGATCGAGGAGATCACCGAGGCGGCGACGACGGCGACCGTCAGCGGCAGGCTGCCGGTGGTCTCCAGCGACAGGAAGGCCATCGTCAGCGGCCCGCCGACGATGGCGACGGCCAGCGCGCTCATGCCGACGACGGCACAGATGACGGTGGGGATGGCCGGGCCGATGGCGGTGGCGACCAGGGCGGCGGCATAGAGCTTGCCCAGCAGGGCGCCGAGGAACAGCGAGGCGAAGAACAGCCCGCCGCGAAAGCCCGAGCCTAACGAGACGGCGGAGGCGACGGCCTTGAGGATCATCAGCACGAAGATGTGCCCGAGCGAATAGGGCGCATCCAGGCTGACCTGCAGGGCGGCGTGGCCGGCCGAGAGGACCTGCGGCGAGATCAGCGCGAGCAGGCCGACGACGAGGCCGCCGATGGCCGGGCGCAGCCAGGTCGGTACGCCGGAGCGGCGGAAGCCGGCTTCCGTCAGGGTCACGCCGCGCATGATCAGGATGCCGCCGAAGGCGCAGGCGACGCCGAGCAGGAGGAGGGCGGGGTAGGCGCCGGGTTCGATGGCGGTGGGCACGCGGATGTCGAAGACGTACTCTTCCGGGATAAGCCAGCGCACCATCGACACGGCGGCCAGCGAGGCGACCATCACCGGGGCGAGGGTGGCCAGCGAATAGGTGCCGATCACCAGCTCGAAGGCATAGAAGGCGCCGGTGAGCGGGGCGTTGAAGGCGGCCGCGATGGCGCCGGCCGCGCCGCAGCCGACCAGCACGCGCAGGTCGTTGCGGCGCACCCGGAACAGCCGGCCGATGCGCGAGGCGATGGCCGAGGCGATCTGGGTGTAGCCGGCCTCCAGCCCCACCGAGGCGCCGGCGCCGTTGGAGAGCATGGTCTGGCCGACGACCACCAGGCTATCAGTCACCGACATCCGCCCGCCGTAGAGGGCGTTCGCCTCGATCGGGTCCACCGCGCGGCGGGGCCACCAGCGGGCGAGCGCCCATATGGTGGCGCCGACGATCAGCCCGCCGATGGTGGGGACCAGCAACGCCGAGATGATCGGCACCTCGGACTGGCCGGACAGGCGCTCATGCGGGCCGAGCTTGAAGAGCCAGCGATGGGCGGTGTGGGTGGTCAGCGTCATCGCCACCACGCAGAGGCCGCCGAGGATGCCGACGATGCCGGCGAGGGCGATCAGCCATAGTTCCTCCGCACGGACGAGGGCGCGCAGGACCTGGGGGGCGTGCAGGACGATATCGGTGAGGCTGCGGCGGCGGAGGCGGCCGGGGGTTTCGGCTGCGGCGGCGGGCATGATGGTCCATCGCCGGGCCGCGAGCGCGCGTCCGACTGCAATCCTGCGCAGAAATCCGGCACCATGGGTCGTGCCCATCCGGCCTGAAATATCCTGTCGTTGCGCCGCCCGCGATGCGAATGGCTGGAATCAAAATGAGCCGGGCCAAATCCCGGACCGGTGCTCATTCACCAGTAGAACATGGCCGAAGTAAGAAAATCCTGGCCAGCGCCTTGCAATTTCGACAGGTCTGGCGGGCGTTACACGATCCCGCGATCCGCTTTCGTTGCGGCCAGGCCGTCGGCGACGAAGGCGGCGACCAGATCGACCAGCGGCTCGTGCGGGGTGAAGCCCAAAGCGCGGGCGCGGGCGGCGGTGAAGGCGGCCGGCCAGCCGCCGACGATGCCGGCGATCACCGGGTCTGCCACGCGGCGGACGAGGCCGGAGGCGTTCGGGCGGACGGTCTCGAGGGCTGCGAGGATCTCGCCGACGCTGACGCTCAGGCCCGGCAGATTGAGGCTGCGGTCCAGGCCCATCGGCGCGGTGTCGATCTCGGCGGCCTGGATCAGCCAGGCGACGGCGGATTGCGGGCTGCCGACCCAAACCTTGAAGTCGTCGGGCACCGGGAGTTCGGTTTCCAGGCCGAGGAGGGGCTCGCGGACGATGGCGGAGAAGAAGCTGCTGGCGGCTTTGTTCGGGCGGCCCGGCCGGACGATGATGGTGGGCAGGCGCAGGCAGACGGCGTCGAGGAAGTTCCGGCGCGACGCGTCGTTCAGGAACAGCTCGGCGGCGGCCTTCTGGGCGCCGTAGCTGTTGGTGGGCGTCTGGCGGGCGGTATCGTCGAGCACCGCATCCTGGCCGCCGGAGAAGCTGGCGATGGAACTGGTGAAGACGACGCGGGGGGGCTTTGGCAGTTTGCGGCAGGCGTCGATCACCGCGTCTGTGCCGCGCATGTTGACGCGGCGGCCGAGGTCGTAATCCGCCTCGGCGGCGCCGCTGACGACGGCGGCGAGGTGGAAGATCACGTCGGTGTTGGCGGGGATGGCGGCCTCCGGCAGGTCGGCGATGTCGCCGCCGAGTGTGGTG
>CAMCJI010000034.1 GCA_945874805.1 Asaia bogorensis | reverse complement strand
GTGATGGTGGAGGCCCCCCTGCCCTTCCCACGGCCGGAGCCGGGGGCGGTGGTGGCGTCGGTGGCAGGCGCGATCACGGCGCGGACGAAGCTGGCGGTGCTGGACCACATCACCTCCTCCTCGGCGATGGTGCTCCCGATCGCGGAGATGGTCGCGGCGTGCCGGGCGCGCGGGGTGCCGGTGCTGGTGGATGGCGCGCACGGGCCGGGGCATGTGCCGATCGACCTGACCGCGATCGACGCCGACTGGTATACCGGCAACTGCCACAAATGGCTGAACGCGGCGAAGGGCTGTGCTGTGATCTGGGCGCGGCGCGAGGCGCAGGCGGGACTGCATCCGGCGGTCATCAGCCACGGCTACGGCCATGGCTTCATCGCCGAATTCGACTGGACCGGCACGTTCGATCCCTCGGCCTGGCTGTCGGTGACCGCCGCACTCGATTTCCACGCGCGGCTGGGAGGCGAGGCGCTGATGGCACGCAACGTGGCTCTCGCGGGGCAGGCGGCGGCGGCACTGGCGGCGCGGTTCGGGACCGAGACGGGGCATGGCAACGGGCCGGCCGGGGCGATGGCGATGGTGCGCCTGCCCAGCGGCCCGACGGAGCGGGCGGCGCTGCTGGCGCTGCGCGACCGGCTGCTGGTCGCCGGCACGGATGTGCCGTTGCAGCTGCATGACGGGCGGCCGTGGCTGCGGATTTCCGTGCAGGCTTACAATGAGCTGGCGGATTTCGAGGCGATGGGCACGCTGGTGTTGGACGCCCTGCGCGCGCCGGGATAGGCTGCAGGCACGAGGAACCGCCCCGAAAGGCCCCAACCATGGCCCCGCATATCGCACCCGCCGACCCCGCACGCCCGGAATTCGCCGGGGAGGTGGCCGGGATCGATCTCCGCCAGCCTCTGACGCCCGCCGACGTCGCCTTTATCGAGGCGGGGATGGACCGTTACGCCGTGCTGGTGTTCCGCGATCAACAGATCGACAACGATCAGCAAGTGGCGTTCAGCCGAAATTTCGGGCCGCTGGAGAGCGCTACCGGCGACATCGTGCAGGGGGCCGCGCGGCGGCTGCCCATGGAGCTGAACGACATCTCCAACCTCGACCGCGACAACAAGCTGCGGGCGCGCGATGACCGGGCACGGCTGTTCGGGCTGGGCAACCGGCTTTGGCATTCCGACAGCTCCTTCAAGGCGATCCCAGCGAAATACTCGCTGCTGTCGGCCCGGGTGATCCCGGACAGCGGCGGGGACACGCAATTCGCCGACATGCGCGCGGCCTGGGACGCGCTGCCGCCGGCCATGCAGGCGGAGTTGCGGGGCCTGGTGTGCGACCACAGCCAGATCTATTCGCGCGGCGTGCTCGGCTTCAGCTTCACCGAGGAGGAGGCGCTGCGCTATGCCCCGGTGCAGCAGCGACTGGTGCGGCGGCATCCCGGCACGGGGCGGCTCTCGCTGTTCCTCTCATCGCATGCCGGGACCATCCACGGCATGCCGGTGCCGGAGGCGCGCGCGCTGCTGCGCGACCTGAACGAACACGCCACCCAACGCGAATTCGTCCACACCCATGTCTGGCGGCCGTTCGACCTGGTGATCTGGGACAACCGAACGACGATGCATCGGGCAACCAACGCGCCGGTGGACCAGGTGCGCGACATGCGGCGGACGACGATCGAAGATATCGGATCAACGATGGAGCAGGCGGCGTGAACCCGCGTTGGACGCGCCGACCACCCGGTTCCACCTGGGGTGACTGGGGGCCGGACGATCAGCTCGGCCGGCTCAATCTGCTGACGCCGCAAAAGGTGATGCAGGGCATCGCCGAGGTGCGCGAGGGCCGGACGTTCTGCCTCTCCCTGCCGCTCGACTACCCCGGCGGCAACATCATCAACCCGCGCCGGCACCCGCCCGAACTGCGGCCGACGATGCGCGAGGGGCGGCCGAACATGACGGTGCCGCTGCGCTGCTACGACCCCACCGCGCTGGACGTGGTGTGCGACGATCAGGTGGTGCTGACGCTGCAATACTCGACGCAGTGGGACAGCCTCGCACATGTGGGCCAGATGTTCGACGTGGATGGCGACGGCAAACCGGAAGACGTGTTCTACAACGGCTGGCGCGCAGGCACGGATATCGCCGGGCCGCTGGTTTATACCGGCACCGAGTCGCGGCCGAACCCCAACCCGCCCGGCGTGCACCGGCTGGGGGTGGAGAACATGGCCGAGGCCTGCATCCAAAGCCGCGGGGTGATGATCGACCTGCACGCGCATTACGGCAATTCCGGCCAGCCGATCGGCTATGACGAGCTGATGCGGGTGCTGGAGGCCGACCGCGTGGTCGTCGAACCCGGCGACCTCGTCTGCCTGCGCACCGGCTTCGACACCCTGCTTTTGTCGATGAACAAGCAGCCCGACGCCAAACGCCTGTTCGCCGAAACCTCCGCACTCGACGGGCGCGACGAACGGCTGCTGCAATGGATCACCGACAGCGGCTGCGTGGCCCTGATCTCCGACAACTACGCGGTGGAATGCCACCCGGCCCGCGCCTGCCTGGACGACTTCTGCGCCACCCTGCCCCTGCACGCCCACTGCCTGTTCCGGCTGGGCGTCTACCTCGGCGAAATGTGGCTCCTCTCCCCCCTGGCCGACTACCTGCGAAGCCAAAACCGCTCCCGTTTCCTGCTGACCGCACCCCCCCTACGCCTCCCCGGCGCCGTCGGCTCGCCGGCCAATCCTATCGCAACCGTCTGAAACGCAGGGGAGCAAGCGAGGCGGGGGGCTTTGGCCCCTCGACCCCCACCAGGGGCAGAGCCCCTGGCCTTGCCTTCTTCCCCTTGCGCCTCAGACGATCCGATTGCACATGGTGGGTCATGATCATCGAAACGGGCCATTTCGCGCTGATTCTTGCTCTGGTGATTTCGCTCGTGCAGGCGGTGTTGCCGCTTGTGGGGGCGCATCGGCGGGATGTCGGGTGGATGGAGGCGGGGAGGAGCACGGCGCTGGTGCAGTTTGCGCTGGTGCTGCTGTCCTTCGCTGCGTTGACGCACGCCTATGTGACGAGCGATTTTTCGGTGCTGAATGTGGCTGCGAACAGCCATACCGATAAGCCGTTGCTTTATAAAATCTCGGGGGTTTGGGGGAACCACGAGGGCTCGATGCTGCTCTGGGTGGTGATCATGTCGCTGTGTGGGGCGGCGGTAGCGGTGGGCGGGGGGAACTTACCGGCGGAGCTGCGCGCGCGCGTGTTGGCCGTGCAGGGCATGCTGGGGGCCGGGTTTCTGTTGTTCATTCTGCTCACGTCCAATCCGTTCCTGCGGTCATTGAATATTCCAGAGAATGGGCAGGGGCTGAATCCGATCCTGCAGGACCCGGGTTTGGCGTTTCATCCGCCGTTCCTCTACCTCGGCTATGTCGGCTCGTCGGTGAGTTTTGCCTTTGCGGTGGCGGCGTTGATCGAGGGGCGGGTGGATGCCTCCTGGGGGCGCTGGGTGCGACCGTGGGCATTGGCGAGTTGGTGTGCGCTGACGGTGGGGATCGCGATGGGGTCCTGGTGGGCGTACTACACGCTGGGCTGGGGCGGCTGGTGGTTTTGGGACCCGGTGGAGAATGCCTCGCTGATGCCCTGGCTGGTCGGCACGGCGCTGCTGCATTCGGCAATCGTGGTGGAGCGGCGGGAGGCGCTGAAGACCTGGACGGTGCTGCTGGCGATCGTGACGTTCTCGTTGTCGCTGGTGGGCACGTTCCTTGTGCGCTCGGGGGTGCTGACCTCGGTGCATTCCTTCGCGGTGGATCCGGAACGGGGGTTGTTCATCCTGGCGCTGCTGGTGGTGGTGATCGGCGGGTCGTTGACCCTGTATGCGCTGCGGGCGCCGAAGCTACGGGCGGGGGGCATTTTCGCGCCGGTTTCGCGTGAGGGGGCGCTGTTGCTGAACAATGTGCTGCTCTCGGCGGCGACGGCGACGGTGTTTCTGGGCACGCTGTATCCGCTGTTCCTCGATGCGATGGGCGGCGAAAAGCTGACGGTGGGGCCGCCGTATTTCGACCGGACGTTCGGGCCGCTGATGGTACCGCTGGTGATCGCGATGGCGATGGGGCCGCTGCTGGCCTGGAAACGCGGCGACCTTGCCGGGGCGTTGCAGCGGCTGTGGGCGGCGCTGGGGGTGGCCATCCTGGTCTCGGTGGGCGCGTTCTATGTGACGAATGGCGGGCCGGTGCTGGCGGTGCTGGGGCTGGGCCTGGCGGCGTGGATCTGCATGGGTGCGGCGGTGGAATGGGCCGAGCGGGTGCGGCTGTTCCGAGTGCCCCTGGCGGACGCGCTGCGGCGGGCGGGCGGGCTGCCGCGCTCAGCCTATGGCGCGATGATCGCGCATTTCGGGGTGGGGATCATGGTGGCGGGGATTGCCGCCACCGCGTTCGAGACCGAGCGGATCGACATCGTACGGCCGGGGCAGTCGATCGCGCTTTCGGGCTGGACGTTGAAGTTGGAGGACGTGGCGACGGTGCCGGGGCCGAATTACGTGGCGCAGCAGGCGGTTGTGACCGTGCAGCGGGACGGCGAGACGGTCGGCACGATGCTGCCGGAGCGGCGGACCTTCGCCTTGCAGCGCCAGACAACGGCGGTGACGGCCATCAGGTCGAACGGGTTGGCCGATCTGTACATCGCGCTCGGGGAGCCGGATGGGGCGGGCGGCTGGACCTTGCGGGTGTATTGGAAGCCGCTGGTACCCTGGATCTGGATCGGTGCGTTGATCATGGCGCTGGGGGGGGTGGTCAGCCTGTCGGACCGGCGCTGGCGGGTTGGCGTGCCGGCGGGCAGCCGGGTGCGCAGCCCCGCCGTGCCGGCGGAATAGCGCCGTTGCGCCGCCCATTGCTGCTGCTGCCGCTGGTACTGTTCGTGGTGCTGGCCGGCTATTTTGCCTCCACGCTGTTGAGCGGGCGCGACCTGCAGGCCTTGCCGTCCGCCTTGCTCGACAAGCCGGCGCCGGGGTTTGAGCTGGCAGGGCTGGACGGGGCCGAGGGCCTGTCCCTGCGTGGGTTGGCGGGGCAGGTGGCGGTGGTCAACTTCTTTGCCAGCTGGTGCGCGCCGTGCCGGGTGGAGCACCCGGTGCTGATGCGGCTGAAGGACCAGGGGGTGGCGCTGTATGGCATCGCCTATAAGGACAAGCCGAGCGATTCCATCGCGTTCCTGGCGCAGACCGGCAACCCGTTCCGGCGCGTGGGGGTGGACCAGGCCGGGCGGACAGCGATCGATTTCGGGCTGTACGGGGTGCCGGAGACCTACGTGATCGACAAGGCCGGGCATATCCGCAAGCGCTTCGTGGGGCCGTTGACCGGGCCGCTGGTGGAGCGCGAATTGTTGCCGCTGCTGCGCAGCCTGGGTGGCGGGTGATGGGTCCGGCTTTACTGCTTTTGTGTCTCGGACTGCTGCTGGCCGCCCCTGCCATCGCGGTGCAGCCGAATGAGCGGCTGGCCGATCCGGCGCTGGAGGCGCGAGCACGGGAAATCAGCAAGGGGCTGCGGTGCCTCGTCTGCCGCAACGAGTCGATCGATGAGAGCAATGCCGACCTCGCCCGCGATCTGCGGCTTCTGGTGCGCGAGCGGCTGAGCAAGGGCGACAGCGATGCGGCGGTGGAGTCTTTCGTGGTGGCCCGCTATGGCGACTATGTGCTGCTCAACCCGCCGCTGAAGGGTGAGACGCTGGTGCTGTGGTTCGGCCCGGCGGCGGTGCTGGTGGCGGCGGGGCTGGGCACGGCACTGTTACTGCGCCGGCGGGTGCGGGTAGTGCCGGCGGCGGTACCGCTGAGCCCCGAGGAAAAGGCGCGGCTCGATAAGCTGCTGGCCGGGCCGGAGGCCTGATGGAACAGTTCTATGTGATCGCGGCCGTGACAGTCGCGGCCCTCGGCCTTGCGCTATGGCCGCTGCTGCGGCCGGGCCGGGCGGCGCCGGACCGGGCGCGGGCGGAGCAGGCGGTCTATCGGGATCAGTTGGCGGAGATCGAGCGCGACCTCGCGCGCGGGGTGTTGCAGCCCGGCGAGGCGGAGGCGGCGCGGCTGGAGATATCCCGCCGTCTGCTCGCCACCGCGACCGCCGCCCCGGCGGCCGCGCCCAGGCGCAGCGTGCTGCTGGCCCTGTTGCTGGGGCTGCTGATCGCGGGGGATGCGGTGTTCATCTACACGCGGCTGGGCTTTCCCGGCCTGCCGGACATGCCAGCCGCCAACCGGCCGCCCGCACCGCAGGCGGACGCCGATGAGGGCACGCAGGACATGGCGCGCGCCGCCGAGGCGCTGGAGGCCGCCGCCGCGCGTGATGCCGGCAATCCCGCGCGATGGCTGCTGCTGGCGCAGGCGCGGGGCGCGCTCGGCGAGTGGGACCGTGCCGCCGCGGCCTACCGCACCGCCATTCCGCTGGTCCCCGGCAAGCCAGAGCCACTGGTGGGTCTGGCGACCGCGCTGATCGCCGGCAATCAGGGGGTGGTGCCCGAGCCCGCGCAGATCGCACTCAAGTCAGCGCTGGCGATCGATCCGGCCAACAGCTTCGCCCGCTTCTATCTGGCCCTGGCCGACCAGCAGGCGGGCGATCCCAAGCGGGCGATCACCGCCTGGCTCGCACTGGCCGCCGAGACCGAGGCAGAAAGCCCGGTGCGGGCCGAGATCGCCCGCCGGGTGATGCTGGCCGCGCGGGCCGCAGGGATCGAGCCCCCTGCCCTGCCGCCGCCGCCCGCCCCGAAGCCGCCCCCGGCGCCCATGGCCGCACGCGGGCCGGATGCGGCGGCGATCGCGGGTTCGGCCGGCATGTCGCCCGAGGCGCGGCAGGCGATGATCAAAGGGATGATGGACCAGCTCGCCGCGCGGCTGGCGCAGCAGCCGGACGATGTGGATGGCTGGCTGCGGCTGGCCCGCGCCTATGCCGTGTCCAACGAAACCGCGAAGGCGGCGGAGGCCTATGCCCGCGCCGGCGCGCTGCGGCCCGATGACCTGGAGATCGCCTTGCAGGAGGCCCTGGCACTGGTCGCGGGCCTCCCGCCGGATGCGCCGCTGCCGGAGCGGGCGCTGGCGCTGCTCACCCGGGTGGAGCGCGCGAGTCCTGGCCAGCCGGATGCGCTGTGGTATCTCGGCCTGTCGGCAGCGCAGGCGGGGCGCATGCCGGAGGCGCGTAACCTCTGGCTACGCCTGCTGCCGCTGCTGCCGCTCGAGAGCGGCGAGCGCAAGATGGTCGCGGGCGCCCTGGCTGCGATCAGTCAGAAATAGCGCGTCAGGCGCCGCCGTCGATGGTGAGGATGGTGCCGGTGGTGTAGCCGGAGCGCGGGCTGGCGAGGAAGGCAACCGCCCAGCCGATTTCGGCGGCCGAGGCCATGCGGCCGAAGGGCTGGCCCTTCGTCATCTCCCGCCAGCGTTCGGCGTCACCCAGCGATTCCTGGGCGCGATGGCGCAGCAGCATCTCCTGCCGCTCGGTCTCGGTCGCGCCGGGGTTGATGCCGACGACGCGGATATTGTCCTTCTGGCAGTCGTGGCCGAGGGCGCGGGTGAAGGCCATCAGGGCGGCATTGCCCGCCGCCCCGGCGATGTAGCCGGGCGGGAACTTCTCGCCGGCCGCGCCGATGACGTTGACGATCACGCCGCCGCCGCGAGCCACGAGACCCGGGTAGATCGCGCGGCAGAGCGAGATGAAGCCGAACACCTTGAGGTCCCAGGCCCGCCGCCACGTCTCGTTGGAGACGGCGTGCACCGTGCCGGGCGGGATGGCGCCGGCATTGTTCACCAAAATGTCGATCGGGCCGGCAGCCTCGGCAAGGCGCAGCACCTCCTCCTCGCGGGAGAGGTCGGCGGCGATGGTGGTCACCTGCACCTGGCGGCGGGCGCGCACAGCGGCGGCGGCGGCCTCCAGGGTTGCGGGATCGCGGGCTGCGAGGACGATGTCCACCCCCTCCTCGGCGAGGATCTCGGCGGTGGCCCGCCCGATGCCCTTCGAGCCGCCGGTGATGAGGGCGCGCTTGCCGGCGAGGTTGAGATCCATGTCAGGCAGCCTTCTTCTGGGCAGTGGCGTAGTGGCGGCAGGCCTCGCCGAAGGCGCGGAACAGGGCGACGCTGTCCGGGTTGGCAGCGCAATCCCATTCCGGATGCCACTGCACACCGTAGGCCCAGCCGGGGGCGGTGGCGACGTGCACCGCCTCGATCGTACCGTCGGGTGCGATTCCTTCGACCACCAGGCCGGGGGCGAGGCGGTCGAGGCCCTGTTCGTGCAGGGAATTCACCATCGTCTCGGCGCGGCCGAGGATGCGGGCGATGCCGCCGGTCAGGGCGATCGGGTGCTTCGGGCGGTAGCGGTCATCCTGGCTGCCGGGGCCGCCGCGGTGATCGTCGCGGCCGGGGAGGTCCTGCACCTGCTGGTGCAGCGTGCCGCCGAGGGCGACGTTGAGTTCCTGCACGCCGCGGCAGATCGCCAGCACGGGCAGGCCGCGATCGAGTGCCGCGCGGATCAGCGGCAGGGTGGTGTCGTCGCGCGCGGGGTCGTGGCGGTCGGGCGTGAGGTCGTCGGTGGCGCCGTAGCGGGCGGGTTCGACGTTGCTGGGGCTGCCGGAGAGCAGCAGGCCGTCCAGCCGGTCGAGCACGCCAAGCATCGCTGTGCCAACGGGAGGGAGCAGGATGGGAACGAGGCCCGCCGCCGCCAGCGCCGCGGCGCCGTAGCGGGCGGGGGTGGCGTGTTGCAGATGGCCGCCGAAGTCCCGCGCGCAGGCGGGGATGCCGATGATGAGGGTCATGCCACGCAGCGTATCACCGGCGTTTCGGCCGGCACAAATCGGCGGCGACACAGCCGACCGCGCCGAGGAACATCATCACCGCCATCGGCCGCGCGGTGCCGTCCACCAGCAGGCCGGCAAGGATGCCGCTGACGGCGGCGAGGCTGAACTGCATCGTGCCCATCAGCGCCGAGGCGCTGCCGGCATGGGCGGCATGGCGGTGCAGGGCGCCGACTGTGGCGTTCGGCATGGTGAAGCCCTGGCTGCACATCGAGGCCATGATCGGCAGGCCGACCGCGAGCCAGCCGCCCCAGCCGGTGAAGGCGACTGCCAGCAAGACGACCGTCGAGAGCAGGAAGGCGCGCGAGGACCAGAACATCACCCGGTCCGGCCCGAAGCGCGGCAGGATGCGCGGGTTGATCTGCGAGGCGAGGATGAAACTCGCCGCCGAGACGCCGAACAGCGCGCCGTAGACCGGCGGGGACATGCCGAACCGCTCGATGAACACCGGCGGCGAGCCGGCGAGGAAGGCGAACATGCCGAACATCGCGCAGCCGCCCATCAGCGCATGGGTGACGAAGCCGCGCTCGGACAGGATGGCCACATACCGCGCGATCTGCGCGCCGGGGCCGAGGCGCACGCGCCGGCTCTCCGGCAGGGTCTCGGGCAGCAGGAACACCACGCCGCAGAAGCAGATCAGCCCGAAGGCCGCGCAGAACCAGAAGATCGCCTGCCAGCCGAAGGCCGCCAGCACCACCCCGCCGAGCGAGGGTGCCAGGATCGGGGCGGCGCCCATCACCAGCATCAGCTTGCTCATCAGCCGGGCCGAGGCGATGCCCTCGGTGAGGTCGCGGACAATGGCGCGGGTGATCACCATGCCGGCAGACCCGCCGAGGGCGGACAGGCCGCGCATCACCGTGAGCCAGGTGAGGTCGGGGGACAGTGCACAGCCGACGGTCGCGAGCGTGTAAAGTCCGGTGCCGATGATCAGCGGCCAGCGCCGCCCGAACCGGTCCGACAGCGTGCCCTGGGCGATCTGGCCGATGGCGAGGCCGGCGAACCACGAGGCAAGCGTGATCTGCGCCGCCCCGCGCGGCTGGCCGAGGGCGGCCTCGATCGCGGGGAAGGCGGGCAGGTACATGTCGGTGGAGAGGGGCCCGACGGCGGAGAGGAACCCCAGGAGCAGCGGCAGCCATACGGGTATCGGCATTGCCCCACCATGCCGGATCATGCTGCACCTGCGAAGGGGCGATTTGTAACGAGGTTGCTTGTATGTATCTTTGTGTTGCATTCGACGCGTGAAACAGCGTTACGCTGCCCCCCGACAGTCCCCAGGGAGGACGGCGATGCGACATCTGATCGGGCTTGCCGTGGCCGTGCTGCTGGCCTGGCCGGCCGCCGCCTAGATCACCGTGGGCGCCGTGCTGTCGCTCACCGGTGCGGGGGCTTCGCTCGGCATTCCCGCGCGCAATGTGATCGCCCTGCTGCCGGCCGAGATCGCCGGGCAGAAGGTCCGCTACGTCGTGCTCGACGATGGCAGCGACGGGGTGCGCGCCCTGCGCGCGTTCCAGATGCTGGTCCGCGATGAGCGGGTGGATCTGGTGCTCGGCCCCAGCATCACCGCCACATCGCTGTCGGTGCTGCCAGAGGCGGGATCGTCGGGCACGCCGATGATCTCGCTGGCGGGGGCGGATGCGATCATCGTGCCGCAGGAAGGCAACAAGCGCTGGGCCTTCAAGCTGGCTGCCCCGGAGGCCGCCATGCTGGCGGGGCCGCTGGACCATCTGAAGGCGAAAGGCGGCAAGACCATCGCCGCTATCGCGCAGACGGGTGCGTTCGGCGATGCCTTCATCGCCGCCCTGAACAGCGAAGCGGAACGGCGCGGGCTGCGGGTGACGGGGGTGGAGAAATACCGCATCACCGACACCACGATGACGTCGCAGACGCAGCGCATCCTCATCGCGAAACCGGATGCGGTGTTCATCGCGGGGTCCGGCACGCCGGGGGCGTTGCCGGTGATCGAGCTGCGAAGCCGCGGCTATGGCGGCATGATCATCCATAATCAGGCGAGTGCGACGCCCGACTTCCTGCGCGTGGCCGGCCGGGCCGCCGAGGGGTTGGTGCTGTCCGCCAGCCCGGTGACGGTGGCGGAACAACTGCCCGCCGAGCATCCGCTGAAGTCGCCGGTGATGGATTTCGTCCGGCTCTACGAAGGCCGCCACGGTGCCAACAGCCGCAGCCAGTTCGCCGCCACAGCCTGGGACGCGCATCTGCTGTTCGCCCGCGCCGTGCCGAAGGCGCTCGCCATCGCCCGGCCGGGGATGCCGGAATTCCGCGCGGCCCTGCGCGATGCGATCGAACGCGACGCGCCCCTGGCAGGGGCGGCGGGGTTCTATGCGATGTCGCCCACGAACCACAACGGCACCGATGGCCGCTCGCTGGTGGTGATCACGGTGAAGGACGGCACGTGGCAGCTGCTGAAGTGACGCAGATCAGCCGATGAGGAACCAGACGCGGAACAGCAGGGTCTCCGTCCAGGTCTGGCGGTAGAGGCCGGGCAGCCCCAACGCGCCTAGCCGGCGGATCAACCCTCCCTGCAGCGCCTTGTGGAGCCGCTGGATCTGGACGCGGGCCGACGGGCTGAGCAGCTCCGGCTGGGCTGCCAGGGCGGCGACGTTCTGGCGCAGCACGCTCATGAACAGCGCCGGGCCGCGCTGCAACGCGCTGCGGGCGCGCTGCCATTGCGAGGGCGGGGCGCCGACGAAGTTGCCGGCGTGCTGGCGGTAGAGCACCACCGGCTCGTCGTCATGCAGGAACAGCCCGCCGGCGGCGGTGACCAGCAGATAGCACCACCAGTCGTGCAGCGAGGCGGGCGATGGGTTGCTGCGGGCCACCAGCCCGGCGGCGGCCGCACTCAGCATCACCGTGCAGCCGGTGGCGACATTCTGCGTCAGCGAGGCCGGGAACCCCGGCTGGCGCGCCAGCAGGCCGGAGACGCCGGTGCGCCGCAGTTCGGCATCCACCAGGATCTGCCGCGCGCAATAGATCGCCGGCAGGGCGGTGCCTTGCAGCGCGGTCAGGCCGCGGCTGAGCTTGGCCGGCAACCAGACATCGTCCTGGTCGGCGAAGGCGATCGCATCGAAATCGCCCTGGGTGACCGCGGCGCGCAGCAGGATCAGGAAGCTCGCCGTGGGGCCGAGATGGCCCACCGGGGAGGCGATATGCACGCAGCGGCCCGCCCCCGGCCCGGCGGCAAACGCCTCCAGCACCGCGACGGAGCCGTCATGCGAGCCGTCATCGCGCCAGAACAACATCCAGTTGCTGTGGCTCTGGCCGGCAAGACTGTCGAGCTGGGCGGCCAGGAACGCCGCCCCGTTATAGGTGGAAAGCAGTACCGCGACTCGCAGCGTGGCGAAGGGATCTTCCATGCCGCGAGAGTTTATGCCGGCACGGCGGCAGGGGCATGCGACGAATCGTCTCGAAGGATACGCGCGACGGTCCGGTGCAGGCTGGTCTGCCACTCGGGCAGGTGGAGGCCGAACACCGTGGCCAGCCGGGCGCAATTCAGCCGGGAATCGGCCGGCCGGCGCACAGGTGTCGGCCAGTCCACGGTGGTGATGGCCGCAACCTCCGGCACCGGATGGCCGAGCGGGCCGGCGGCGGCGAAGATCTCGGTGGCCAGACCGTGCCAGCTCGTCCAGCCGCTGCCGGCGGCGTGGGTGACCCCGGCGAAGCACGGCTGCATCCCTTCGGCATCGATCTGCGCCGCGATGGCCAGGATCACGGCCGCGAGGTCATGCGCATCGGTCGGGCAGCCGATCTGGTCACCGACCACCCGCAGCCGGTCGGTCTTGCGGGCGGCGCCCAGCATGGTGCGGACGAAGTTCTTGCCCTGCGCGGCATACACCCAGGAGGTGCGCAGGATGATCGCGGCGGGATGCACCGCCAGCACGGCGTGCTCACCCGCGAGCTTGGTGGCGCCATAGACGCCGATCGGGTTCGGCGCATCGGTCTCGGCGTAGGGCGTGCCCTTGCTGCCGTCGAACACGTAATCCGTCGAGATATGGATGAGCGGCACACCGGCCTGCGCGCACCAGGCGGCGATCAGGCCCGGCCCCTCCGCATTGGCCCGCAACGCCGCCTCCGGCTCGCTTTCCGCCTTGTCCACCGCCGTATAGGCCGCCGCGTTCACCACGATGCGCGGACGCACGCGCTCCAGCAGCGGCACGATCGCGCCCGGGGCCTCGAAATCGAACTCCGGGCGGCCGACGCGGACGACCCCCTGCCCCTGTTCGGCTAGGCAGGTGGCGACCTGGCCAGTGCCGCCGGTGACCAGGATCGGGCCGGTCACAGGCGGAACCACGGCTCGCAATCGGCCAGGCGCGGCAGCACCGCATCCTTGTCGGATAGGATCACCTCACCCGGGGCCACCGGCCAGGGCAATGCCAGCGCCGGATCATCCCAGGCCACGCCACGCTCGGCCTCCCGATTCCACGGCGCATCGACCTTGTAGATCACCTCGGTATCCGGCTCCAACGTGCAGAAACCATGCAGAAATCCGCCGGGCACATAGATTTGCGTGCCGTTCTCCGCACTTAGCACCGCCGCCACATGCTGCCCATAGATCGGCGAACCCACCCGGATATCCACCGCGACATCCCAGATCGACCCGCGCACCACCCGCACCAGCTTGGCCTGCACCGCCGGCGCTACCTGGCAATGCAAACCACGCACCACACCCCGCTGCGTGGACAGGCTGTGATTGTCCTGCATGAAACGCGCCGTCACCCCAGCCGCGACAAACCGAGGCTCATTATAGGTCTCCGAAAAAAACCCACGCCCATCCCCAAACCGGGCCGGCGTAATCAACAACACCCCATCAATGGCGAGCGGCTCGATCTTCATGATTGGTCCCGTAAGTGAGTAAGGCGGGGGCTCCGCCCCTCGACCCAGCCAGGGGCAGTGGCCCCTGGACCCATGACTTTAAGAGCAGCCAGTGAGAGAGGGGGGCCGGCCGATCCTCTCCACGAGCCAGATGGCCCCCCTCTCTCACTGGCTGATACTAATGATCGCCGGTCCAGGGTCGCTGACCCTGGTGGGGGTCGAGGGGGCAAAGCCCCCCGCCTTGCTTGCTTCACGGACCCAACCACGAACGATCTAGTCATGCTCGCCGTTGGCGAGGGCGGTAAGCACGCGGCCGAGTTCGGTTTTGCCCAGGGCGGCGGCTTGGGTGCGCAGGTGTTCGGCGGTGATCCAGCCGCGGCGGAAGGCGACTTCTTCGGGGCAGCCGACGAGCATGCCTTGGCGGGACTGGATGGTTTGCACGAAGGTTGCGGCTTGCAGCAGGCTGTCGGGCGTTCCGGCGTCGAGCCAAGCGCAGCCGCGGCCGAGTTTTTCGACGCGCAGGGTGCCTTCTTCGAGGTACATGCGGTTGAGGTCGGTGATTTCCAGCTCGCCGCGAGCGGAGGGTTTGACCTTTGCCGCGAGGTCGGAGACGCGGGCGTCGTAAAAGTAGAGGCCGATAACCGCCCAGTTGGATTCCGGCACGGCGGGCTTTTCGACGATGTCGATGGCACGGCCGGCTTCGTCCATGCTGACCACGCCGTAGCGTTCGGGATCGCGGACCTGGTAGGCGAAGACGGTGGCACCCTCGGGCCGGCTGACGGCGGCGCGCAGCATGGTGGAGAGGTGTTCGCCGAAGATCAGGTTGTCGCCCAGCGCCAGCGCGCAGGGCTCGCCGCCCAGCCAGTCGCGGCCGATGATGAAGGCCTGGGCGAGACCGTCGGGGCTCGGCTGTTCGGCGTAGGTGAAGGTGCAGCCGAGGCGTTTGCCGTCGCCCAGCAGGCGGCGGAACTGCGGCAGATCGGCGGGGGTGGAGATCACCAGGATGTCGCGGATGCCGGCGAGCATGAGCACCGAGAGCGGGTAGTAGATCATCGGCTTGTCGTAGACCGGCAGCAATTGCTTGCTCGCGGCAAGCGTCATCGGGTGGAGCCGTGTGCCGGACCCGCCGGCGAGGATGATGCCTTTCATCGCTCAGGCCGCCGTCTTGGCTTGGCCGAGCCGCTGGCCGGCATAGCGCGCGGCGCGCACGCCCTCCCACCAGGCGCTGTTGGCCAGATACCAGTCGACGGTGCGGGCGAGGCCGGCGTCGAAGTCGTGCGGGGCGGTCCAGCCGAGGCTGGCCTCGGCGTGGCTGGGGTCGATCTCGTAGCGGAAGTCGTGGCCGGGGCGGTCGGTGACGAAGGTGATCAGACGGGTGCGCGGCCCGGCGGGATCGGGGCGGCGGGCGTCGAGGGCGGCACAGATGGCGTGGACCACCTGCAGGTTGGTGCGCGGCTGGCGGCCGCCGATGGCGTAGGTTTCGCCGGCACGGCCCGTTTCGATGACGCGGACGAGGGCCTCGGCGTGGTCGTCCACATACAGCCAGTCGCGCATGTTTGACCCGTCGCCGTAGACCGGCAGGGCTTTGCCTTCGAGCGCGTTCAGCGTGACCAGGGGGATCAGCTTTTCCGGGAACTGCCAGGGGCCGTAGTTGTTCACCGTGTTTGAGACGAGGGTCGGCAGGCCGTAGGTGTGGTGCCAGGCGCGCACGAGGTGGTCCGACGCCGCCTTGCTGGCGGAATACGGGCTGCGTGGGTCGTAGGGGGTGGATTCGGTGAAGGGCGGATCGTTCGGGGCGAGCGCGCCGAAGACCTCATCCGTGGAAATGTGGTGAAAGCGGAAGGCGGCTTTGCGGGCGGCGGGCAGGCCGATCCAGTATTCCCGCGCAGCATCGAGCAGGGTGTAAGTGCCGACGACGTTGGAGTGGATGAACGGGCCGGGCCCGTCGATCGAGCGGTCCACATGGGTTTCGGCCGCCAGGTGCATCACCGCGTCCGGCTGGTGGGTGGCGAAGACCTGGCGCATGGCGGCGTGGTCGGCGATGTCGGCCTGGATCAGCAGATGGCGCGGATGGGTCCGTGCCTCCTCGAGCGCATCGACCGAGGCCGCGTAGGTCATCTTATCGACGTTGACGACGCTGTGGCCGGTGGCGCGGATCAGGTGGCGGATCACGGCCGATCCGATGAACCCGCAGCCGCCGGTCAGCAATATCCGCATGGCAGAACCCTGTCTCAAATGGGAGGCGATATCCGAAGGCGATCTCGTCCCTCGCATAGCCGCATCCGCACAGCTTTGCCAGGAGAACGAGCCCCGGCTTCCAATCAGCCATGATAAGGGCCGTTCTTCAATGCGTCGTAAACATGCCGCGAGCAGAGTCACGAAATGTTGAGCGATGCAGCGGGTCGGGCAGGTTTGATCGGGCGCCCGGGCACGTGGCAGTCGGTGATATGACAAACGTCGGTCATCTGTGGCACCAGTGCGGCAGATATCCAGAGGAAGCGAACTGCACCCATGATCCCCGGATTGAGCAGTACGTCCGAAGCCCGACTCGCCGCCCTGTTGGACCCGCGAGTGAGTGACGCAACCGAGGCAAGATTTGCCGACGCCTCGTTCAGCATCCTGTCCGGCCGGGATGCCGAGGCGCAGGCGCTGGGCATCGAGGTGGTCGCCGGCGAGGTGACGGTGGTGGTGACCAACCCCGGCAGGCCGCTCGGCCGGGTGCAGGTACAGTCGGCATCGGCCGATAACGTGCTGTTTTTCGATAACCGCGATTGGACCGGCGGGTTCCGCCTGTCGGTGCGGATGCTCGGCACCGATGCCGTCGGCTTCTTCTGCGATATCGGCGACCGCTATGCCGCGATCGACGAATTGTTCATGCGCTCGCACAGCCAAACGCTGTTCTGGGGGATCGGTGCCTCGGCGGTCGGGCTGTCGGTGGAGATGGAGGGCGAGGGCCGCAGCACGGTGATCGGCGATGACGCGCTGATCTCCGGCGGGGTCTGGGTGCGCAACCACGACATGCACGCGATGCACGACCTGCGCAGTGGGGCCATGCTCTCCCGGCCGCAGTGCGATACGGTGGTGGAACGGCATGTCTGGCTGGGGCAGGACGCGCTGCTGCTCGGCGCCGAGCGGATCGGCATGGGCACGATCGTCGGTGCGCGCACGCTGGCGAAGGGCACATTGCCGGCGCGCGTCGCCGTCGCCGGCACGCCGGCGCGGGTGATCCGCGAGGGGGTAAGCTGGGGCCGCCAGTCCTCCGGCATGACCGCGATGGAACGCGCATCGATCGGGCTTTCGCCCTTAGCCGACTGACATCCACCGCAATTCTGCACCGGTCCTACGATTGCACGTTGCCTGCGGGGAGGGTGGCGTCTATTGGACGCGTGCCCCTCGCCAGCCAGGAGTGTTGCCGGTGCCCCACTCGCCATATGTACCGCATATCGAGCTGCTGCTGGGGGCGTTGCGCATCAACCGCGAGCGCCTTGGCAGCCGGGCAAAGGTTGCGGTGGATGCTAGGCTGTTGCGCGCGCTGATCCAGGCCCTGGCCGCGACCCTGCCGTTCGACGAGGCATTCTATCGCGCCACCTACCCTGATCTGGACGCGGCCGCGCGCAGCGGCGAGATCCCCGATCTTCATCAGCATTTCATCGATTCCGGCTTCATTGAGGGCCGCTTCGGCGCCGCCGGACCGGTGGATGAGGCGTATTATGTGGCCACCTACCCGGATGTGGGCGAGGCGGTTGCACGCGGCGAGCTGGCCTCCGGCCAGGAGCACTACCTGCGCTCCGGCGCTGGGGAGGGGCGGGTGCCATCGGAGGCGTTGCGGCCGATGGTGGATGCATGGATGTCGATCCTGCGCGACGATACCGCGCGCTGATCAGGCGGCACTGAGGGAGTTATGGGCAGGATGCGATGAGCGAGACGCTGCGGACCGCCTGGCGCGCGCTGTCGTCACCCTTCGTCAATGAGGAGCTGTATCGCCGCAGCCTGGGCGGCGGGCGCGCCGACATGGCGACGGTGGCACGCTATCTGCGCATCCCGGTGGCCGACCGGCCGCTGCTGTCCTTCTACTTCGACCCGTATTTCTACATCAGCGAGAACCCGGAGGCCGGCGGTGACGGCGAGGACCCGCTGGTGCATTTTCTCGACCGCGGCTTTGCCTCCCTGCGCTCGCCACACCCGCTGATCGACCTCCCCTTCATCACGAGCCAGGACGCGCACGCCCTCGGCGCGCCGCCGCGGATGGATCTGCTGCTCGATCTGCTCGACTATGATCTGGCCGCACCCAGCCCATATTTCGATCCGGAATTCTACCGGGCGCAGCTCGGTGCCAGTGCGCCCGAACAGAGGCTGCTGAACCACTTCATCACCAAAGGCGTCTGGGCGCAGCGGCTGCCTAGCGCCTGGCTCGATCCGGTCTGGTATGCCGACCGCAACCCCGACAGCCCGCAGGACCCCTACGGCGCGCTGCGCCACTTCGTCATGGTCGGCGACCGCGAGGCGCGGCCGGCCGGGCCGAAGTTCGACGGCAAGCTCTACTGGCAGCGCTACCCGGACGTGGCCGAGGCCGGGGTGGCGCCGCTGCGCCATTTCGTTACCCAGGGCCACCGCGAAGGCCGGCAGGCGGCGATGGAAACCGCGGCGCCGCTGCCGCAGGCCACCGCCCGGCAGGCGCCGGTGCCGCTCGCCCGGCCCGTCGATGCGCAGAGCCTGGCCGCCGACCACGCCGCCATGCAGGGGCGCATCGTCCATCTGCGCCAGGCGATGAAGGAGGCGGTGCAGGTCACCCCGCCGCCGCTCGCCGCCGCCGCCGACCCGGCGAAGGCTTTGGCCAAGCTGCGCTTCCCGGTCCACCGCAAGCCCCGGCTCTCCATCCTGATCCCGGTCTTCAACGAGCCGGAGGTGACGGTGGAAGCGCTGATGTCGCTCGCCGCCTGCGCCCGCGAGGCCGCCTTCGAGGTGGTGGTGGCCGACGACGCCTCGACGGACGCCGTGGTGGCCGGGCTGGCCAGCGTGCCCGGGCTGGTGGTGGTCCGCAGCGAAACCAATCTCGGCTTCATCCGCAACTGTAACGCCGCCTTCGCCCGCTGCCGGGCGGAGTATGTGCTGCTGTTCAACAACGACGCGCAGGTATTGCCGGGGGCGATCGCGCGGATGGTCGAAGCCCTGGATGCCGACCCGAGCCTCGGCGCCGTCGGCCCGAAGATCATCTATCCGAACGGGCGGCTGCAGGAGGCCGGCTGCTTCCTCAAGCCGAACGGCGAGAGCGGTATGGTCGGGCTGTTCGCCGACCCCGACGAGCCTGGCTATTGCGTGGACCGCGACGTTGCCTACTGCTCCGGCGCGGCGCTGATGCTGCGGCGGGACGCGGTGGGCGGGATGCTGTTCGACGAGGCCTATCTGCCGGCCTATTGCGAGGATGCGGACCTGTGCCTGCGGCTGCTCTCGGCCGGTCACCGGGTGCGCTATCTGCACGCCGCGGTGGTGATGCACCGGCTGTCCGTATCCTCCAACCGGCAGTCCATCGCCCGCAAGCTGCGCACGATCACCCGCAATCAGGCGACGTTGATTTCGCGCTGGGGCGACCGGCTGGCGGCGATGGACCGGGTGCGCACGATCGCCTTCCACCTGCCGCAGTTCCACCCGACGGAGGAGAACAACCTCTGGTGGGGGGCCGGCTTCACCGAATGGACCAACGTCGCCAAGGCCCGGCCGAGCTATGTGGGCCACAACCAGCCGCATCTGCCCGCCGATCTCGGCTTCTATGACCTGCGCCTGCCCGACGCGCTGGCGGCCCAAGCGAAGCTCGCCGCCCGCTACGGCATCGAGGGATTCTGCGTCTACAGCTACAATTTCGGCAGCCGGCGCGTGCTGAACCGGCCGCTGGAGGTGGTGCGTGCCAACCCCGACATCCCGTTCCGCTGGTGCCTGTGCTGGGCCAACGAGAACTGGACGCGCCATTGGGACGGCGGGGCGAAGGAGATCCTGCTGGAGCAGCAGTACGACGCCGCCACCCTGGATGCGATCATCGCCGATGCGGTGAAGGACGCGGCCGACCCGCGCTACCTCACCGTCAACGGCAAGCCCCTGTTCCTGGTCTATCGCCCGCTGATCATCCCCGACCCCCGCGCCTTCGCCGCCGCCTGCCGCGCCGGTTTTGCCGCCGCCGGCTTCCCCGGCGTACATCTGGTCTATGTCGAGAGCATGGAGGCGGTGGATCGCGGGGTGCAGCCTTCCGACCTCGGGTTCGACGCCTCGGTCGAGTTCCCGCCGCATGGCCGTGCCGTGCCCGCAGCCACCCCAGCGGAGATCGTCAAGGAAGGGTGGGCCGGCTACCGCTACGACTATCCGGCGACGGTCGAGGCCTTCATCCGCCGCCCCGGCGTGGCCTACACCCGCTACCCCGCGGTGTTCCCGAGCTGGGACAACACGCCGCGCCAGCCGATGCGCGGCACCAGCTTCGACGAGGCCACGCCCGAGGCCTTCCGCGTTTATGTGGAGGAGAAGATCGAGGAGATCCGCGCCTTCCTGATGGGCGAGGAGCGGCTGCTGTTCGTCAACGCCTGGAACGAATGGGCGGAGGGCACGCATCTGGAGCCGGACGCGGCGCACGGCCATCGCTGGCTGGAAGCCCTGCGCGACGCCATGACGGCCCGAGGCTGGGCATAGGGAGCTGGGCATGAGCGGCTTCGACGAGACCCCGATCACCCTGATCGGCCATCCCTGGGCGCCGATCGGCATGGGCGAGCAGATGCGCAGCCATGTCCACGCCGCCAACGCGCTGCGCCTGCATCACCAGGTGTTCGACATCTTCCGCTACGCCCAGCGCGCTGACCCCGCGCATGACCGGCTGTGCGGCCCGTTGGAAACGCGCGAACTCCCAGGCGGCGTCCGCATCTTCCACATCAACGGCGACGAGGTGGAGCGGGTGCTGGAGGCCTTCGCCGCCCGCGGCGGCCGCTTCGGGGACGGCATCAACGTCATCATGCCGGCCTGGGAACTGCCGGCCTACCCGGCCGAATGGGCGGAGCAGCTCCGCCGCTTCGACGAGGTGTGGGCGATCAGCGACTTCACCGCTGCCAGCTTCGCGGTCAGCGGAGTCGCCAGCCACGTCGTCGGCCAGGCGATCGAGCCGGAGCCCGGCCCGCTGCTGCCGCGCCGGCATTTCGGCATTCGCGAGAGCGCCTTCGTGCTGCTGCACAGCTTCGACCTCTCGTCCTACGCCAGCCGGAAGAACCCGCAGGCGGTGCTGGATCTGTTCGCCCGGCTGCGCGCCGCCCATCCCTTCGCCGATCTGCAACTGGTGCTGAAGTGCAAGAACGGCGAACGCGATGCCGAGGAATGGGCGGCCAGCGTCGCCGCCGATCCGCAGATCAAAGTGATCGCCCGGCCGCTGGACAGCCTGGGCATGCGCAGCCTGATCAACGCGTGCGACGTGCTGGTCTCCCTGCACCGCGCCGAAGGCTTCGGCCGCGGCCTGGGTGAGGCGATGGCGCTGGGGCGGCTGGCGATGGGCACCGGCTGGTCGGGCAATGTCGATTTCATGACGGCGGAAAATTCCCTGCTGGTGCGCCACGCGATGACCCCGCTGGCCGAGGGCGACTATCCGCACTGGCAGGGCCAGAGCTGGGCCGAGCCGGACATCGACCACGCGGTCTCCCTGCTCGCCCCGGTGCTCGCCGACCCCTCGCGCGGGGCGGCGATGGCGCAGCGCGGCCGGCTCGACGCGCTGCGCAGCCACGGCAACCGCGCGGTTGGGCTGCGGATGCTCGCGCGGATCGAGGCGCTGATCGCGCGGCCTGCCCCCGCGCCCGTTCAGTCCGCCGTGGTGCCGCCCACACCCAAATCGCGGGCCAGGCGCGCCAAGTAGGCATCCTGTCGCGCGTGCTCGGCTGGGCCGATGGCCAGGGCGGCCCGGGCGGAAAGCTGCACCCCGCGGATCTCGTCCAGATGGCGCGCGGGGTCCAGCCGGGCGGTGACGCTCTCCGCATGGCGGCGATGCGTGTTCAGCGCCGTCGCCGTCCAGCAGACGCTGCCGGCGCTGTGGGCCAGCAGGTCGAGATAGACGCGCCAGTCTCCCGCCACCCGCAGCCCGCCCAACTCGGCAGACAGCCGGCGCAATGCACCGCGCAGCGGCCGCCGCCGCCACAGCACGGCTGAGGCGTTGAGCAGCAGGTTGCGCTCGGCGAGGAAGCGGCGGGCGAACTCGCGGGCGGGGAATACCGCATCGCGCGCCAGGGCGGCGGCCTCCGCGGCGACGTAGTAGGCTTGGTGATCCGGCCAGAGCAGACTGCCTTGCGCGTCGATCGCGCGGCTGTCGCAAGCCAGCAGGTCGGCGTCGGGGGCGGCGTCCAGCCGGCCGGCGAGGGTGGCCAGAAATTCCGGCGCCGCCTCGTCATCCGCCTCGGCGATCCAGACGAAATCGCCGGCGGCGAGATCCACGCCGCGGCGCCACTGGCGGAACACCGAACCGGAGTTGCGCGCCGAGGCGACGATCCGCAGCTCCCGCCCCCACTCCGCCGCGACGCGCCGGGCAACGGCGAGGCTGTCATCCGTGGAGGCGTCGTCGAGTAGGATCACCTCCTCGACCGGGTGGCTCTGGGCGAAGATCGAGGCCAGGCGCGCGGGCAGATGCTGCGCGTAGTTCCAGTTCGGCACCACCACGGAAATGCGGGCGAGTCCGGGATGCGCCGCCTGCAGCAGGGCCGAGGCATAGGCGCCGAAATCGAACCGCCGCGCCGCGATCGCCGCCAGCCGGGCACGGCTCTCGGCGGAGGTCGCGGCCAAAGCGAGGGCGGCGCGTGCCATCGCCGCGGCATCCCCCATCGGCACCACGCGCCCGCAGTCCTCGGCCTCCAGCAATTCCGGGATGCCGCCGCCGCCGGCGAAGGCGACGCTGGGCAGGCCCGCCGAGAGCGCCTCCAGCACCACGGAGGGAAACGGGTCCTCGCGCGAGGTCAGGGCAAAGGCATCGGCGGCGGCGTACCAAGGGCCGGGTTCGTCCTGCGGTCCGGGCAGATGGAAATGCCCGGTGGCGATGGCGGCTGCGAGCTCGGGGGCAAGATGCGCGGCCAGGGTCGGCTCGGCACTGCCGATCCAGCAGAAATGCGCCTGGCGAAAGCCGCGCCGGGCAGCGCGCCACGTCTGCAGGAACAGGTCGAACCCCTTGCGCAGATCGGCATGCCCCGCGCCGAGCACCAGTACCTCCTTCGGCCCGATGCCCAGTATGGAACGCAGCCGGGCTCGGGCGCCCCGGTCGAAGGGCGCGGGGCGATAGCATCCCTGCGGGGCGATGCGCGCGGCAGCCGGCGGGGCGAGCGGCGCCACCGCCTCGAGCACCGCCGCAGCGGGGAAGATCGTCTCGCGCGCCAGGGCAGTGGCTTCGGTCAGGGCAGGGCCGAGGTTGTGCGCGGTAATGAGGCGCGGCAGTTCATGCACCAGCAGCGTCGCCGGGATGCCGGCGCGGGCCAGCGGCGCCACGGCACCCGCAGCAGCGGCGGAATTGACGATGGCCGCGGTGAACCCGCGCTGCGCCAGGGCCGGCGCCTGGGCCGCCAGGGCCGGGAGCGACATCACCGTCGTAGGCGCTATCGCCGCATAGGCATCGCGCAACGCGCCGTCGCCGAGCAGCACGACCTCGACCATCGCGCCGTGCCGGGCCCGCAGCAGGCGCGCGAGATGCAGGAGCAGCATCTGCGCCCCGGCGGGGAAGGCATCATGCCCGACCAGCAGCAGGCCGTGCCGGCTCGCCCGGCCCATGCCGCCGAGCGCGCGGGCGGTGGCGTTGAGGAAGGCAGCGCCGAAATGCACGTCCGGCTCCAGCACCGCGCCCTCGGCCCACTCGTTCCAGGCGTTGACACAGACCACCGCCGTGCCGAACACCGGCTGCCCCCGCGCCCGTTCCACCAAAGCTGCCAGCCATGCCTGATAGGTGTAAAACAGCGTGCAAATGTTTCCAGATTCTGGGGGTAAACAGCGTCCAATAGTTTCCACCCTGGTCCATGCGATCATCCGGCCTTTGCGCTGGAGAATCTGGGGTGTTGTTCATGGATGTGATTGCCGAGATTCGGCGCCGCCGT
>CAMCJI010000033.1 GCA_945874805.1 Asaia bogorensis | reverse complement strand
TCTGCCGCAGGAAATCGACCACGCTGGTCTTGCCGTTCGTGCCGGTGACGGCGGCGACCACGCGCGGCTGCGGCCCGGCGATCAGGGCGGCCATGCGCGCCAGCCGGCGGCGGGGCTGCGGGTCCGGCAGCAGCGCGCAGGCCGAGCCGGGCGGCATCTGCGTGCCCGGCTCGGCCAGCACCGCCGCCGCGCCGCGGGCCACCGCCTGCGCGATGAAGTTCCGCCCGTCCACCGTGGCACCAGGGACGGCGGCGAAGATCATGCCGTGCCGCACCTGCCGGCTGTCGGCGGTGATGCCGATCACCTGCACGCCGGCCGCCGCCTGCCAGGCGTCGCGCCACGCCTGCGGCAGCGCCACCAGGTCCGGCATCCGGCGAAGGAGGTCAACGAGTTGCAAGATCCTGCCTTCCGGGTGGCAGGGTCAGCACCGCCTCGTGGCGGAAATCCGCGGCGGCGGGCTTGGCGGGCGCGGGGCGCAGCACGGAGGACGCCGGCGGGGCCGCGCCAGCGCCGGTCGCCGGGGCGGGTGCAGGTACCGGCCTCGCGGCAGGCGGCTTCTGCGCCGCCGGTGCCGCGCTGCCGCCCCGCGTGGGCTGCATCGGCACGGCCAGCGAGGCGGCGACCGCCGCGGCCTGGGCATCGGTCTCCGGCAGGATGCCCAGCATCGGCCCGATGCGCGTCACCACCTTGCTGATCGCTGGGGCGACGATCTGCCCGGCGGTGCGATAGCCGTGGCTCTGCGCGTTCGCCTTCGGCTCATCCACCATCATGTAGATCGCATAACGCGGCGCGTTGATCGGGAAGGCCCCGACGAAGGCGACGATGTTCACGCTCTTCTTATAGTTGCCGCGGTCGTCGAACTTCTCTGCCGTGCCGGTCTTGCCGCCGATGAAGTAGCCCGGCACCTCGGCCAGCTTGCCCACACCCTCGGTCACCACCAGACGCATCAGCTTGCGCATCGTGTCCGACGTCGCCTGCGCCATCACCCTCTCGCCCTGCGGCAGCGGCGCGTCGGGGTCGCGGGCCAGCAGGGTGGGCGTGACCATGATGCCGTTGTTCGCCACCGCCGCCGTCGCCCGCAGCACATGCAGGCCGGAGACGGAGATGCCGTGGCCGAAGCCGACCGTCATCGTCGTCACCTCCTTCCACTGCTTGGCGGACTGGAACTGCGGCTTCACCGCTTCCGGCAGCTCGATCGGCGCGCGGGCGAACATGCCCAGCTTCTGATGCCAGGCGCGCTGGCGTTCCGCGCCCACGCTCAGCGCGATGCGCGCGGCCCCGATGTTGGACGAGTAGGCGAGCACTTCGGGGAAGTACAGCGCCCGGCGCTTGCCTTCGAAGTCTTTGATGAAGCGCCCCCGCCCGGCCGGCAGCGGGGCGGAGGCGTCATAGACGTTCCACAACTGGCCGACCCCGGCCTCGATTGCCATCGCCTCGGTCTGGATCTTGAAGGTGCTGCCGGGCTCATAGGCGCCGGCCACCGCGCGGTTCAGCCCCTCGTCGCGGGTCAGCTTCGTCGTCACCCGCGCATCGAAATCCGGCAGGCTGACCATCGCGATGATCTCGCCGCTGCGCACATCCATGACGATACCGGCGCCGCCGATGCCGTTGAACGTTGTCATCGCCCGCGACAGTTCCTCGCGCAGCACGGCCTGGATCGGCAGATCGAGCGACAGGCGCAGCGGCTCGGCATTGTCGCGCAGCCGCGCGTTCATGAAGGCTTCGATGCCGAAAATGCCGTCTCCGTCCGGATTGACCCGGCCGATGACGTGGGCTGCCACCCGCCCCATCGGATAGTCCCGCCGCTCCGCCCGCTCGAATTCAATGCCGGGGATGCCCAGCGCGTTCACCGCCAGCTGCTCGGCGGGGGTGATCTGGCGGGCGAGATAGACGTATTTGCGCCCTGAGCTCAGCCGCGCCTTCAGTTCGGCTTCCGGCAGGCGCGGCAACACCTGATGGATGCGCCGCGCCGCGTCGTCGGGGTCGAGGATGATCACCGGTATGGCGATCAGCGCCGCCCGCGGGCGGGAGATCGCCAGCGTCGCCCCGCTGCGGTCGGTGATGCTGGCGCGCAGGCCGCGCACGGCCGGCTCGCGCGGCGGCGCGGGCGGGGTGGGGATCACCGGCTGGGCGGCGGCTTCGACCAGCGGACCGGATGGCCCGGCGGGTGCGGCGGCAGGCGCCGGCACCGGCGGGTCTGGCCGGCGGGCCTGCATCTCCAGCTTCGGCAGCGTGGGCGAGAGCACCGTCGTCCAGGCGAGCTGGCCGGCGGCGGCGGTGAACAGCAGCGCGAAGCCCGCCGCCGTCAGCACCAGCCGCCCGCGCGTCAGTTCCAGTGCCCGCCGCCGCTCCAGGTCCGGCGCGGTCAGCCGCACATTCTCCATGCGCGGCACGCTGCCGGCGCTGGGCGCACCCTGGCTCTGGGCGATCTGCGCTTTCGGCGGCTCGCTCACGGGCGGGTGCCGGGCCGGGCGGCGTTTGCCGAGGTGACCGGTGTGGGCGCGGTCAGCATCGAACGCGCCATGCCGAGGGCGGAGGCGACGGCCGGCTGGCTGCTGTCCACCGGCGCCCCGTTGGCGATGCGCCGCAGGTCCTCAGCCGGGATGACGCGCGGCGGCTGTGCGGCCGGCGGGGTCTGGGCCATCGGCGTGAACACCGGGGCCGGGGCGGGCGCCGGGCGCGGCACCGGGGCCGGCCGCGCGGCGGCGAGCGCGGTCGTGGCGGCCGGCGCATGCGGGGCAGGCGCCTGCTGCACCGGCGCGGGCACCGCGAGCGGCGTTGGCTTCGGGCCCGCGGGGGCCGGTGCCGGCCTGGCAACGGCAAGCGCCAGCGGCGCGGGAGTCGGTGCGGGGGCAGGCACCGGCTTGGTGCTGACCATCGGCACGGCGGCCGGTGCTGCGGTGGGCGCCAGAGTGGGTGCCAGAGGGGGGGGCAGACTCGCCGGCAGATCCGGCGCCGGCGGTTCGGCGACCGGGATCGCACCGGGGGCGGGCAGGCGGCGGCCGAGATCGGCGAGGCTCGCATACTGCCCCGGCAAGGCCGGCTTCAGCCGTGGCAGATGCTGGTCGGCCAGCGCCTGCAAGCGGGATGGATCGTTCAGTTCCGAATACGCCGTCTGCAGGTCGCGCACCCGCGAGCGTGCCTTCGCGGTCAGCCGCTCGGTCTTCTCGATCTCGAGGTCGAGCATCTTCGATTCATGCTTGGTCTGATAGAGGAACATGCCGCTGCCGACGAAGATCAGCACGCAGATGGCGGTCGCCGGGCGGATCATGCGCCGGACTCCAAACGTTCGAGGGTGCGCAGCCGCGCCGAGCGGGCGCGTGGATTGGCGGCGGTTTCGCTGTCGCCCGGCTTGGCCGCGCCGGTGGAGACCAGCCGGAACTCCGGCCGCCCACGGCCGATCATCCCGCGCGGGTCATGGCGGGAGGGCGCGGGCGTGCGCCCGGCGGCTTCGGCCATGAACTGCTTGACCAGCCGGTCCTCCAGCGAATGGAAGCTCACCACCACCAGCCGCCCGCCTGGCGCCAGCAGCGATGCCGCCTGTTCCAGCGCCTCGGAGACTTCGCCCAGCTCGTCGTTCACCTTGATCCGCAGCGCCTGGAAGCTGCGGGTCGCCGGATGGTGGCCCGATTTGTCCGGCGGCAGCACCGAGCGGATGATGCCGGCGAGCTGCAACGTGGTCTCGATCGGGGCTGCCGCCCGCGCCGCCACGATCGCCTTGGCGATCCGGCGCGAGGCCCGCTCCTCGCCATACACATAAAGTACGTCGGCAAGCTCGGCTTCCGGCAACTCGCGCACCAGATCGGCAGCCGACGGCCCCTCGCGGCCCATCCGCATGTCCAGCGGCCCATCGAACCGGAACGAAAACCCGCGCGAGGGATCGTCGATCTGGAAGGAGGAGACGCCGAGATCCAGCATCACCCCGTCGAGCCGCGTCACCCCGGCTTCGGCCAGCAGGGCCAGCATCGTGCCGAAGCGCCCGTGCAGCAGATGCAGCCGGCCCGGATGGGCCGCCGCCAATGCAGCGCCCCGGGCGATCGCGTCTGGGTCGCGGTCGATACCCCATACGGTGCAGGCCGCCGCTTCGAGCACCGCGCGGCTGTAGCCGCCGCCGCCGAAGGTCGCATCGAGATAGAGGCCGCCGTCGCGCGGGCGGACTGCCGCGAGCACCTCGGCCAGCATGACGGGGATATGGCTCATGCCGGCCGCCTCGCCTTTGCGAGCCAGGCGCGGCCGGCCGCCGGCTCCCAGATCAGAAAGCGGTTGCCCAGGCCGATGAACAGAGCGGAATCGGCGATGCCGGCATGCTCGGCCATCTCCTCAGGCAGGGACATCCGCCCCTCCGTATCCACCTTCGGCTTCTCGCCGGTGCCGAACAACGAGGCGGCGCGCAGTGCCGCAGCATCATCGAACGGATCGATCTCCTCCGGCTTGGGGATCAGTGCTGCCAGCGTCTCGTAGGGCCAGCCCTCGATGCACGGCAGGCTGGGGGAGGGGCGCAGGACCAGATCGATGCTGTCGCCTTCGCGCAACGATGCGCGGAAGCCAGCCGGGAGCGTTACGCGCTTTTTGGCGTCGAAGTCCTTGGTGTGATTGCCCACGAACTGCCGCATGCCGCCCGTCGCATCCCTTCGATCTGCCCCGCGTGAACCCCTTCGCCGACGCCGTTCCAGACCCGTCTGGAAGGCCAATTTCCGGGATGGATTGGGATAGCATGGGAGCGGGTGTTCGTCAAAGGGATTAACTGGTTGATAACTGGGACAAGTCGACAATCGACTCCCCACATGATTCCACAACTCATTGAAAACATTGATTTCGTCGAATCCGCGGACCACGCGCCGCGGCTGGGGGAAGCTGGGGGAGGGGGTTCAGACCCGCCCTGGCGCCCGGCCAGATGGCGGTTCGGACAGGTCTGGCTGCTGGGGTGTGCAGTGCTTTTTGCTGCACCGCACACCCCAACGTGCCCGACGGCCTGAAAGTGCCAGACGGCCTGTAAGCCGGGTTCTGTCCGCCCTTGCGAGCGAGACGGCCATTCCTCTCGAACACGCCTTACGGCGTGCCTCATGCGACCAACCCGGGCTGCGGGGCAGGAATGCCCTTGCGTCACCCTCGCAGCTTGCGCCTTGAGGGCCGCCGGCCGCCCCTATGCGGTCTTGCTCCCGGTGGGGTTTGCCCTGCCGCCCCTGTTGCCAGGGGCGCGGTGCGCTCTTGCCGCACCGTTTCACCCATGCCTGCGGGGGACGAACCCTTGCGCCGGCGGTTTGTTTTCTGTGGCACTTTCCCTGGGGTCGCCCCCGCCGGCCGTTAGCCGGCACCGTATTCCTGTGGAGCCCGGACTTTCCTCCATCAGGGTTACCCCCAACAGCGGCCGTCCGGCCGTCTGGCCCGCGTCAGATGCGCCGTGCGGCGGGCGGGGTCAACCCTCGCACAGCCGCGCCACTCCCAGTAGCCGCGCCAGCGTGCCGGCATCCGCCTGGCCGTTCACCGCCTCCGGCCGCCAATGCCGCTGAAACGCGCGCAGCACCGCCGACAGCGCGGGGTCGAGCGGCCCGTGCGGGGCCACCTGATAGCCGATCAGCCCCAAAGCCGCCCGCACATCCGCCAGGCCCGCCGCATCGCGCACCGCGCCACCGGTGCCGAGATCGGCCACCCCATGCGGCCACAGCCCCACGCCGTTGCGCGCCAGCCCCTCCCAGTCGAAGCGTTCGCCCGGATCTTCCTTGCGCTCCGGCGCGATATCGCTGTGCCCGACGATATCCCGCGCACCGACGGGATGGCGCGACATGATCTCCAGGCACAAGTCGCACACCACGGCGAGTTGCAGCACCGGAAAATCCCGATACCCATGCTCATGCCCGGGATTGACGATCTCGATGCCGATCGACCGCCCGTTCAGCGCCGTCCGCCCACGCCAGAACGAGACCCCGGCATGCCAGGCCCGCCGCCCCTCATCCACCATGCGCCAGACCGTGCCGTCCTCCTCCACCAGGTAATGCGAGGAGACCTTCGCCGCCGGGTCCCGCAGCCGGGCGAGCGCCCCGGCGGCGCTCGTCATCCCGGTATAATGCAGCACGATGGTATCGATCGGCTCCCCCGCCGGCCGGGCGTCATGGTTCGGGCTCGGGGCCGCGCGGATGCGCAGGCTCACAGGCCGCGCTCGCGTTTGATCCTGTCCCAGGCCGCGTTGATCCGCGCGACCTTGTCGGTGGCGCGGGCGATGAATTCCGGCGGCACCCCGCGGCTGGCGAGACTGTCCGGGTGGTTCTCCCGCATCAGCAGCTTCCAGGCGGCGCGCAGGGCCTCGGGCGGCGTGTCGCGCGCGACCCCCAGCACCTCATAGGGGTCGTCCTCCACCGTCACGTGGCGCCCGCCGCCCAGCGCCCGCGCCCAGGCCTCCGCCCCTAGGCCGAAGCCGATGCGCACGCCCTGCAGCAGCTCCTCCTCGCGCTTGTTCATCGGCCCGTCCGCCCGCGCGATCAGCACCAGCGAGGCGAGCACATCCTCCAGCAGGAAGGCGCTGCCGACGAAGGCCTCGCCCATCCGCCGGGCGTAGTCGGCATAGCCTTCCGGGCTGTCGCGCGCCTGGTCGAACAGCCTGCCGACGTCGCGCGCGCCCTCCGGCGGCACCCGGAAGCAGCGCTTGAACGCGTCGATCTCCGTCCGGTTCACCGGCCCGTCGCATTTCGCCAGCTTGGCCGAGAGCACGACGACGCAGATCGAGAACACCGCCTCCCGCTGCCCGGGGATGGCGGCCGGTGGCGGCGCGCCGAAGCCCTTGAAGAACTGGAATTTCGGCGCGGCCCCGCTTTCCGCCGCATGGCCGAGCGCCGCCCCGACGACAGCGCCGAGCGGACCCCCCATCGCAAAGCCCGCCATTCCGCCGAAAATCTTGCCCCACATGCCTCGCATCTACCACGCGTGCGCCGGCTTTCCCATCGCGCCTGCTGCCTCTATAACGCGCGGGGTTAAGTATCTGAAAACGCGCATTCTCTCCCGTGCAGTTCGCGCTCACCCGGGCATGCCGCAAAATCAAGAGGCTAGCGTGCCATGTGGCAGTTCTGGATCGACCGCGGCGGCACCTTCACCGACATCGTCGCCCGCGATCCCGCCGGCCGCCTGTCCACCCACAAGCTGCTCAGCGAAAACCCCGGCCGCTACCGCGACGCCGCCATCGCCGGCATCAAGACCGTGCTGGGCCTGGCACTCGACGCCCCGATTCCGCCCGGCACGATCGACTGCGTGAAGATGGGCACCACGGTGGCCACCAACGCCCTGCTGGAACGCAAGGGCGAGCGCACCCTGCTGGTCGTCAACCGCGGCTTCGCCGACGCCCTGCGCATCGGCAACCAGGCCCGCCCGCGCCTGTTCGACCTCAAGATCACCCTGCCGACCCTGCTCTATGAGAGCGTCGTCGAGATCGCCGGCCGCGTCGATGTCCACGGCGCCGAGCTGGAACCGCTGGACGAGGCAGCCGCCCGCACCGCATTCGCCGCCGCCCGCGCGAAGGGCATCGCCGCCGTCGCCATCGCCCTGATGCACGCCTGGAAATACCCCGCCGACGAACAGCGCCTCGCGGACCTCGCGCGAGAGGCCGGCTTCACCCAGGTCTCCGCCAGCCACGCCGTCAGCCCGCTGCTGCGCCTGATCCCGCGCGGCGACACCACGGTGGTGGACGCCTACCTCTCCCCCATCCTGCGCCGCTACGTGGAACAGGTGGCGAGCGAGCTCGGCGGCGTGCGCCTCTATTTCATGCAATCCAACGGCGGCCTGGCCGAGGCCCGGCATTTCCAGGGCAAGGACGCGATCCTCTCCGGCCCCGCCGGCGGCATCGTCGGCGCCGCGCGCACCGCCGGCATGGCCGGCATCCACCGCATCATCGGCTTCGACATGGGCGGCACCTCGACGGACGTGGCGCTCTACGACGGTGCCTTCGAACGCGCCTTCGAGACGGAGGTGGCAGGTGTGCGCATGCGCGCCCCGATGATGGCGATCAACACGGTGGCCGCCGGCGGCGGCTCGATCCTGCATTTCGACGGTGCGCGCCTGCGCGTTGGCCCCGACAGCGCAGGCGCCGTGCCCGGCCCCGCCTGCTACCGCCGCGGCGGGCCGCTGACCGTGACGGACGCCAATGTCCTCGTCGGCAAGATCCAGCCCCACCACTTCCCCGCCATCTTTGGCCCTGGCGGCGACGCCCCGCTGGACGCGGGCGTCGTCGCCGAAAAATTCGCAGCACTCGCCGCCGAGATCGAAGCCGCCACCGGCACGCCGCAAAACCCCCAGGACGTCGCCGAGGGCTTCCTGCGCATCGCCGTCGCCAACATGGCCAACGCGATCAAGCAGGTCTCGGTGCAGAAGGGCCACGACGCCACCCGCTTCGCCCTGCAATGCTTCGGCGGCGCCGGCGGCCAGCACGCCTGCCTCGTCGCTGACGAACTCGGCATGACCACGGTGTTCATCCACCCCTATGCCGGCGTGCTCAGCGCCTACGGCATGGGCCTCGCCGACCAGTCCGTGTTGCGCGAACAGGCCGTCGAAGTCGCCCTGACCGAGGCCGCCATGCCGGCCCTCGAAGCCCTCGCCGCCCGCCTGGCCACGGATGCCGCCGCCGCCCTGGCGCGCCAGGGGGCGGACATCTCAGCCGTCACCGTCACGAAGAAGCTGCATCTGCGCTACGCCGGCACTGAGGCCACGCTGCCCTGCGACCTCGGCTCGGTCGCCGCCATCGCCGAGCAGTTCACCGCCGCCCACCGCGCCCGCTTCGGCTTCGCTACCCCGGGCCGCGCCCTCATCGCCGAGACCGTCGCCGTCGAAGCCACCGCCGCCGGCGAACAGGTGCGCGAGGCCACCATCCCCGCCCGCGCCCACGGCACGCCCACCGAGATCGACCGCATTCCGATGTGGAGCGGCGGCGCCGAACACGACACCCCCGTCTTCGAACGCACCGGCCTGCGCGCCGCCGACCGCATCCAGGGCCCCGCCCTCATCCGCGAGGCCAACGCCACCACGGTCGTCGAACCCGGCTGGACGGCCGAAGTCACCGCCCAGGACCACATGATCCTCAGCCGCACCACCCCGCTCGCCGCCCGCATCGCCGCCGGCACCGAGCGGGCCGACCCCGTCCTGCTCGAACTCTTCAACAACCTGTTCATGAACGTCGCCGAACAGACCGGCGCGGTCCTGCAGAACACCTCCCAATCGGTGAACATCAAGGAACGCCTGGATTTCTCCTGCGCAATCTTCGACGCCACCGGCGCGCTGGTCGCCAACGCCCCCCACGTCCCCGTGCATCTCGGCGCGATGGGCGAGAGCGTGCGCACCGTCATCCGCCGCCGCGGCGCCACTCTGCGCCCCGGCGACGTCGTCGCCCTGAACAACCCCTTCAACGGCGGCACCCACCTGCCGGACATCACCGTCATCACCCCGGTCTTCGACGCTGGCGGCGCGACGATCCAGTTCTTCGTCGGCAGCCGCGGCCACCACGCCGACATCGGCGGCACCACGCCGGGCTCCACCCCGCCGATGAGCCGCACCCTCGAAGAGGAAGGCGTGGTGATCGACGACTTCCTCCTCGTCGACAACGGCCACTTCCGCGAAGACCCCTTCCGCGCCCTGCTGGCATCGGCGAAATACCCCGCCCGCAGCCCGGACGTGAACGTCGCCGACATCAAGGCCCAGGTCGCCGCCAACGCCAAAGGCGTGCAGGAACTGCAAAAGGTCGTCGCCGCCTACGGCTGGCAGACCGTCGCCGCCTATATGCGCCACGTGATGGACAACGCCGAGGAAAGCGTCCGCCGCGTGCTCGGCCGTATCGGCAACGGCAGCTTCACCTACACGATGGACGACGGCTCGCCCCTGGTCGTGCGCGTCACCGTCGATCACGCTGCCCGCAGCGCGGTGGTGGATTTCACCGGCACCGGCGCCCAGCGCGCCGACAACTTCAACGCCCCGCCCGCGGTCACCAACGCCGTCGTCCTCTACGTCTTCCGCTGCCTCGTCGGCACTGATATTCCGCTGAACGACGGCTGCCTCAAGCCGATTCGCATCGTCATCCCGCCCGGCACCTTCCTCTCCCCGGCCCCTGGCGCCGCGGTGGTCGCCGGCAACACCGAGGTCTCCCAGGCCACCTGCAACGCCCTGTTCGGCGCGCTCGGCGCCATCGCCTGCTCGCAGGCGACGATGAACAACTTCATCTTCGGCGACGCCAACCGCCAGTATTACGAAACCATCTGCGGCGGCACTGGCGCCGGCCCCGGGTTCGACGGCACCTCCGCCGTGCAAACCCACATGACCAACACCCGCATGACCGACCCGGAAATCTTCGAACTCCGCTACCCCGTCATCCTCGAGGAGTTCGCCATCCGGCGCGGCTCCGGCGGTGCTGGCACCCACACCGGCGGCAACGGCTCACGCCGCCGCATCCGCTTCCTCGAGCCGATGACCGCCGTCGTCGTCGCCTCCCGCCGCCGCGTCGCCCCCTTCGGCCTTGAAGGCGGGGCGGACGGCCTGCCCGGCCGCCAATGGATCACCCGCGCCGACGGCAGCACAACGGTGATGTCCGGCACCGACCGCGCCGAGATCCTGCCGGGCGACGTGTTCACCATCGAAACGCCGGGTGGGGGCGGGTATGGGGGGAAGTAAGGCAAGCGTCTTCTTTTTTGAAACAAAGAAGCAAAAAACTTCTGCCACTGGTTTCGCCTCCAGCCCGATAGCCGGTGGAAAATCCGGCGAAGCCAAAAAACACTACGTCGTCCAACCCCCACTTGGTCCCCAAAGCCCCAACCCAACGGAAAAAGCTTTTTTGCTTCTTTTTGTTAAAAAAAAGAAGATTCTTCCTTCCTTCTGCCGACCCGCATGACCACCCTGCGCTGGATCACCGCTGTCCTGACCGCCGCCGTCCTGGCCACCCTCGCGGCCGCCTGGGCGGTACCGCCGGTGCTGGACTGGAACCGCTACCGCGACGTGATCGGCGTGCTCGCCTCCGGCACCCTCGGTCGCCCGGTGCGTATCGACGGCCCGGTGACCCTGCGCCTGCTACCGCAGCCGGTGCTGACCGCGCGGCGCGTGGTCCTCGCCGAGGACGCCCAGGGAGTCACCGCCACCGCCGCTGAACTGCGCCTGCGCGTGGCGCTCTGGCCGCTGCTCTCCGGCCTCGTCGATGCGCAGGATCTGGTGATCTTCGGCCTGGACGCCCGGCTGCCCTGGCCGCTCGGCCAGGCGACCTCCGCCCTGCGCGCGCCCGCCTGGCTCTCCGCCCTCTCCGCCCGCATCGAGGACGGGCGCCTCACGATAGGCGAGGCCGTCGTCGCCGGCATCGACGCCACGCTCTCCACCCGCGAGGACACCGGCAGCTGGAACGCTGCCGGCACCGGCACGCTCTCCGGCCGCAAATGGCACTTCACCGCCCGCCTGACCCGCCCGGGCAATGACGGCGTCGCCGGCATCGACCTGACGCTGGACGGCCAGGGGCCGATCGCCGGCACCGGCCTCGCCTTGGCCGGGCAGATCGCAGCCGAGGGCGGCATGGCCGGCCAGGCCAGCCTGCGCGGCCCGGACCTCTCCCTGCTGCTGCCCGCCCCCGCCGTGCCGTTTCGCGCCGAGGGCCGCTTCCGCATGGCCGGCGGGCTGGCCTTCGCCGACGAGCTGGCCGGCGAGATCGCCGGCGCCCCCGCCCGCGGCGCCCTGTCGCTCCGCCTCGAACCCGCCCCGCGCCTCGACCTCGCGCTGACCGCAAGCCGTCTCGATCTCGACGCCTGGCTGCCGCCGCTGCTGCGCTCCGCCGGCCTTGCCACCGGCATCTCCACCGGTGTCGACCTCTCTGCCGAGGCCGCGACCCTGGCCGGTGGCACCCTGCGATCCCTGCGCGCCGGCATCGATATCGGCGGCGGCAAGCTGCAACTCCGCGAGGTCCGCGCCATTCTCCCCGGCGACGCCACCCTGGTCCTCGCCGGCCAGGTCCTCCCCGCAGACGCCGCCGCCGCCCGCTCACCGATCTTCGACGGCATCGCCAGCCTCTCCACCGCCAACCTGCGTACCACCCTCGCCTGGGCCGAAGCCGCCGGCATCGGCCGCGTCGGTGCCCTGCCGGCCGGCGTGCTGCGCAGCGCGGAACTGCGCGCCCATGTCGTCGCCGGCGCCGAGCAGATCGCGGTGGACCGCCTGGAAGGCACGCTCGACGGCGACAGCCTCGGCGGTGCGGCCACCCTGCGCCGCGGCCAGCGCCCGATCCTGCGGGCGCGCCTGACCTCCGATCGGATCGACCTCTCGCGCTGGCTGCCCGCCACCGCCGGCCCCGGCTCGCTCGCCGCCCTGGCCGCCCAGTTCGGCGGCATCGAAGCCGACCTGCGCCTGGATGCCGAGGCCGCCCTGCTGCCGGGCTGGCAGATCGCCCCGCTCACCCTCGACCTCGCCATCGAACCCACCCGCGCCATCCTGCGCCGGCTGGAAGTCCAGACCACCGGCCTCACCGCCCTGACCACCGGCACCCTGACCGAGGGCGGCCGCATCGCCGACGGCCGGCTCGACCTGCGCGCGCCGGACGCCGCGCGCCTCGCGGCCCTGCTGCCACAGCTCCCCGCCCTCGCCTTCCCCCTCTGGCGGGGTGCCGCCAGCCTGCAACTGCAGGCGTCCGGCACCGCCGAGGCGATGGCCCTGCGCCTCGTCGGCGAACTCGCCGATCTGCGGGTGGAAGCCCAGCCGCAAGCCGACCTCACCACCGGCCGCTGGTCCGGCCCGCTGCTGCTGCGCCACCCCGGCGCGCCCCGCTTTGCCGAACTGATGGGCCTCAACGGCACCGCCGCCTGGCTCGGCGACGGCTCGCTCAGTCTCATCGCCCAGCTCGCCGCAACCCCCGCCCGCATCGCCGCCGAAAACCTGGAAATCTCCGCCGGCTCGCTGCGGGCCTCCGGCGCCCTCGCGCTCGAACGCGGCGATGCCCCTCTGCTCAGCGGCCGCATCGTCGCCGAGGCGCTGCCCCTGCCGCTGCCCTACCCCCGCTCCCCAGACCCCCTGCCGCTCGCTTTGCTGCAGGACTGGCGCGCGCAACTCCGCGTCGAGGCCGGCGAGGTGCTGCTGGGCGCCACCCCCGTCATGCGCCGCACGCGCGCCACCGTCAGCCTCGCCGGCGGCCTGCTGCGCCTGGACGACCTGACGGCCACCATCGAAGGCGGCGCGCTCACCGGCCGCCTCAGCTTCGACGCCGCCGCAACCCCGCCTGCCCTGGCACTCGACCTCGCCCTCGCCGGCGCCACCCTGACCGGCCCGCTGCTCGATCAGCCGCTCGACATCACTGCCGGCGGCCTGGACACCAGCGCCACCCTCACAGCAACAGGCCACGCCCCCGCCGCCCTGCTCGCCAGCCTCTCCGGCAATCTGCGCCTGCGCGTGCAAGCCGGCCGCCTGCAAGGCATCGACCTGCCACGCGCCGGACCCGACCTGCTGGAAGCCGACACCCGCGCCGCCCTGGAAGGCGGCGACATGCAATTCGATTCCCTGGACCTCGAGGCGCGCCTGACCGCCGGCATCCTCACCCCCGGCGCCAACGCCCGCCTCACCGCCCCCTCCGGCACCATCGACATCACCGGCACCGCCGACCTGCAAGCCGCCACCAGCAACCTGCACCTGACCATCCGCCCCAACGTGCCTGACACCCCAACCCTCGGCCTGCGACTCGATGGCAAACTCGACACCCCCCGCCGCACCCCCGAACTCGCCGACCTCACCCGCTGGCGGGCGGCGCGGGGGTTGTGAGGAAGGTAAGGCGAGGGGCTTCGCCCCCTCGACCCCCACCAGGTCCGGAGCGCGCCTTCGCGCGACGGGCAGTGGCCCCTGGACCCGCTACTCAAGGTTCAGGGTTTGGGCGCGGGGGGTCTGCCGCCCCGGTCGGTGGTCCGGCCGGCCCCCCTCGCCCAAACCCTGTTCTTCAAGTCATGGGTCAAGGGGCGAACGCCCCTTGCGGGGTCCAGGGGCGGCGCCCCTGGCCTTGCTTCCTTACTCCCGCGCTACGCCGCCAGCCGCGCGGGCCGGCGTTGCGGGGTGGGGGGTGTGTCGAACAGGCGGTAGGCGAGGTCGACGAGGTCGCGTGCCGTGGCGGTGAGGCCGGCGCGGTCGGCTTCCTGGGCGACGGCGATGAGGTGGTCGCAGATGATCAGGGGGCTCGGGGGAGGTGTGGTTTGCAGCATGGGGTGCTCCTAAGGGTTTTCTTTGGCGGCACTTCGGAATCGGAGCATTTCGCTCGACCGCAAACCTGCCACGCCCACCCTTTCCCAAGGGTTAACCCCGCCGCAAAAGCGCATGCACCCGCAGGCTGGAGGCGAGCGGCCGTTCAGGATCGCGCCCTGCGTCCACCGTGGCGACCAGGGCGGAGAGCGGGATGCCCTGGGCGCGGGCCAGCGCCGTCAGCACCGCCCAGAACTCCGCCTCCAGGGCCACGGAGGTGCGATGCCCGGCGAGGCTGAAGCTGCGCTTTTCGAGCCCTTTCATGCCAGCCGCCCCACGGCCCAGCGTGCGGCGTCGGCCACCACCGGGTCGGCGTCCGCCAGTAGCGCCTGAGCGGCCGGCAGCAGCGCCGGGAGGCCGGAATTGCCAATCGCGATCAGCACGTTGCGCACGAACCGCCCCCGCCCGATACGCTTGATGGGCGAGCCGGCGAACAGCGCGCGGAACCCGGCGTCGTCAAGTGCCGTCAGCCGCGCCAGTTCCGGCGCGTCTAGCTCAGCCCGCGCCGCCAGCTTCGCCTCGCGCCCTGCCACGGCAAATCGGTTCCACGGGCAGGCGGCGAGGCAATCGTCGCAGCCATAGATCCGGTTGCCCATCAGCGGCCGGAACTCGTCCGGGATCGGCCCGGCGTGCTCGATCGTCAGGTAGGAGATGCACCGTCGCGCATCCAGCCGGTAGGGCGCGGGGAACGCATCGGTCGGGCAGGCCGCCAGGCAGCGCGTGCAACTCCCGCAGCGGTCGGCATGCGGTAACGCGGCGACCAGCTCCAGCGTGGTGAAGACCTCGCCGAGGAACAGCCACGACCCATGCCGGCGGGATACCAGATTGGTATGCTTGCCCTGCCAGCCCAGCCCCGCCGCCTGCGCCAGCGGCTTTTCCATTACCGGCGCGGTATCGACGAACACCTTCACCCCCGCCCCCCACCGCCCGACCATGAACTGCGCCAGGTGCTTCAGCTTTCCCTTGATAACATCATGATAATCGCGGTGGCGTGCATAGACCGAGATGTTGCCCCGGTCCCGCCGCCCCAGCGTCGCCAGCGCATCGCCGGCCGGCGCGTAGGACATCCCGAGCGAGATCACGCTGCGCACCGCCGGCCACAATGCCCGCGGATCCGCCCGCTCGCCCGCCCGTTCGGCCATCCAGCCCATGCTGCCGTGATGGCCGGCGGCGAGGAAATCACGCAGCCCCGCCTGCGCCTCGGCACTCAGCCGCGCCTCAGCGAAGCCCACGGCATCGAAGCCGAGCGCCGCCGCCTTCGCGGCGATTTCTGCCGCGGCCGCCGCCGCTGGCTCAGCCGCGGCCGCGGTACGGGGCAACGCCCTGGTCCGCGATCCAGGCGCCGGGCGGCGGCGCGTCGGTCTGCCAGAACACGTCGATCGGGATGCCGCCGCGCGGATACCAATACGCGCCGATGCGCAGCCACACCGGGTCGAGCAGCGCCATCAGCCGGTGGGCGATCATCATCGTGCAGGCCTCGTGGAAAGCCCCGTGATTGCGAAAGCTGCCCATGAACAGCTTGAGCGACTTGCTTTCCACGATCCAGGCGGCCGGGATGTAGTCGATGACGATATGCGCGAAATCCGGCTGCCCCGTCAGCGGGCACAGCGAGGTGAACTCCGGGCAGGTGAAGCGCACGACGTAGCCGGACTCGGGATTCGGATTCGGCACGCGTTCCAGCACCGCCGCCTCCGGGCTGTCCGGCAGGCGGGCCGCCGCACCGAGCTGGGTCAGGCCCTCATAGCTTTCCGTCATCGTCGCCTCTCTCCCAGCCCATGCGGGCCTCCGCGCTGAACGCCGCCAACCGCCCATCGAGGATGGCCGCGCGCATCCCGGCCATCAGATGTTGGTAGTATGTCAGATTGTGCCACGTCAGCAGCATCGGCCCCAGCATCTCCCCGCAGCGGAACAGATGATGCAGATAGGCCCGCGTATGCCGCGTGCAGGCCGGGCAGGCGCAGCCGGGATCGAGCGGCCGCGCGTCATCGGCAAACCGCGCATTGCGCAGGTTCACCACGCCCCGGCTGGTATAGCCCCGCGCCGTCCGCCCCGCCCGCGTCGGCATCACGCAGTCGAACATATCGACCCCGCGCGCCACCGCCCCCAGCAGATCGCCCGGCGTGCCGACGCCCATCAGATAGCGTGCGTGCGATGCCGGCAGATGCGGCACCGTCGCCTCCAGCACCTCGAACATCATCGCCTGGCCCTCACCCACGGCCAGCCCGCCGATCGCATAGCCCTCGAAGCCGATCGCCGTTAGCGCCGCCACGGACTCGCGCCGGAGATCGGCATAGACGCCGCCTTGCACGATGCCGAACAGCCCATACCCCTCCCGCGCCACGAAGGCTTCCCGCGACCGCCCGGCCCAGCGCATCGAGAGCTCCATCGAGGCCCGCGCCTGCTCGGGCGTGGCCGGAAACGGCGTGCACTCGTCGAACGCCATGGTGATCGTCGCATCCAGCTTGTGCTGGATCTCTACCGAGACCGCCGGCGTCAGCCGGTGATACGCCCCGTCCGTATGCGCGCGAAACGTCACCCCGTCCGCATCCAGCTTGCGCAGGCCGGAGAGCGACATCACCTGAAACCCGCCCGAGTCCGTCAGGATCGGCCCCGGCCAGTCCATCATCCGGTGCAGCCCGCCCAGCGCCGCCACCCGGTCCGCCCCCGGCCGCAGCATCAGGTGATAGGTGTTGCCGAGGATCAGCTTCGCCCCGGTGGCGCGCACCGCATCCGCCGTCATTCCCTTCACCGTGCCGGCGGTGCCGACGGGCATGAACACCGGCGTCGCCACATCGCCGTGCGCGGTGTGCAGCACCCCGGCCCGCGCCGCGCCATCGGTCGCCTCTCCGGTCCAATGCAGGCTCATGCCCGCTCCAGCAGCGACGCATCGCCGTAGGAGTAGAACCGGTACCCCCCCGCGATCGCATGTGCGTAGGCCGCCCGCATCCGCGCCTCCCCGGCAAAGGCGCAGACCAGCATGAACAGGGTCGAGCGCGGCAGGTGAAAATTCGTCATCAGCAGATCGGCGCTGCGGAACGCATGGCCCGGCAGGATGAACAGCGCCGTCTCGCCCTCGAACGGCGCGATCACTCCATCCGCCCCCGCCGCCGTCTCCAGCAGCCGCAGCGTCGTCGTTCCCACCGCGACGATCCGCCCCCCCGCAGCCCGCGCCGCATTGATCGCCGCTGCCGCCGCGGGCGAGACGCTGCCCCGCTCGGCATGGATGCGATGCTCGGAGACGAGATCACCCCGCATCGGCAGGAACGTCCCCGCCCCCACATGCAGCGTCACCGTCGCCCGGCCCACCCCCGCGGCGTCGAGGGCCGCCAGCAAAGCAGGGGTGAAGTGCAGCCCCGCCGTGGGGGCGGCCACCGCGCCCTCATGCCGGGCGAACGCCGTCTGATAATCCTCGGCATCCGCCGCCCCCGGCCCCTCCGGCCGCGCGATATAGGGCGGCAGCGCCAGCGCCCCCACCGCCTGCAAGGCCGCGGCGAAATCCTCGCCCGCCAGATTGAACGCCAGCGCCCCGCCGCCTTCGCCGTCCAGGCTGCGCACCTCGGCGAGCAGCCCGCCGCCGCAGTCCAGCGTATCGCCCGGATGCACCCGCCGTGCGTTGCGGATCAGCGCATGCCACGTCCCGTCCGCCAGCGGCCGGTCGAGCGTCAGCCCGATCCGCGCCGCCCCGCGCGTGGCGGAAAGCTGCGCCGGGATCACCCGCGTGTCGTTGGCCACCAGGATATCGCCGGCCCGCTACAGCCCCGGCAGGTCGCCCACCCCCCGGTCCGCCAGCCCCGCCGCCGAGACATGCAGCAGCCGCGCCGCATCGCGCGGTCGCGCCGGCTGCTGCGCGATCCGCTCAGCCGGCAGCTCGAAATCGTAATCCGAGGCCCTCATGCCGCCGCTGGCGCCACCCGCCGCAGCAGCCGCACCAGCGGAATGCTGAGCAGCACCGCCCAGGCCTTGCCCACCACCTGACCGGCCAGATAGTCGAGGCTGTTGAACGCCAGGAACAGAAACACCACGCTGTCCACCACCAGCCCCACCATCGAGGAGGCCACCACCGCCAGCACCAGCCCGCGCCGCTGCAACGGCGTGAACACCGCAAAATCCGCCAATTCGCTGAGCAGAAACGCCACCCCGGAGGCAATCACCAGCGGCGCTGGCGCGATCAAGCCCGACAGCACCGTCCCCGCCACGACTGCCGCCAAGGCCCAGTGCCGCCCCAGCAGCCGCTGCACCACATCGCGCAGCACCAGCGCGAAGCCCACCATCAGCACGCCCGACGGCGCCATCAGCCCCGGAGCGACCGGTATCAGGCACGGCCCGCCCGGCACGCACACCGTCCCGGCATGGCCAATCAACCAGTTCGCCGCCGGCACGCAGCCGAGAAAGGCGATAAACGCGATCAACCCAGGCAGCGGCGGCATCGGGAAACTCCGTTGGTCGCGCGCCTCCTATCACAGGCGTCGGCGCCGGCAAGGGCGGGTTTCCCCGACTTCGCTCCTGCCCGAGGCTGCAACCCCTGAGGGAGAACGATCCACATGACATTCGAACGCCGTGCGCTGTTCGCCGCCTTCGTCACCGCCCCGTCCTGATGATCAGCGGCGAATATGACCGCTTTGCCTCGATGGACGACATCTGCGACTTCTTCAAGAAACTTCCCAACGGCGACAAACAGCTCACCCCCGTGCCGGGGGGGGCGCACACGCTGGTCAACAGCAAGCAGCAGTTCATCTTCTCGAAGGTGATGAAAGGCTGGCTGGAGGGGTAGTAGTATAGTTTAACATATTTCTCCGGCGCGTAAATTTGAAAATATCAAATAGAAATATGCATATCGAAAAATCAAAATTTCTTCGAGTCATATTTTCGAAATTCTCTCCACTTCTGGCCAAACATTTTTGAATATTTCTGCGCGGATTATTTTTTCTATACCGTCATGTTTTGAGTGGTCAGGATGGAATTGCCGGGCGAGGAACCGTCGAAGTTCCGAGAATTTCCGATCGGAGCCATCTGACCTTTGCATTTCGGCCAAGGCCTTGGTCAACGCCAGTGCTCTCGCCTCGGCGGTCAGGGCGCGCTGTTCCCAGCTATTACGCTGCTCGATCACAGTTTTTCCAGCTGCACGCAGCCTCTGAATTGTTGCTAAAAGCTGTTCCCGGTCATCTCCGTCGGTTGAAGATGCGTGCGGGTCTGCGCCGGCAGGAGACGACTCAGACGCCGTCTTTTGGCGCTGTTGCCAATATCTGTTTGTTGGAGGTGTTTCGCGATCTCGTTCGGCGTCGATCGTCGCGCGCGGGTCGATGTCAGCGCCGTATAGAGATGCGTATTCGATAAATTCCCTTTCGGAATTTATGACATGCGGTGCACGTAGTTTGCTATTCGTCGTTATAATAGATTGTTTTTGTATAATTATGTTGAAACCGTGTTTTTCCAGTGCGGATTTTGCCGCCTCGAACCAATAACGCTCTTTTATATTGACTGCCCACATTTACCCGTCCCGCGCGGCGTTTGAGCCAATGAGCCTCAATCCGTCAGATACGTCGCAATCTCGATCAGATTGCCATCGGGGTCGCGGCAATACACGGACGTGACCGGCCCCAGCGCCCCCACCTTCGCCGCCGGCCCCTCGACGATGCTCACGCCGCAGGTGCCGAGATGCGCCACCACATCCTGCGGCCGCACTGCGGTGATGAAGCACAGGTTGTGTGTCCCCGGCGATGCTGCGGCGGCGGTCGTGCGCGCGCTCTCGCCTGCGCCTTCCAGGTTGATCTTCTGCCCGCCGAAGCGCAGCGCCGTACGGTTTTTCGGCCCGAACTCCTCGCGTTCCATCCCCAGCACCCGCTGATACCAGGACGCGGCGATCTCCACGTCCTTGCAGGTCAGAACGAGATGGTCGAGCCGGTCGATGGTAAAGCGCATCAGCCGAGGCCTTCGTAGAAATCATTTCCCTTATCGTCCATGACGATAAAGGCCGGGAAGTTCTCCACCTCGATCTTCCAGATCGCCTCCATCCCCAGCTCCGGATACTCCAGCACTTCGACATGGCGGATGCAGTCCTGCGCCAGCCGCGCCGCCGGCCCGCCGACGCTGCCGAGGTAGAACCCGCCGTATTTCTGGCAGGCATCCTTCACCGCTTTCGAACGGTTGCCCTTGGCCAGCATCACGAAGCTGCCCCCGGCCGCCTGCAACGCTGCCACATAGCTGTCCATCCGCCCCGCCGTGGTCGGCCCGAAGCTGCCGGTCGCCATCCCCGCGGGCGTCTTCGCTGGCCCGGCGTAGTACACCGGGTGGTTCTTCATGTAGTCCGGCAGGCCGAGCCCCGCATCCAGCCGCTCCTGCAGCTTTGCATGCGCGATATCCCGCGCCACCACCATCGTCCCGCTCAGGGACAGCCGGGTCTTGACCGGATAGCTCGCAAGCTGCGCCCGGATCTCGCTCATCGGCCGGTTGAGGTTCACCTCCACCACGTCGCCGCCGAGGATGTCGGCGGTCGTCTCCGGCAGGTAATGCGAGGGGTCTGTCTCAAGCTGTTCGAGGAAGATGCCGGCCGGCGTGATCTTCGCCTTGATCTGCCGATCCGCCGAACACGAAACCCCGATGCCCACCGGCAGCGACGCCCCATGCCGCGCCAGCCGCACCACCCGCACGTCATGGCAGAAATACTTGCCGCCGAACTGCGCGCCGATGCCGTTCTTGCGGCTGAGCTCCAGCACCGCCTGTTCCATCGCCACGTCGCGGAACGCATGCCCGGCCCGGCTGCCCTCGGTCGGCAGGCCGTCCAGCCATTTGGTCGAGGCGAGCTTCACCGTCTTGATCGTCGTCTCCGCGGAGGTGCCGCCGATCACGATCGCGAGATGATAGGGCGGGCAGGCCGAGGTCCCCAGCGTCTTCATCTTGACGTCCAGAAACGCCAGCAGCTTCTCCGGCGTCAGGATCGCCCGCGTCTCCTGGAACAGGAACGTCTTGTTGGCCGAGCCGCCGCCCTTGGCGACGAACATCAGATGGAACTCGTCATCGTGATGCCCGCCGGGCGAGGCATAGATGTCGAACTGCACCGGCAGGTTGTTGCCGGTGTTCACTTCCTGGAACATCGACAGCGGCGCCATCTGCGAATAGCGCAGGTTCGTCTCGGTATAGGTGCGCGCCACCCCCCACGACAGCGCCTCCTCCTCATCGCCCTCGACCCAGACGCACTGGCCCTTCTTGCCGAACACGATGGCCGTGCCGGTATCCTGGCACATCGGCAGCACGCCGCCGGCCGCGATATTGGCGTTCTTCAGCAGATCCAGCGCCACGAACCGGTCGTTCCCGCTGGCCTCGGGGTCGTCCAGAATTGCCCGTAACTGCGCCAAGTGCTTCGGCCGCAACAGATGGGACACGTCGTGGAACGCCTGCAACGCCAACTCGCTCAGCGCCTCCGCCTTCACCTTCAGCACCGTCCGCCCGTCGCACTGGAGGGTCGATACGCCGGGAATGTTCAGCTGCCGGTAAGCCGTGTCGTCCTCGCCCAGCGGGAACATGGTGGAGAATTCGTAGCCGGGCGGCCGGGCAAGCGGTGCGTTCATCGGATCACTCCTTGGGCGGCGTGCGGCGGCGGAAGGCATCCAGGCTCACCACCTGCGAGGGCTCGGCCGGCGCTTCCGGCTCGGGCTCGGGCTCCGGCTCGGGCGCCACCACCTCGGGGGCCGCGATCGGGGCGAAGCGCAGGCCGAAGCGCACATGCGGGTCGGCAAAGCCGGTCACCGCATCCAGCGGAATCCGCAGCGTCGAGGGAATGCCGCCGAACGACAGCCCGACATTGATCACCTGCTCCGCCGCGTCGATCCGCAGGTCCCAGAACTGGTGCTGCAGAACGATGGTCATCTCCTGCGGATACTGCTGGCGCAGCCGCGGCGGCACCACCGTGCGCGGATCATCGGTGCGGAACGTCAGGTAGAAATGATGCTCCCCCGGCAATCCCTGGGTGCCGGCATGCGTCAGCGCCTGCACCACCACCTGGCGCAGCGCATTCTCCGTCCATGCGTCATATGGCAGCAGGCTCTCGGCCGCTGCTCCAGCCTTCGGCGTATCGGTCTCGTCTTCCATGCGCCTGCCTCACGTTCGCCCATCCCATAGCGCCTGCTGGCGGGAGGGAAAAGATGCGGAATATTGTCAGGCGCCCATCCAAGGCGGCCGCAGGGCCGCGATCCGCCCCGCCACCGGGCAGTCCGCCGCATGCGCCCCGGCCAGCCAGCCGAGCGACATCAGGAACTCACCGACGATCTCGCCGCCAGTAAACCGGAAGGTCGCCTTGAACAATTTCACCCAGCCCGCCTTGTCGCGCGGATGATGCGCGTCCACCCAGGCCGCGAAACCCCCGTGGCTGGCCCGCAGTCCCTGCACCACCCCGGCGTTATGGATGATCGCCACCACCTTGAGCCGGTTGCGCACGATCCGCGGATCGGCCAGCAGCGCAGCCTGCCCCGCCTCGTCAATCGCCGCCACCGCATCCACATCCCAGCCGAGGAACGCCTCGCGCATCCCCGCCCGCCGCTTCAGCACGATCTCCCAGCTCAGCCCGGCCTGCATGATCTCCATGCCCAGCCGCTCGAACAGCACCGTCTCATCACGGCTGGGAAAGCCGTGCTCGGTATCGTGATAGGGGGAGTGGACGGGATTGCCGACGCAGAACGCGCAATAGCTGGACATGCAACGACTATAGCGCACTGGCTCGGCTGGCGCGCAAGAGCATCCCGCAAGGGCGTGACGGTGCGCGATCGCCGCTCCGCGCCAAGCGGCGCTACACGGCGGAAGTAGGGGGGCAACTCTCATTCTCTTGGGCCACGCGAGGAAATGTCACGTTATCAAGAAGTTAATCAGGGGAGCCGAGGGGCTTGCACGGGGGTCCTGCACGGCCATTGCACGGGGGGAGTAGGGTAGCACGGGGTAGAACTAAGGCGCATACAGGGTTCCTGACCCACCGACCACCACACCGGCAACTTCCCCTTCACCTCACAGATTAAGGTTTCCAAACATGGCCCAGGTGAAGATGGCCAACATGGTCCTGGAGGACCTGACGTGGCACGTCAAGGTGAGGGTGCCGGCAGCCCTCAAGACCGTGCTGGGCCGCTCCATCCTCAGCCGGTCCACCGGCCAGCACGACCCCCACAAGGCCGCCCTGGTCGCCGCCCCGATCCGCGCAGAGTTCAAGGAGATCATCGCCCAGGCCAAGAGGGGCAACCTCCCCGACCCAGTGCAGGCCCAGGTCAGGGCCATGGCGAAGGCCTGGAAGGATGCCAATGGGGACCACCCAAACCTGGATGCCGAGGACGTGGTCGCCTTCGTCCTGGCCAACATCGCCAAGGTGCCCTGGCAGGCCCCACAGGCCGGCGAGGGGCCCTACCACGATGTCCACCGCGAGACCTTGGTGGGCCTGAAGGGGAGGGCAGGGGAGGCCGCCCTGGCCGCCTTCGATGCGGCGCGACAATCAGTGTGAGAACGCGCGACAATCAAGATGAGAAAGTTCTCTGACGCTTGCGGCGTAGGGAGGGCGTAGCCCGACCGGAGGCGCAAGCGTCGGAAGACTTGGCCTGCTCTCCCGCGGGGAGCGCGGGCGGTC
>CAMCJI010000032.1 GCA_945874805.1 Asaia bogorensis | reverse complement strand
CCCGTGATTAACGAGAACGACTCGGTGGCCACGGCGGAGATCCGCTTTGGCGACAATGACCGCCTGGCCGCGCGCGTGGCGGAGATGGTGCAGGCGGACCAGCTGGTGCTGCTGTCGGACATCGACGGGCTCTACACAGCTGATCCCCGACTCGACCCGGCGGCGGAGCATCTGCCCGTGGTCGATGCGCTGACGCCAGAGATCGAGGCGATGGGCGGCGAGCCGCTGCCGGGCTTCTCCAGCGGCGGCATGCGAACCAAACTGGTCGCCGCCCGCATCGCCACCGGCGCCGGCTGTGCGATGGCCATTGCACAGGGGCATATCGACCGGCCGCTGAATGCGCTGGAGCAGGGCGCGCGCTGCACGTGGTTCCTGCCGCAGGCGGATGCGCGGACCGCCCGCAAGCTCTGGATTCTCGGCACGATCGAGCCTGCTGGCCGATTCGACGTCGATGCCGGTGCCGCCCGGGCGCTGGCCGCCGGCCGCTCGCTGCTGCCGGCCGGGGTGCGGGCGATGGCCGGCCAGTTCGGGCGCGGCGATGCGGTGGAGATTTTCGGGCCGGACAACACGCGGCTGGGCCGCGGCCTGTCGGCCTATGCAGCCGCGGATGCAGCCCGCATCATCGGCCACCGCTCGCCCGAGATTGAGGCGATCCTCGGCTGGCGCGGGCGCGATGAACTGATCCACCGCGACGATCTCGTACTGCTCTGAGGAACGGGCCGATGCAGACTGACAGCACCGACGCCATCGCCTGGGTAGAAGCCGCGGCCCGACGTGCCCGAGTCGCCTCGGGCGTGCTGGCGCGCATGCCGGATGCCGCGCGCAACGCGGCGCTGCGGTCGGCAGCGGCGGCGCTGCGGGCAGCCAGTGCCGGCATTGTCGCGGCCAACGCGCGCGACCTCGCGGCTTTCGATGCAAACGGCGGCACCGCTGCCTTCCGCGACCGGCTGGCGCTGACGCCGGAGCGGGTAGAGGCGATGGCGCGGGGGCTTGAGGATATCGCCGGGCTGCCCGAGCCGGTAGGGCGCGTGCTGGCGGAATGGCAGCGGCCGAACGGGCTGCGCTTTCGCCGCATCGCCACCCCCATCGGGGTGATCGGCATGATCTATGAAAGCCGGCCAAATGTCGGGGCGGATGCGGCTGGCCTCTGCCTGAAATCGGGCAATGCGGTGATCCTGCGCGGGGGGTCGGACAGTTTCCACTCTGCCGGCGCCATCCATGCCGCGGTAACCGCCGGGCTGCGCGCCGCAGGTGCGCCTGAGGATGCCGTCCAGGTGCCGCCGGCCACAGACCGCCGCTATGTGGCGGCGATGCTGGGGGCCGCAGGGCTGATCGACCTGATCATCCCACGCGGCGGCAAAAGCCTGGTGGAGCGCGTGCAGGCCGAGGCGCGGGTGCCGGTGCTCGCCCATGCCGAGGGCCTCTGCCACACCTATGTTCACGCCGCCGCCGATCCGGCGATGGCCGAGGCGATCCTGGTCAACGGCAAGATGCGCCGCCCAGGCGTCTGCGGTGCGACCGAGACTCTGCTGATCGACGATGCGATCGCCGCGGCGCAGTTGCCGGGCCTGGTGGCGGCGTTGGCCGCACAGGGGTGCCGTTTCCGCGCCGATGCTCGCGCCCGCGCGATCCTGCCGTCACTGCCGCCGGCCAGCGAGGCCGATTTCAACACGGAATGGCTTGATACCGAACTGTCGATCGCTGTGGTGGACGGGGTCGACTCGGCGATTGCCCACATTCTGCGGCACGGCAGCGAGCATACCGATGCGATCGTCACCGAGGACGAGGCGGCCGCGACCCACTTCCTGGCCGGGATCGACAGCGCGGTGGGCATGTGGAACGCCTCTACCCAGTTCTGTGATGGCGGGGAGTTCGGCTTCGGAGCGGAGATCGGCATCGCCACCGGTCGCATCCACGCCCGCGGGCCGGTGGGGCTGGAGCAGTTGACAACCTACCGCACGCTGGTCCTCGGCACAGGCCAGACCAGGCCGTGACGGAGCTTCCCGCCCATGGCGACCGGCGGCGCATCCGCGTCGGGCTGCTGGGCGGCTCGTTCAATCCGGTTCATGACGGGCACCTGCATGTCGCCCGGCTGGCGCGGCGGCGGCTGCGGCTGCAGCAGGTCTGGCTTATGGTCTCACCGGGCAATCCGCTGAAACCCATGCGGGGCATGGCCCCCTTTGCCGAAAGGCTCGCCGCGGTGCGGGCCGCGACGGACGGCCGGCGCATTCTCGCCACTGGGATCGAGGCGGCACTGGGCAGCCGCTACACTTTCGATACGTTGCGCGCCCTGCGCATTCGGTTCCCGAATGTGAAGTTCGTCTGGCTGATGGGGGCGGACAACCTGGAGCAACTGTCGCGCTGGCGGCACTGGCGCGAGCTGGTGGCGGAGACGGTGTTTGCGGTGATGCCCCGGCCTACCTACAATCCCCGCGCATTGGCCGGGCTTGCGGCGCACCGCCTGCGCCGCTTCCGTATTCCCGCCCATGCCGCCGCCAGCCTCGCGGGACGCATGCCGCCCGCCTGGACGTTTCTGCTGTCGCGTCAAAATGCCGCTTCTGCCACTGCCATCCGCGCCCGCGCGGCCACACCGACCACCGGAGACTAGAGCCATCGCCAGGAAACCCCCCGCCGCCGACGCCCTGCGCCGCGGCACCAAACCCACAGCTCCGCGCGCCCGCAAGGCGACTCCCGCTGCCACGCCCACCACCGCGGTACCTTCGCCCCCCGGCACGCCGCGCAAGAAAGCCGCGGCCGCCGGCCCGGCCAAGCCGGCTTCGCCCCGCCGCGCCGCCGTGCGCCGCACCAAACCCACCGAAGTCTCCCGGCTGGATGAACTGCAAAAGATCATCCTCGGCTGCCTGGAGGACGACAAGGCCGAGGAGATCGTCGCCATCGACCTCGCCGGCCGCGCCTCTTTTGCTGACCGCATGGTCGTCGCCACCGGCCTCGCCGACCGCCAGATCAGCGCCATGGCCACCCACCTGGAAGAAGCGCTGCACAAGGCCGGCCTGAAACGCGTGCTGATCGAAGGCGCCGGCGGCTCCGACTGGGTGCTGATCGACGCCGGAGACATCATCATCCACCTCTTCAAACCCGAGGCCCGCAGCCTCTACGCGCTCGAAAAAATGTGGAGCGCCGACCTCGACGAAGACGAACCCCCCGCCCCCAAAGTCTTCATCGAAGAACCGCCCGCTGCCTGACCTCCGCCTGCTCGCCATCGGCCGGCTGGGCAGCGGGCCTGAGGCCGACCTCTTCGCCCGCTACGCCAGCCGCCTGCGCCCGCGCCTGTCCGTCACCGAACTGCCGGACGGGCGCGGCAGCGCCCCCGAAATCAAACGCCGCGAAGCCGACGCGATCCTCGCAGCCCTACCCGCCAACGCCCGCGCCATCGCCCTCGACCTCGGCGGCACCAGCCCCACCAGCGAAGCCTTCGCCACCCACCTCGCCACCTGGCTCGAAGACCCCCGCCCCATCGTCTTCATGATCGGCGGCGCCGAAGGCTTCGATGCCCGCATTCCCGCACGCGCCGACATGACACTCAGTCTCGGCCCCATGACCTGGCCCCACCTGCTGGTCCGAACCATGCTCGCCGAACAACTCTGGCGCGCCCAAGCCATCCGCAGCGGCCACCCCTACCACCGCAGCGGCCGGCCTTAAATCTTCAAGGAATGTGCGACGCTGCATGCGAACCTCTGCGTTCAATGCGCATCTGCCAGGTAAATTCCGCAACACGCGGTTTTGCGGGCAATGTGGCCGCGGGCTAGGCTCGGCGGTGAAGCAGGAGCCGTCATGCGCATCATCCAGATTTCCGACACGCATCTGAGCGTTCGCCACAAGCACTTCGCCGGCAACAATGCGGCCATTGCCCGCTGGCTGGGTACCGAGAAGCCTGATCTCGTGATCAACACCGGTGATCTGTCGATGGATGGCGCGCGGCTGTTCGACGACCAGGCCTATGCGGCCGGTTGGCACGCGGCACTGGGCGTTCCGGTGCTGTCCGTGCCGGGAAACCACGATGTGGGTGACCTGGTGGCGTTCGCGCCGACCCAGCCGGTGAACGCCGAGCGCCTGACCCAATGGCAGGGCCTGTTCGGACCCGACATGTGGGTCCATGACCTGCCCGGCTGGCGGCTGATCGGCCTGAACGCCATGCTGATGGGCACTGGCCTGCCGGAGGAGGCGGCGCAGGAGGCGTGGCTGCGGGCTGCGGTGGCGAGCGACTCGCTGGTCGGTGTGTTCCTGCACAAACCGCTGTTCATCGACCGGCCGGAGGAGCCGGCCCGCGGCTACTGGACGGTGCCGCCTGCGCCGCGCGCACGCGTCCTGGCGATCCTCGCCGGCTGCCGGCTGGCCTTTGTGTCCAGCGGCCATCTGCACATCGCCCGCCGCCTGCAGCATGACGGGGTGGAGCACATCTGGTGCCCTGCCGCTTCCTTCGTCGTCGGCCCTTTCCAGGAGGAACTTGGCGGCGCGCGGGTACCGGGGGTGATCGAGCACATCTTCACCGCCGCTGGCGTCTCGTCGCGCACCCTGCGGCCCGACGGGCTCGACGATCTGCTCATCGATCCCGTCGGCAAGGAGATCTACGGCTAGACGGAGTTGGTGGCGAAGGGATCGCTGACCCGCGGCCAGAAGGGCGTCGTGCGCTTGGTGAACGGGATGTTGGCGAAATCCGGCCCGATGGCGCCCGGCGCCGCGACGTAGCGGACCTCGGAGGCGAGCGGCGCGAAGCCTGCGTAGAAGTGCTGGGTGCTCTTCACCACCACGATCCGCTTGTCGTGCAAGGTGCAGCCCAGCCCGGTGAAGGCATCGGCGTGGAACACCTGGCTGCGGTTCGAGTTCAGGATGATGTCGATGCCATCGGCATGCACCCAGGCGCTCGCCCCCAGTTCCGCCCGACCGCCAGACAGGCCGCCCTGCGTATGCGCGTCCGACAGCGCCATCACCGTCACCCGCAGATCGACCGGATCGCCGGAGGCCACCCCGCACTTGCCGCCGATGCGCAGGTCGAACGTCGCACCCACTCCGGCCTCTTTACAGAATTGCACTGCGATCGGGTCCCAGTAGCAGCCGGTGACCGCCCCTTTCGCCCCCAGATCCACCAGGCGCCGCAGGATGGCGGTGCTGTCGGATGGCGCCCCGCCCCCGGCATTGTCCGCCACATCGGCCAGCACCATCGGTTTGGCGTCGGTGCTCGCTATCGCCCGCTCGATCGCTCCGTCGATGCTGTCCATCGCGGTGACGGTGCTTTCGCGGATGGCCAGCAGCTCCAGCCCGAGTTCCTTTGCCAAAGCCTCGGCCCGGCCCATATCCCCATCGGCCACCACCAGCATCTTGGCGCCGACATCGGCCACATCCCCCCAGGGAAACCCATGCCCGAAGGAGACGGAGAGAATCCCGTCCCGACCCTCCAGCGATTTCATCTTCGCCACGAACGACTTCATCGGCTCAACGGGGGTGCGCCACATCGAGATCATGCGGCAGTCGAAATAGGCCTGGACCGGTCTGATCCGGCCCAGCTTCGCGGCGACGCAGAGGTCGTACAGCTCGCGCGCCCGGTCACCGACGTCCACATGCGGATACTCCTTGTAGAGGATGATCGCGTCCGTGCTCGTGCGCATCAGCTCCGTCAGGTGGCAGTGCAGGTCGAGTTCCAGGCCGATCACCGCATCCGGGCCGACGATTTCGCGGATGCGCGCGCAGGTGTCGCCCTCGCAGTCGTCATAGCCGTCGGCCACCATCGCGCCGTGCATCTTCATCAGCACGATATCCACTGGCATGGCGGCGCGGATATCGGCGAGCAGGTCGTCGCGCAGGCCCTCATAGACGCGGCGCAGAGTGGTGCCGGCCGGTTGGGCGAAGGCGCAGATCGACTCGATGATCTCATGCCCATCGCGCTCTGCCATCCGCCGCCATTCGATCTGCGCGATGTTGCCGTGCATCGCAGGCACCAGGCTGCCGTCGCGGCGGACGTAGCCGACGGCATGAAAGCCTGCATGCCCGGTCGGTATCGGCGAGAAGGTGTTGGTCTCGGTTGCCAGATTGGCGAAGGCGATCTTCATCTTTTGCTCTCCACAGCGCTGCCCGGCAGTATCGACACCTCCGGCCCGCTTGCGCAAACTGCCCGCGTGAACATCCCCGTCCCCGCCGCCGAGGTGATCGCCGTCGCCCGCGAATACGTCGACGCCGGCCGGCTGGACGCAGCAGCCCGCCTGCTCGGCCACGTCCTCTCCGCCGCCCCGGACCAGCCCGCCGCCCTGCATCTGGGCGCCACCATCGCCCAGCGCCGCGGCCGCCTCACCGAGGCCACCGCCCTGCTACGCCGCGCCGGGCAAACCCCGCCTGTCTTGCGCGACCTCGCTGAACTGCTGCGCATCCAGGGCAGCCCCGCCGAGGCTCTCGCTACCGCCCGCGCCGCCCTGCGCCACGACCCCGGCGACCCGCTGAGCCTGTTCGTGGTGGCGATGGCCCACTACGACTGCGGTGAATTGGACGCCTGCGTCGCCGCCGCCCGGGCCGCGATCGCCCAGCGGCCGGACATGGCGGCCGCGCATATGCGTCTCGCCCAGGCGCTGCTGCTGCGCGGTGATCTCGCCGAGGGTTGGCAGGAATACGAGTGGCGCTACCGCATCCCCGGCGCCGCGCCGCCGCTGCCGGCCGCGGGCTTCGCACAATGGGACGGCGCGCCGATGGCGGAACCCCTGCTGCTGATCGGCGACCAGGGCTATGGGGATGTCGTGCAATTTGCCCGCTACCTGCCCTGGGCGCGGGCGCGCTGCCCGCGGTTGGTGCTGGCCTGCAGTGCGGAGATCGCCCCACTGCTCGCGCAGATCGCGCCGGATATCCCGCTGGTTACCCGCTGGGAGGACGCGCCGGCCTTCGCCGCCTACTGCCCGCTCTCCGGCCTGCCGCGGCTGCATGGCACGACGCTGGCCAGCATTCCCGGCCCTGCCCCCTACCTCCAGCCCGATCCCGCCGGTGTTGCACGCTGGCGGGCCTGGTTGCCGCCCGCCCGCCTGCGGGTCGGGCTCGCCTGGGCCGGGCGGCCGGCACACCCCAACGATGCGAACCGGTCGATGCCGCTCGCTGCCCTGGCGCCGCTGGCAGGCTTCGCCGACATCGCCTTCGTTGCGGTGATGAAGGACGCCGACGCGACGGGCTGGCAGGGCCCGGCGCCCTTGGCCATCCCCAACCTGGGCGACTTTGGCGATACCGCCGGGCTGATCGCGGCTCTCGACCTGGTGATCGCTGTCGATACTTCAGCGATCCATATCGCCGGCGCGATGGGCAAGCCGGCCTGGGCGATGCTGCCTTCCGCGCCGGACTGGCGCTGGCTGACCGGGCGGACCGATTCGCCGTGGTACACGTCCGTCCGCCTCTTTCGCAGCCCTGCCCCTCGCAACTACGCACCGGTGGTCGCCGATGTGGCCGCGGTCCTGGCCGGATTCACCGTGCCGTGACCGTTTCCGCCCCTTTTCCGGCGGATTGCGGCTGGATTCATCGGCGCGCCCGGTGCATGACTTTGTCAGATTGAAATGGTCGCATCCGCACGGCCTTGCAGGAGGGATTGCCTTGAGCAACTGGACAGACGGCTATATCGCCGACGTCACCTACACGAGCGGTTATTACCGCGAGACGTCGCCGGCCTGGTTGTCGCTCGCAGCGGTGCTGCTGGGCCATCGCCCGCCGAGCCTGGCCAAGAAGTTCCGCTGGTGCGAACTGGGCTGCGGCCAAGCCTGGAGCACGCTGGCCTTTGCCGCAGCCCATCCCGGCGCCGAGTTCTATGGCTTCGACTTCAACCCGGGCCATATCGACAACGCCCAGCGCATTGCCGAGCGGGCTGGCCTGGGCAACGTGCATCTTGCCGACACCTCCTTCGCCGATCTGGCGGAAAGCCCGAAGGGCGCGGTGCCGCAGATGGATTTCATCGTTCTGCATGGCATCTGGAGCTGGGTGACTCCGATTCAGCGCGCCAACATCATCCGTTTCATCGACACCCATCTGGCCCCGGGCGGGCTGGTCTATGTCAGCTACAACAACCTCGCCGGCTGGGCCTCGATGGTGCCGATGCAGCGGCTGATGAAGCTGTGGGGCGAACTGCATCCCGCAGGCTCGGTGGAAGCCGCGAGCACGGTGATGAACTTCGTCAAGGAACTCACCAAATCCGACGGGCTGTTCTTCCCGCAGAACCCGACCGTCGCCGCACGGCTGGAAACGGCCGGGGGCATGGACCCGCGCTACATCGCGCATGAATACCTCAACGGCACTTGGGAGCCGGCAAGCTTCGACAGCGTTTCCGGCGCCTTCCGCGACGCGCGCTGCAGCTATGTCGGCAGTGCGACGTTGACCGACAATATCGATGGCGTCGCCGTGCCTCCCGGCATCGGCAAGATGGTGCAGACCATCACCGACGTGCGGCTGAAGGAGTCGATCCGCGACCTCGGCGCCGCCCGCGCCTTCCGCCGCGACATCTACCGCCGCGGCTCCGAACAGCCGGTGCCGGGCGAGCATCTGATGCTGATGGAGCAGATCGTGATGACCGGCCTGGGCCGGGAGAAGGAGAAGGATATCCAGATCCCCACCGGCATCGGCCAGGTGGTGCCGCGCCCGGAAATCTACGGCCCGGTGCTGGAACGCCTGACCAAGGGCCCGCTGTCATTTGCCGAACTGCGCAACATCGAGCCGCTGCGCACCCAGCCGCTGGCCGAGGTGTTGCAGGTCGTCGCCTTTCTCGCCACCGGCAGCCTCGCCCACCCCACCCCCAACACGCGTATCGACAAGGTTTCCGCCGCCCCCGCCCTGGCGCTGAACCGGGAGATCGGGCTGCTGAACGAACGCGGCGCCAACCTGCCGTTCCTGGTTTCGCCGCGCCTGGGCAATGCGATCAATGTGGATGTGATCGAGGCCGTGCTGCTGCCTGACCTCGTCCGCGGCCCGCCGCCGAACCTGGAGCCGCTGGTTCAGCGCGTGCTGGCGGTGCTCGCCCAAACCGGGCGCTCCACCGTGCGCGACGGCAAGGTCATCACCGATCCGGCCGAAGCCCTCGCCTCGATGACGGAAACGGTCGCCCGCGTCGTCAAGGACCGCCTGCCCGTGCTGCAGCGGCTGGGTATTCTGGGGGCGTAGGAAGGCAGGCACAGCCTGCCTTCCCTCGTCAGACGAACTGCCGCCAGCTGCCGTCGGTGAAGCGGCTGAGACGGTACGGCTCGGGGTCCACGACGGGCGCCGAGCCAGTGACGATGTCGGCCATCAGCCGGCCGGCGCCTGGGCCGATGCCGAAGCCGTGGCCGGAGAAGCCGGTGGCCATGTAGAATCCCGGCACGCCGTCCACGCCGGAGATGACGGGCACGGCGTCTGGGGTCACGTCGATCAGCCCGGCCCACCGCTCCACCTCCTGCATCCCGGCAAAGGCTGGGAAGGCGGCGATCAGGCTGCGCTTGGCGTGGTCGATCATGCCGCCGTTCGGTTCGGGGTCGAGAATGCGGGTGGCTTCGAAGGGGGTCTTGGCGTCGAGCGCCCAGCGCCGGGGGGTGCGCAGCTCGGTGAGGAACTGCCGGCCGAGGTGCAGGCGGAATTCCTGGTAGGAGGTCTTCATCGTCGGCAGGAACTGGCTGAACAGGCGGAAGCTGTCCGGCGTGATCTCGCTGATCGAGCCGTTGCGCTTGGCGATGGTGTAGCCGCCGTCGGTGCGCTTGCGGAAGGCGAAGTCGCGCACACCGACCGAGATGTCGGGCCCGCCGGGGACGGGGCCAGTGCGGAAGACGCTGCTCATCACCTTCAGTTGCGGCAGGTCGATCCCCATGTTGCCGCTGAACAGCCGCGACCAGGCGCCGCCGGCGAGCACAACAGCGCCGCAGGCGATGCGGCCGTGTTCGGTGACGACGCCGCTGATGGCGCCGCCCGTCGTCTCCACGCCGCGCACGGCGCATTGGGTGAGCACGGTGGCCCCTGCGGCGCGGGCAGCCAGGGCGATGGCGGGAGCGGCCTTGGTTGGCTCCGCCCGGCCGTCGCTGGGGGTATAGAGGGCGGCCTTGTAGCGGCGGGTGAGGCCGGGCAGCGCCTCGGCGATCTGCTCGGGGGTAAGCATGCGGGAGTCGAGCTGGTAGGGGCGGGCCTTGTCCAGCCAGGCCTCGTAGGTGTCGATCTGTGCCTGGGTTTCGCACAGCCACAGCGTGCCGGACTGGGAGAAGCCGGTCTCCCCGCCGATCATCCCGTCCATCCGCCGCCATTGACGCAGGCTTTCCATGGCGAGCGGAATCTCGCGGGGGTCGCGGCCCATCACCCGCGTCCAGCCCCAGTTGCGCCCGGACTGCTCGGCGCCGACCTCGCCCTTCTCACACAGGGTCACGGCAATGCCGCGCTGGGCGAGATGCCAGGCGGTCGAAACCCCGGCGATACCGCCGCCGATCACCACCACGTCGGTGCGGGCCGGCTGGCGATCGGTGGCGGGGATGAGGTCCATGCGCGGCGCCATCGGGAGTTCCTTCATGCAACCCGGCCACAGTGGCGGGCTGGTCCCGGCGGCGCAACGGCGTGATTGCAGGGGCCGGTGCATATCTGGTATATACCAATTACCGACGTAAAAAACAGGGAGACTCCCGATGTCGCTGTCACGCCGCTCGCTGCTGGGTGCAGGACTTGTCGTGCCGTTGCTGGGGCATTCGGCCGAGGCGGCACGGGTGCCGGGCACCCTGACCTTCGGGCTTTCCAGCTACCCGCCGAGCCTGGCGCCCTGGAACAACACCGGCACGGCCGCCGTCACCGTCAAGCTGCAACTGTTCCGCGGCCTGATGTCCTACGGGCCGAAGGGTGAGCTGCGCGGCGAACTCGCCAGCGCCTGGGCGCGCGAGGGAGCGACGGGCTGGCGCTTCACCCTGCGTGAGGCGAAGTTCCAGAACGGCCAGCCGGTGACGGCTGCCGCGGTGAAGTGGACGCTGGAACAGGTGGCGGGCGAGAAATCCACCGCGTATCTCAAAACCGAGTTCCAGAACGTCGAACGCATCGAAACGCCGGATACGCGCACCGTCATCATCGTCATGAAGCAGCCGAACGTGATGCTGCCGGAGCTGCTGGCCAGCCCGCACATGCCGATCATCGCGCCCGGCACCACCGATGCGGGCGCCACCCCGGTCGGCGCCGGCCCCTACACGCTGAAGGCGCAGGAGCGTGGCGTCTCCCTCGATCTCGCGGCGTTCGATGGCTATTTCAAGCCCGGCCTGCCGAAGATGAAGAACCTGCGCTTCATCGCCTATGCCGATGAAAACCTGCGCGTCGCCGCCTTGCAGGCCGGCGATATCGACATGATCGAGTATGTGCCCTGGCAGTCGATGACGCAGATCGAGGCCGATCCGAAGCTGAAGCTGGACGCGGTGGACGGGCCGTTCATGGCGCTTTCGTTCAATGGCGGGCAGGGCCCGTTCAAGGACAAGCTGCTGCGCCAGGCAGTTGCCTTCGCGATCAAGCGCGAGGAGATTGTCAACGCCGCCTTCTTCGGCCGCGGCAACAAGCTGGAGGGCATTCCGCTTCGCCCGAACAGCCCCTTCTACGACGCCGCGCGGGCGAAGCACTGGGCCTACGATCCCGACCGCGCCAAGGCGCTGATGAAGCAGGCCGGCATGGGGGCCGGGTTCTCGACCACGCTGCTGTCCACAGCGCAGTACGGCATGCACAAGTCCACGGCGGAGGTCGTCCAGCAGAATCTCGCCTCCATCGGCATCAACGTGACGCTGAACCTGCCGGACTGGGCGACGCGGGTGAACCTCGGCAATCGCGGCAGCTATGAGTTCTGCGTGCAGGGCACCACGGCGGACAATGCCGATTTCGACGGGCTGAACTCCCTGCTGAACGGCGAACTGCCGCCGAACAATGCCCGCAGCGTCAACCTGCGCACCCCGGAGATCGCGGCCCTGTTCGCGCGCGGCCGGGCGGAGTTCGACCTGGAGAAGCGCCGCGCCATCTACGCCGAACTGGAGACGCGGGCGCTCGATGAGTGCGTGATGGTGGGCCTCGCCTTCCGCGCGCAGGGCTATGCGATGGCCAAGGATGTCAACGGCTTCGCCAACCTGCCGGGTGCGCTGAACTTCTTCTCGGGGACGTCTCTTGAGGAGACGAACTTCACCCAGGGGGCGTGAGCTCCCGGCTGGTGCGAAAGAGCACCAGCTGCGGGTGGTTGATCGAGCGGAGGTATTCCACCGGCCGGCCGGCCCCGTCGGAGTTGATCAGGCGCAGCACCAGGGCGGCATCGCAGGTGGCGAGCCGCAGCAGCGTGGCTTCGGCTTCGGAGCAGCGGACGACACCGATCTCGCGCTCGCCACTGAACGCGCCGATGCCGTAGCGCTCACGCAGCAGCGTATGCAGGGACTGGCCGGCGGCGAGATCATCAGCGCTCAGCCCCGGCACGCGGGCGGCGGCGAGGTGGCTGGTTTCGATGCAAAAGGGGGTGGCGTCCACCGTCCAGAGCCGGCGGATGACGACCATCTGCGTGCCCTCAGGCACGCCGAGGCGGGCGGCGACGGCAATGTCGGCGGGTCGCGTGTCGAAGGCGAGCAGGCGGCTGCCGGGTTCGCCGCCGCTGATCTGGATGAGGCGGGAGATGCCGAGCGAGGTCCGCGGGTCGAGCGGGCGGGTGATGCGCGGCGGTGGGATGCGGGTGCCGCTGGTGGAGTTGCGCTCCAGCAGGCCCATCGCCACCAGCCGGTCGATCGCTTTACGCACCGTCATCCGGTTGGCGCCGAGCCGTTCGGCGAGCAGGCGTTCGGAGGGAATGTTGTCGCCCGGGCCGTAGTCCGGCCCCTCGATCAGCGCCTGCACATACTGCTGGATCGAGAGATACAGCGGCAACATCGGCGGGTCGCTGGCATCGTTCATAGCGAGAATATAGCGATGCGATCGGCGCCGTTCCAGGGCGGGTTGTCGCAGCCCAGCCATTGGTATACACCAATTATCGCAACGGAGCACTTTTGATGGCCCAGCCGATCGACCGCGCGGCGATGATCGCCACCCTGGACGGGGCGGCCGGCATGCTGGATGCGGCGATGACGCTGGGCCGCAGTCTCGGCCCGCAAATCGACCGGGTGCTGTTCGTGGCGCACGGTTCGGCGAACCGGGCGATGCTCGGGTTCGAGTACTGGATCGGCCATTACAGCGCCTCGCTGGAGGTACGGCGGTACTTTCCCTCCGAGCTGATGGCGCAGAACCCGCGGCGGCTGGATGCCCGCACGCTGGTTGTCATCGCCTCGAAATCTGGCACCACGACGGAGACGGTGGCCGCCGCGGAGTGGCTGGCCGGGACGCCCTGCCGCACGGTGGGCTTCACCTTGCGCGCCGACAGCCCACTGGCCGGCCGGGTGCAGACCTGTATTGCCATCGGGCCCACCGACGAGTCCTTCATCGGCCTGTTCATGGTGATGCAGGCGCTGGTGGGCGGGTTGCTGGCGGCGCGCGACGAGTGGCCGCTGGCCGACAAGCTGATCTCCTCGCTGCGCGCTTTGCCGGCGGCCGCGGCCGATGCCGCCGCCGGCAACGAGGCTCGCGCGGCGCAGGAGGCGCGGGACTGGAAGGATGTGCGGGTGCTCTACCAGGTTGCCGCCGGCCCGGTGTTCACCACTGCGTATGTGTGGGGTGTGTGCATCGTCATGGAGATGCTGCGGCTGCATTCCACGCCGCTGGAGGCCGCCGAGTTCTTCCATGGCCCGTTCGAGGTGGTGGACCGAGAGACGCCTTTGGTGCTGCTGTTGGGGGAGGATCCCTCGCGCCCGTTGATGGAGCGGGTGGTGCGGTTCTGCGACAAGCATGCTGGGCGCGTCATCGCCTACGACTCGCGAGACTTCGCCATGCCGGGCATCGATCCGGCGATCCGCCCGATCGTGGCACCCTATATCTTGCAGGCGGCGGTGAAGCGGATTTCCGCGCATCTCTCCACGCTGCTCGCCCGCCCGCTGGATGAGCGGCGGTACATTTGGAAGGGCGGCTATTGATCTCGGTCCTCGGCCTCGGGGACAATACGGTTGACACCTATGTCGATGCCGGACAGCAATTCCCGGGCGGCAACGCGGTGAACGTCGCCGTGTTTGCCGGGCGGCTGGGGGCGCGGGCCGGATATCTCGGCTGTGTCGGTGACGATGCGGCGGGGCGGCTGTTGCTGGCGGCGCTCGCGGGGGAGGGGGTGGACACGTCGCACTGCCGCATCCGCCCCGGTGCGAATGCGCGGGCGCTGATCGGGCATGACGGCAGCGAGCGGCGGTTCATTTCCGCCAGCCCCGGGGTGCGGGGGGATTATCGGCTGGACGACAGGGATCGCGCCTGGATCGCCGGCTGGGACCACGTGCATACCAGCATCAACAGCGACATCGACGGGCTGCTGCCAGCCGGCGCGCGCAGCCTCTCCTATGATTTTTCCGACAAATGGACGGATGCGCGGCTGGATGCGGTGGTGCCGCTGCTCGATGTCGCCGTGCTCTCCTGCGCCGGGCGCGGGCGGGAAGCGGCGGACGCGGCGCTGCGCCGTTGCGCTGGGCTGGGCGCGCGGGTGGCTATCGCCACGCTTGGACCCGAAGGCGCGTTGGCGCTGGCGGACGGGCGGTTGCACAACCAGGCGCCGTTCCCGACGCAGGTGGTGGATACGCTGGGCGCGGGGGACGGCTTCATCGCCGGCTTTCTGGTCGCCTGGCTGGCTGGGCGGGATGTGCCGGTGGCGCTGGCTGAAGGTGCCGGGTTCGCGGCGGACGTGTGTAGCTGGCAGGGCGCCTTCGGGCATGCCGTGCCCTGGACCGATAAAACCTAGGAACAACCGATATGGCTTGGCGCGTGGGCGTAGATTCCGGCGGCACCTTCACCGACGTCTGCCTGTTCGAGGAGACGACCGGGCGCGTGGAGGTCTGGAAGGTGCCCTCCACCCCGGACGACCCCTCGCGCGGCATCGCCCAGGGCATCGCCGAGGGTATCGCCCGCGTGGGCGCCACCCCGGCGGAGGTCAGCTATTTCGGCCACGGCACGACGGTGGCAACGAACGCGCTGATCCAGCATCGTGGGGCGAAGACCGGGCTGATCACCACCGACGGCTTTCGCGACCTGCTGGAGATCGGCCGGCAGAAGCGCCCGGAGCTGTACGACCTCCAGGCCGACAAGCCGGAAACCCTGGTGCCGCGCGACCTGCGGCTGGAAGTGCCGGAACGCCTGCGCCATGACGGCAGCGTGGAAATTGCGCTCGATGAGGATGCGGTGCGCCGCGCGGCCGTGCGGCTGCGCGAGGCCGGCGTGCAGGCGGTTGCCGTCAGCTTTCTCTACGGCTTCGTGCGCACCGATCACGAGGCGGCGGCCATGCGCATCCTGGCCGAGGAACTGCCGGGCGTGTTCGCCTCCGCCGGGCACCTGGTGGCGCCGGAATTCCGCGAGTACGAACGGCTGTCGACGGCGGTGGTGAACGCCTATCTCGGGCCGGTGATGCATCGCTACATCACCCGGCTGGCCGAGCGGCTGGCGGAGCTGGGGCTGACTGTGGCACCGCATCTGACGCAGTCTAACGGCGGGGTGATCGGCTTCGATGCGGCAGCCCGGCTGCCGGTGCGCACGGTGCTCTCCGGCCCTTCGACCGGGGTGGTGGGCGCGCAGGTGGTGGGCGCCCTGGCGGGCATGCCGGACCTGATCACCTTCGACATGGGCGGCACCAGCACCGATGTGGCGCTGCTGACCGGCGGGGCCTGCCGGCTCGCCAGCGAGGCGGTGGTGCATGGCTACCCGATCAAGGCGCCGATGCTCGATATCCATACCGTCGGCGCAGGCGGCGGCTCGATCGCGTTCGTGGATAGCGGCGGGCTGCTGAAGGTCGGGCCGCGCAGCGCGGGCGCCCATCCCGGCCCGGTCTGCTACGCGCTGGGCAATGAGGAGGCGACGGTGACGGACGCCAATGTGCTGTTGCAGACGCTCAACCCCGTCACGCTGCTGGGCGGGCGGATGCCGGTGCGCCAGGACCTCGCGCGGGCGGCGATCGGGCGGCTGGCCGAGCGGCTGGGGATGGACGCGATGGCGACAGCCCAGGGCATCATTTCAGTTGTCACCGCCAACATGGCCAAGGCGATCCGGGTGATCTCCGTCCAGCGCGGCTACGACCCGCGGGACTACACGCTGATCGCCTTCGGCGGGGCCGGGCCGCTGCACGCGGCGCGGCTGGCGCGGGAACTGGACATGAAGCGCATCCTGGTGCCGCGCAGCCCCGGTATCCTCTGTGCCACCGGGTTGCTGCTGACCGATCTGCGGGCGGATTTCTCGGCGACGAAGCTGACGGCGCTCAGCCCCGCTGCCCTGCCGGTGATCGCCGAAGCCTTCGCCAGCCTGACCGCCCGCGCCGAGACATGGTTTGCCGAGGAGCACATCGCCGACCGCCGGCTGACCCGCACGGTGGACATGCGCTATGCCGGGCAGAACTACGAACTGCCGATCCCGCTGCCGGAAGGCCCGGTGACGCTGGCGAGCCTGGACGCTCTGGCCGAGGGTTTCGCCGCCGCGCATAAGCGGATGTACGGCTTCGCCGCCGAGGGGGAGGCAGTGCAACTTGTCACCTTCCGCGCCGAAGCCTCCGGCCTGGTCCCGAAGGCGGAGTTCCAGCCGCAGCCGGCCGGCGCCGCCGATGCCTCCGCCGCCATCATGACCACGCGCGAAGTGTGGATGCCGGAAGCGGGTGGCTTCGTCGCCTGCCCAGTCTATGATCGCGAAAAGCTGGCGACTGGCCACCGTATCGCCGGGCCGGCCATCGTCGAACAGATGGACGCCACCACCGTTGTGCTGCCCGGGATGACCGGGCACATCGACGCCTACGCCAACCTCATCCTGGAGGACGCCGCATGATCGACCCGATCACCGTCGAAGTCATAGGCAGCGCCTTCGCCTCCATCGCCGAGGAGATGGGGGAGGCTCTGGTGCGCGCCAGCTACTCCACCAACATCAAGGAGCGGCGGGACTGCTCGACCGCCCTGTTCGACACGGCAGGCAACACGCTCTGCCAGGCCGAGCACATCCCGATGCATCTCGGCAGCTTCATCGGCATCCTGCCGCATATCCTCAAGCGCCATCCGACCGGGCAGATGCAGCCAGGCGACGTGTTCGTCGGCAACGACGCCTATGAGGGTGGCGGCACGCATCTGCCGGATCTGGTGCTGGCCGAGCCGATCTTCGTCGATGGCGCGATCATCGCCTGGGCGGTCAACACCGCGCACCACGCCGACTTCGCCGACCGCGGGCACGCGCATATCTATCAGGAAGGGCTGCGCATCCCGCCGATCCGCCTGTATCGCGCCGGCGTGCTGGTGGAGGACGTGCAGTCGCTGATCCTGCTGAATTGTCAGGTGCCGCACGAGCGCCTGTCCGACCTGCGGGCGCAGATGGCGGCGAACCGGCTTGGCGTGGCGCGGATGCAGGGGCTCTGCGCCAAGTACGGCGCCGAGACGGTGCTGGAAGCCGGCCGCGCCTTGCAGGACTATGCCGAGCGGAAGATGCGGGCGGGGATCGCCGGCATTCCCGACGGCGTCTATTCCTTCGCCGACCGGTTCGACGGGCCGGAATTCGACGGCGAGCTGGACTTTTCCTGCCGGATCACGGTGGCCGGCGAGGAGATGGCGTTGCATTTCGACAGCCCGCCGCAGCTCCGCGCCGGGCTGAACATGGTGTTCACCGCCCTGCTCTCCACCGTCTATTACGCGGTGAAGACGGTGGTGGACCCGTCAATCCTGCCGAATGCCGGGCTGGCCCGGCCGCTCACCGTCACCGCGCCGGAGGGCACGGTGCTGAACTGCATCCACCCCGCTGCCGTGAACGGCCGCGTCGCCACCTGCCAGCGGGTGGTCGATCTCATTCACGGGGCGCTGGCACAAGCGGTGCCGGAACGATTGATTGCCGCGTGCAATGGCGCCTGCGCTTCGGCTACCTTCGTCGGCGCACGCCCCGAGGACGGGCGGCTGTGGGTGTACCTGGAGACGATCGGCGGCGGCTCCGGCGCGCGCGCCCACAAGGACGGGCTGGACGGCGTGCATGTGCACATGACCAACACCTCGAACCTGCCGGTGGAGGCTCTCGAACTGGAATACCCGCTGACCCTGCTGCGCTACGAACTCGTCGAAGGCTCCGGCGGCCCCGGCCGCCAGCGCGGCGGCATGGGGCTGCGCCGGGTCTACCGTGCCGAAGCCGCCTGCCGGGTGCGGGCAGACGGCTCGCGCCTGAATTCCGCCCCCTGGGGCCTGGAGGGCGGGCTTGCGGGGGGGCGCGGCAGCTTCTCCACCACCGCCACGGCCTTCGACCACGGCAACGGCGCACTGGAACCCGGCCAGATCATCGAAATCGTCACCCCCGGCGCGGGCGGCTACGGCCCACCCTCGGAGCGGCCGCGCGCGGACGTTGCCCGCGACATCGCCGAAGGCAGGATCACCGCTGTCGCCGCCGCAGAAGTGTACGGAGCCTGAGTTGGAACGCAAGACCCGCGATTCCCAGGCAAAAGCGGCATGATCTGGCTGCTGCGGCGCTTCGGGATATCGCTGCTGCTGGTTTGGGTCGTCGCCAGCATCGTCTTCCTGGCAATCCGCTTCGTGCCCGGCGATCCTGCCGAACTGTTGCTGAGCCAGGGCGGCACGGCACCGGACCCGGCTTCGATCGCCGAACTGCGCGAGCAGCTTGGGCTGAACCGGCCTTTGTTCGAGCAATACTGGGTCGACATGGGGCGGCTGATCCGTTTCGACCTCGGCCGGTCGATGCAGGATGACAGCCCGGTGGTCGAGGCGATCGCCCGCCGGCTGCCGCGCACGCTTGAGTTGATCTTCGCCGCGGCGGTGATGGCGGTGCTGACCGGCATCCCGGCCGGCACGGCGGCAGCCCTCGGCCGAGGCGGATTGTTCGACAGGGTGGCGAGCGGGGTGGCGGCGCTGGCCCTGGCTGTGCCGATCTTCGTCGTCGGCACGCTGATGGTGATGGTGTTCGCGCAGACCCTGCGCTGGGTGCCGGCCGGCGGCTATATCGCGTTTGACCGCAATCCCGGCCAGCACCTGCTGCTCCTGGCCATGCCCGCGACAACCATCGGGCTCGGCCTGTCCGCGGTGCTGTTCCGGATGACCCGCGCCTCCGTGCTCGACGTGATGCTGCGCGACTATGTGCGCACGGCGCGGGCCAAGGGCGTGGCGCCGCGGCGGGTGCTGCTGCGCCATGTCGTGCGTAATGCGCTGATGCCGGTTGTCACCGTGCTGGCTTTGCACATGGGCACGCTGCTGGGCGGCACGGTGCTGGTGGAGTTCGTGTTCAACTGGCCGGGCCTGTCCGGCATGCTCGTCTCGGCGGTGAACGCGCGAGACTATCCGGAGGTCGTCGGCGTTATCCTGGTGATCTCCATCCTGTTCGTCACGCTGAACCTCGTCGTCGATATCATCTACGGCCTGATTGACCCGCGGGTGCGGCGCTGATGCGGCGCATTCCCTGGCTGCCCGTCGGCGCGGTGGGGTTCATCATCCTGCTCGCTTTGGCCGCCCCGTTGCTCGGCCTGGCGAACCCGGTGACGATGGAGGTCGCCCGCCGCCTCGCCCCGCCCTCCGCCCTGCACCCGCTGGGGCAGGACGAATTTGGGCGCGATGTGCTCTCGCGGCTGGTGTGGGGTGCGCGTGTGTCGCTATCGGTCGCGTTTGCGGCGGCGACGATCTCCTGCATCGTCGGCACCGCGCTGGGCATCCTCGGCGGCTTCCTGCGCGGCTTCGTCGAGGTGCTGACCCTGCGCAGCATAGACGTGCTGCTGTGCTTCCCGCCGCTGCTGCTCGCACTGCTGGTGGTGACCTTGTTCGGGCCGGGGGCGACAACCTTGGTGCCGGTGCTGGCGATCGTCTACCTCCCCGGCTTCACGCGAGTTGCCTATGCCGGCGTGCTGACCGCGCGCAGCCAGGATTATGTGGAGGCGATGCGGGTGCTCGGCGCTGGCCGCGGGCGGATCATGCTGCGGACGATCCTGCCGAACATCGGCGGGCCGGTGCTGGTGCAGTACAGCCTGGCCTGCGCCTCTGCCGTGGTGCTGGAATCTGGCCTCTCGTTCCTCGGTCTTGGCGTGGTACCGCCCGCCCCGTCCTGGGGCCTGATGATCGCCGCCGCACGCGCGACGATGGCGCAGGCGCCGCTGCTGCTGCTGTGGCCGTGTCTCGCTTTGACCCTGACCATCCTGGCGATGAACGCCCTGTGCGACGCCCTGCGCGACATGGTCGATCCGCACCCCGCCTATCGCCCGGTGTCCCGCCGCATGCTGGATGCGCTGGCTCCTGGCCTGTTGCCCGGCCCGCAGTCGGTGCTGGACGTGCGCGGCCTGACCGTGCGTATCGATACGCCGGCAGGGTATTTCGAGCCGGTGCGCGACGTGACCCTGCGCGTCGATGCCGGCGAGACTTTGGCGTTGGTGGGCGAGAGCGGCTCCGGCAAGTCACTGACAAGCCTCGCGATCACCGGCCTGCTACCGGGTGCTGCCCGAGTCGTCGCAGGCACGGCACGGCTGGAGGGTGTGGACCTGCTGCGGCTCGGCGAGCCGGCGCTGCGGCGCATCCGTGGGGCGGCGGCATCGCTGATCTTCCAGGACCCGTCGAGCAGCCTGAACCCCGTACACCGCGTCGGCGATCAGATCGCCGAGGCGATCCGGGCCCATCGGGAGATGCCGCAGTCCGCCGCGATGGCCGAGGCCGAGTCGCTCCTCAAGCGCGTGGGCATCCCCGACCCCGCGCGCCGCGCACGCGCCTATCCGCACGAGCTCTCCGGCGGCATGCGCCAGCGGGTGATGATCGCCATTGCCATTGCCAATTCTCCACGCCTGCTGATCGCCGACGAGCCAACCACCGCGCTGGACGTGACGATCCAGGCGCAGGTGCTCGACCTGTTGGCCGACCTAAAGCGCGAACGCCAGCTCGCCATGCTGTTCATCACCCACTCCCTGCCGGTGGTGGCCGAAATCGCCGACCGTGTGGCCGTAATGTATGCCGGAGAGATCGTCGAGACCGGGCGCACGGCGGATGTCTTCGCTGCCCCCCGCCACCCCTACACCGCGGCGCTCCTTCGCAGTGCTCCGGACGAGACCGGCCCACCGCCCGAAGGCATTCCCGGCATCGTGCCGCCGCCACTGGACCTGCCGCCCGGCTGCCTGTTCGCCCCGCGGTGCGCGCGGTGCATGCCGGCCTGCGAAGCCGCCCGCCCGGCGCTCGAGACCGTCGAGGACGGCTGGCAGACGCGGTGCATCCGCTGGCGGGAGGCGTGATGCTGGTCCAGGCCGAGTCGCTTACCAAGCGGTTCGAGACCACCGGCCTGTTCCGCCGAGGCCGGGCGGTGCAGGCCGTCTGCGACGTCACGATCGGCATCGCCGAGGGCGAGGCAGTGGGTCTCGTGGGCGAGTCGGGCTCCGGCAAAACCACCGTCGGCCGCCTGATGCTCGGCCTGCTGCCGGCAAGCGCCGGGCGGGTCATGTTCGACGGAGTGGATATCGCCAGCGCAACGCCGGACGCCATGCGCCGCCTGCGCCGCCGGATGCAACTGGTCTTCCAGGACCCCTATGGCAGCCTGGACCCCCGGCGCACCGTCGGCGCGCAGATCGCCGATGCGCTGAGCATCCACGATATCGTGCCCCCGGCAGAGCAGCCGGCCCGGGTCGCGGCGCTGCTGGCCCAGGTCGGGCTGGCCGCCGAACATGCCGGGCGCTACCCGCACGCCTTCAGCGGCGGCCAGCGCCAACGCGTCGGCATCGCCCGCGCTCTGGCTACCGGCCCGGATTTCCTGGTCGCCGACGAGCCGGTCTCCGCGCTCGACGTCTCGGTGCAGGCCCAGGTGCTCGCCCTGCTGGCCGACCTGCGCGCCCGGCTGGGCCTGGCCATGCTGTTCATCAGCCACGACCTGCCGGTGGTGCGCCATCTGTGCGACCGCGTGGTGGTGATGTATCTCGGCCGGGTGATGGAAGACGGGCCGGTGCGCGACGTCTTCGCCCATCCGCGGCACCCCTATACCCGTGCCTTGCTCTCCGCGGCCCCCAGCCTGCGGCCGGAGGCACGGCGCAGCCGGATTCTGCTCGCCGGCGACCCGCCAAGCCCCGCCAACCCGCCGAGCGGCTGCGTCTTCCGCACCCGCTGCGCCCATGCTTTGCCGGCCTGCGCCGACGCTGTGCCCCCGCTGCGCGGCGACGGCCACCGGATGGCCTGCATCAGGGACGATCTGGGTTAGCTAGGCTGTAGCTGTAGAATGGATGGACGGGGCCCTGGTATTCCCCGGTGCTGCGGAATCCGGCTCGCCGGAGCATCGCCTGCGAAGCGCGGTTGGGCACGTCGGCGACGGCGGCAATCGCCGTCAGGCCCGTGCCGAAGCCATGCCGTACGACGGCTGCCAGCGCCTCGCTGGCAAGCCCCTGGCCCCAGATGGCGGGATCAAGCGCGACCGTCGGCTCGACCTGCCCCGCCAAGTCCGGGGCACAACTGGCGATCGTCTCGGACACCGGTTGCAGGCCGATCAGGCCGATGAAGCGCCCCGCCCGGGCGATGCACCACAGCCCAAGCCCGTCCTGCGCCACCGACTCAGCGCGGGTGAGCAACTCCGCCACGGTCTGCAGCGGCAAAATCCGGTCGTCGCAGAGATAGCGGCGCACCGCCGGCAGTTGCAGTAGGGCATGGAAAGCACCGACGTCCCGCGAACAGGCCGGGCGCAGCACCAGACGGGGGGTGGAGAGCGACGGCAACATCCCGCAAGACTACCGGCTCGTCGCCCCCCGAATCAACCGCCGGACCGTGGTAGTCAGATGCCGGGATACATCTGATAAGGCTGCTCAGAGAGCACGATCGTGTGGTTCTGCACCGCCTTTGCCCCCGGCGTCCGGCTGGCCGCGAGTTCCAGGGCGCGGCTTTCCTCCGGGCTGGTCACCAGACCCCAAAGATGGACGATCCCGTCCGTGACGACGATGCTGTTCTCGGTCCGCCGTCCCCAGGGATGCTGGGTCAGTTCCGCCAGCAACGCTTCACGGATGGTCCGGTCATCGGCGCCGGCGGCGCTTGTGCCGGCGCGCAGGCGGGAGGCGGCAGCGCGCAGCAGATTGGATCGGCTGATCAGCCCCACCAGCTTGCCCCCGTCGACGACGGGCACGCGCTTGATGTGCTTGTCCTCCATCACGTCGGCGATCTCGGCCAGGCTGGCGGTGGGGCCGACGGAGACGACACCTGCGGTCATCACATCCTTGGCGGCTGCGGCGTGGGCGCGCACGTAGTCGCCTGCCAGAGTGGCCGAGCCGGTGAAGAAGCTCAGCCACGTCCCGCGCTTCTTCTCGGTGCCGATCTCGCTGCGACGGAGCAGGTCGCCTTCGCTGACGATGCCTGCAAGCCGGCCATCGGCTTCGACAACCGGCACACCGCTGATACCGCGGGCGAGCAGCAGATCGATAATTTCCGCGACCGGTGTGTCCGGTCTGACCGTGATTACGTCACGGGTCATCACATCAGAAGCATTCATGGCACCCTCCTTGTGGTCGGGCGGAGTGGACCATGCGGAGGGAGGAACGACATTGATCCAGATCAGGCTACCAGAAACAAAAACGGCGCCCGCGAGGGCGCCGTTGATGCCGAAGTAAGGCGGATCAGACCTTGGCGGCCAGACGGCGGCGGCCAAGGCCGAGGGCCACGAGGCCAGTGCCGAGCAGAGCAAGGGTCGCAGGCTCCGGTGTATTATACCAAGACTCTTTGATCAGAACCTGTGTGCCCACTCGCGCATGCCGATGGACATGACGCGCCACGGTTGGGCTTCGAGCTTGTTCCACGTGTCGCAGCAATGATCGACGAGATCGTCCTCGTTGAGAAAGATGCGGTTGGACAGC
>CAMCJI010000031.1 GCA_945874805.1 Asaia bogorensis | reverse complement strand
GCGGCCGGGGTCTCGCCCCCGGCCAGGGCGTCGAGCACGAGCGCCCCTAAAGCAGGGTTGGTGTTGCCCTGGCTTGCCACCGCGCCGACGCCGGCGCGCAGATGCACGGCCCGGCCGCCGATGGCCGGCGGGCTGGTGGCGATCGCGATGCCGAGCAGGCCCTGTGCGGGGTCGGCGGCGACGATGCTGTAGGTCACGGGGTGCGCCGGATGTTCCAGTAGACCGGCACCGCCGCCTGCACCGCGCCGGCGAGGTTGGCGCGCATGCCGCGCACCAGCAGCAGCTGGCCGAGCGGGACATAGGGCACCACCTCGATGGCGCGGGCCTGGCTGCGCGCGGCCAGCGCCTTGCGGGCGGCGAGGTCCGGGGCGTCGGCAAAGGCACCGCGCAGCTCCTCCAGCGCGCTGTCGCAGGCCCAGCCGGGCCAGGCGCCGTCGCAGTTCGCGCGCAGCGGGAAGTGGGCCAGCGGGTCCATCGTGTCGAGCCCGGCGGGGCCGGCGATGAAGATCGACCAGCCGCCTTGCTCCGCCGGGGCCTTGCTCGTCCGGCGGGTGGCCACCGTCGGCCAGTCCATCGCCTCCACCCGGGTCTTGAAGCCGATGCTGCGCAGCAGTTGGTCGGCGACGAGGGAGTAGGCGCTCTGGTTGGCCAGATCGGTGGCCTGCAGGATGACCACCGGCGTGCCGTCATAGCCCGCCTGCTGCACCAGCGCACGGGCGCGGGCGAGGTCGGCGGTGGGGAAGCCGGCCTCGGTGGCGTAGGGGGAGGCGCAGGTGAACACGCTGCGGCAGACCTGGCCGAAGGCGGGGTCGGAGGTGAAGGACTGGATGAACTCCGCCTGGTCCACTGCCGCCAGCACCGCCTGGCGCAGGCGCGGGTCGTTGAAGGGCTTCTGCGTCCAGTTCATCCGCAGCACCATGTGCTGGCCGACGTTGTCCTGGCGCGCGAGCTTGATGTCGGGCCGGCGCAGCAGCGGCAGCAGGTCGGGCGGCACGTCCTCATAGATGTCGATCTCGCCGCGCTGCAGGGCGGCGGCGGCGGTCTGCGCGTCCGGCAGGATCGTCCACTCCACCCGGTCGAAGCCGGCGACCTTGCCGCCAGCCAGGCCGCTGGCCGGCTCGCTGCGCGGGGCGTAGGCGGGGTTGCGCTCATAGACGATGCGCGAGCCGGGCACCCACAGGTCGCGGCGGAGCGCGAAGGGGCCGGAGCCGGTGGGGTCGGTGATCGCGGTGGTAGCGGGGGTGGCGGCGATGCGGGCGGGCATGATGAAGGGGACGAGCGAACTGGGCTTGCCCAGCGCCTCCAGCAGCAGGCCCCAGGGCTGCTTGAGAACGATGCGGAAGCCTGCCGCCCCGTCCTCCTCGATCCCTGCAAGGCGGGCCTGCAACAGCGTACCCATGCCGTCGCGGCTCGCCCAGCGGCGCAGCGAGGCGATAACGTCGGCCGCGGTCACCGGTGCGCCGTCATGGAAGCGCAGCCCCGGGCGCAGGCGGAAGCTCCAGGTCAGGCCGTCCGGGCTCGTCTGCCAGGATTCGACCATCTGCGGGCGTATCGCCAGCGTCTCGTCGGTGGCGAACAGGGTGTCGTAGACGAGGTAGCCGTGGTTGCGCACGGCATAGTCGGGGGAGGCGATGGGGTCGAGCACGCGCAGGTCGCTGAAGGGTTTGACCCGCAGCACCGACTGCGCCTGGGCGGCGACGGCGGCGAGGCTGAGGCTGGCCACCAGGACAGCGGTGGCGAGGCGCTTGGCATGTGTCATCGTTTCCTCCTCGATCCCGGCTCATGCGGCCAAATATAGGACGTATATACCAATTTTACGGCTTTCCCAGCACGAAAAGCACAAAACCGTCGCCATTCCGGCAAAGTGATTGAAGATAGATACAGACGTCTCTTATAATCATGGCAACAATAAACGAGGGAGCCCCTCCATGTCGTTCGCAGCCAAAGCTGCTCTCGCACTCGCCTGCGCGCTCGCCGTCCTGCCCGCGCAAGCCCAGACCCTGACCGTCGGCCTGGCCAGCGGCCCTACCTCCGCCGATCCGCATTTCCACGCGCTCACCCCCAACGCCCAGTTCCGCAAGCATATCCATGAGGGCCTCGTGCATGCCGGCCCCACCAACCGGCCAGAGCCCGAACTGGCGATAGGCTGGGAGAAGCTCTCCGACACGCTCTGGCGCTTCCGGCTGCGCCTCGGCGTGGTGTTCCACGACGGCAGCCCCTTCACCGCGCGCGATGTCGTCTATTCCTATTGCCGGGTGCCGAACGTGGCCAACAGCCCCGGTCTCTACCGCCCCTACACCGCCGCGATCCGCGCCATTCGCACGCCAGAACCGCTGGTGGTGGAGATCGAGACGCATCGGCCGGCGCCGTTCCTGGCTGATGATCTTGCCAATGTCGGCATCATCTCCGCCACCGCCGCCGGCGCGCCGGCGGCCTTCAGCTACGATGGCGGCACCTGCGGCATCGCCGATTGGCCCGCCACCGCCGCCTTCAACGCCGCAGGCCCCGTGGCGACGGGAACCGGGCCTTACCGCCTGGCCAGCTTCGCCCCAGGCGGCGAGGCGCGGCTGGAGCGGTTCGAAGGCTACTGGGGCCGCCGGCCGGACCACGCCCGGGTGGTGATGCAGGTGCTCGCTAACAACGGCGCCCGCGCCGCCGCCCTGCTCTCCGGCGCCGCAGATGTGATCGAGCGCCCGCCGGTCGAAACGCTGGAACGGCTGCGGGCCGATCCGGCCGTGGCAATCAGTACCGCCCCACCGGCCAATATCATCTACCTGTCGATGGACCAGGCACTTGAGCCGTCGCCGGCGATCACCGGAACAGAGGGGCGCAACCCGTTCAAGGACGGGCGCGTGCGCGCCGCAGTCTCGCTGGCCATCAACCGGGAGGCGATTTCCGCGCGTATCCTCGGCGGCAGCGGCTCGCCGGCCTTCCAGATGGCCGCGCCGACGATGCTGGGCCACGACCCCGCCTTGCCGGCAGACCGGTTTGACGCCGAGGCAGCACGCAGACTACTGGCCGAGGCGGGGTACCCAAAGGGGTTCCGCCTGACCCTGCACACCACCGGCGGGCGGTATCAGTCCGACGTGGAGGTCGCCCAGGCTGTCGCGCAGATGCTCACCCGCGTGGGGATTGAGACGGCCGTCGAGGCCGTCCCTCCAGCTGTCTATTTCACCAACGCGACGAACCAGAAATACAGCCTCTTCCTCGGCGGGGTGGGCGCGAACTTCGGCGAGTCTCTGATGGTGCTGCGCGCCTTGGCGCACAGCCGCACCGCCGATTTCGGCTCGCTCAACCGCGGCCGCTACAGCAACCCGGCCCTCGACGCCCTGATCGGCGAGGGCCTGCACGAGATGAATGACGCAAAGCGCGAGACGCTCAGCCGCCGCGCAGTCGCCCTGTTCACCGCCGAGCACGGCGTGCTGCCGCTGTTCCACGAGGCAACAATGTGGGCCACCCGCGGTGCCCTGGCCTACGGTGGCCGCGCCGACCAGATGCTGCTCGCCCACGAGGTACGGCGCCGCTGAACCTGTGAAACTCCCTGACCTCCAGGTCCGTGCCCATGTCGGTCGAGTAACCGGGGTCCAGCGGCAGAGCCGCTGGCCTTGCCTGCTTCCCCGCACAGACCCGGCTTGGTGGTGGGCGGTGACGGGATCGAACCGCCGACCGACTCGGTGTAAACGAGCTGCTCTACCGCTGAGCTAACCGCCCCTGGGTTGTACATAGCAAAAGGGGCTGCCTGGTGGGCAGCCCCTTTTTCCGCATAGTCTGGTAGGCGTGGCTTACTTGACGCCGTCTTTGAGGCCTTTACCGGGCTTGAAGCGCACGGAGACCGAGGCGGCGATCTTGATTTCTTCGCCGGTGCGCGGGTTGCGGCCGGTGGAGGCCTTCCGCTCGGCGGCGCTGAAGGAGCCGAAGCCGACGAGTCGCACTTCGTCGCGGCGCTTCAGGGCGCCTTCGATGGCGGCAAACACGGCTTCCACCACCGGGCCGGCAGCGGCTTTCGAAAGGTCCGTCTTTTCTGCCACTTCGGCGATGAGTTCGTTCTTGTTCACAGGCATTCCCCTTGGTCTCAGCCGCCGGGTGGCGGCAGGTGTATGTGGCAGACTCTGGCGACTCGCCCGAGCGTCGGCGGACAGTAGGAGCCAGGGCCAAACCGCGTCAACGCGGTTTGGCCCTGGTATTGCCGGCACAACAGGAGTTGAAGCGGCCCGTCCTGACGGGCCGCTGCAGTTCAGTGTGCCAGCGGCGCCGCAGGTGCGGCTGTGGCAGCGGCGGCCACCGCCGGCTCCGGCGGCTCCACCCATTCGATGGCCTCGGGCTTGCGCACGAGGGCTTGGTTGATCACTTCGTCGGCGTTGGCGACCGGGATGATCTTCAGGTTCTTTTTCACGTTGTCCGGAATTTCCGCGAGGTCCTTCTCGTTCTCCTTGGGGATGAACACCGTGGTGATCCCGGCCCGCAGGGCGGCGAGCAGCTTCTCCTTCAGCCCGCCGATCGGCAGCACCCGGCCACGCAGGGTGATCTCCCCCGTCATCGCGATGTCACGGCGCACCGGGATGCCTGTCAGCACCGAGACGATGGAGGTCGCCATCGCAACGCCGGCCGAGGGGCCATCCTTCGGCGTAGCACCTTCCGGCACGTGCACATGGATGTCGCGCTTTTCGAACAGCGTCGGCTTGATGCCGAAGCTGATGGAGCGGCTGCGCACGTAGCTCAGCGCGGCCGAGACGCTCTCCTGCATCACATCACCGAGCTTGCCCGTATGCTTGATCGAGCCCTTGCCGGGCAGCAGCACCGATTCGATGGTCAGGATCTCGCCGCCCACCTCGGTCCAGGCCAGGCCGGTCACGGCGCCGACCATGTCCTCCACCTCCGCCTCGCCGTAGCGGTGCTTGCGCACGCCCGCGTATTTGTCGAGGTTCTTGCGGTTGAAGGCGAGCTTCTTGACCTTGGTGGTGACGATCTCCTTCACCGCCTTACGGGCCAGGTTGGCGATCTCGCGCTCCAGGTTCCGCACCCCGGCCTCACGCGTGTAGTAGCGGATGAGGTCGCGCAGCGCCTCGTCGGTGATCGACCACTCGGCGGCCTTGAGGCTGTGCGCCTCGCCCTGCTTGGCGACCAGATGGCGCTTGGCGATCTCCACCTTCTCATCCTCGGTGTAGCCGGGGATGCGGATGATCTCCATGCGGTCCAGCAGCGGCTGGGGCATGCGCAGGGAGTTCGCGGTGGTGACGAACATCACGTCCGACAGGTCGTAGTCGACCTCCAGATAGTGATCGGCGAAGGTCGCGTTCTGCTCCGGGTCCAGCACTTCCAGCAGGGCCGACGACGGATCGCCGCGCCAGTCATTGCCGAGCTTGTCGATTTCATCGAGCAGGAACAGCGGGTTGGAGGTCTTGGCCTTCTTCATGCCCTGCACCACCTTGCCGGGCATCGAGCCGATATAGGTGCGCCGGTGGCCGCGGATCTCCGCCTCGTCGCGCACGCCGCCGAGCGACATGCGGACGAAATTGCGCCCCGTCGCCCGCGCGATCGACTTGCCGAGCGAGGTCTTGCCCACGCCAGGCGGGCCGACGAGGCACAGGATCGGCCCGCGGATCTTCTGGCTGCGCGACTGTACGGCCAAGTATTCCAGGATGCGCTCCTTGACCTTCTCCAGCCCGTAGTGGTCGGCGTTGAGGATCTTCTCCGCCTCGGGCACGTCGTTCTTGACCTTGCTGCGCTTCTTCCAGGGGATCGACAGGATCCAGTCGAGGTAGTTGCGCACCACCGTCGCCTCGGCAGACATCGGCGACATCGAGCGCAGCTTCTTCAGCTCGCCCATCGCCTTGTCGCGCGCATCCTTCGACAGCTTGGTCTTCTTGATCCGCTCCTCGATCTCCGCGGTCTCGTCCTTGCCGTCCTCGCCCTCGCCGAGCTCCTTCTGGATCGCCTTCATCTGCTCGTTGAGGTAGTACTCGCGCTGGGTCTTCTCCATCTGCCGCTTGACGCGGTTGCGGATGCGCTTTTCGACCTGCATCACGCCGATTTCGGACTCCATATGCCCGAACACCCGCTCCAGCCGCGCGCCGACGCTGGCGGCTTCCAGGATCTCCTGCTTCTCGGCGATCTTGAGGTTCAGATGCGCGGCGATGGTATCGGCCAGCTTCGAGGGATCCTCGATCTGGTTCAGCGAGACCAGAACCTCCGGCGCGATCTTCTTGTTCAGCTTGATGTATTGCTCGAACTGGCTGACCACCGAGCGGCCGAGCGCCTCCAGTTCCTTGCCGCTCGTCGCGGTGCTCGCTTCGCCGCCATCCGGCATCGGCGTCACGAAGGCCTCGAAATAGCTCTCCGTCTCCTTAAAAGAGGTGATGCGGGCGCGGCGGCTGCCCTCCACCAGCACCTTCACGGTGCCATCCGGCAGCTTCAGCAGCTGCAGAATCGTCGAGACGGTGCCGATCGGATAGATGTCGTCGGCCGAAGGGTCGTCCTGGGCGGCGTTCTTCTGGGCGACAAGCAGGATCTGCTTGTCCTCCTTCATCACCGCCTCCAGCGCGCGCACGGACTTCTCGCGGCCGACGAACAGCGGGACGATCATGTGCGGAAATACGACGATGTCGCGCAGCGGCAGCACCGGCAGCAGATCGACGGGAACGGGCGTGGCTTGAATGGGATTGTCAGACATCGGATGACCTCCTGAGGGACAGTCGGAAAACGATCCGCCCCTGTTCCTGGCAGCCAGGCTGCCGAGACGTAGATGGGCACGGGCCGCCTCTGCCGGGGCTGGGTACCGCTTCTAAATTAAGCCGGCACGGCGCCCGAAAGATACTCATGGATATCGGCACGGCCTGCCCATGCCGCAAGCCCTTGTCAGTAAACGAACAGCCGGGGTGGCCCTGCCCGCGGTCAGGCGGAGTTCTCCACCCGCTCCTTGCCGTGGATGAACAAGGGGTTGGCGCGGGCTTCGGCCACCTCGCGGTTGATCACAACCTCCTCCACCCCGTCCAGGCTCGGCAGGTCGAACATCGTGCCGAGCAGGATCGCCTCCATGATCGAGCGCAGGCCGCGCGCGCCGGTCTTGCGGGCGATCGCCCGCTTGGCGACGGAGGCAAGCGCGTCCTCGGTGAAGGTGAGCTTCACCCCCTCCATCTCGAACAGGCGGCCATACTGCTTCACCAGCGCGTTCTTCGGCTTGGTCAGAATCTCGACCAGCGCCGGCTCGTCCAGGTCCTCCAGGGTCGCCACGACCGGCAGGCGGCCGATGAACTCGGGGATCAGGCCGAAGCGCAGCAGATCCTCGGGCTCCACTTCGCGCAGGATCTGCCCCGTGCGCCGCTCATCCGGGCTGCGAACCTCGGCGCCATAGCCGATGCCCGAGCCCTTGCCGCGCGCCGAGATGATCTTCTCCAGGCCCGAAAACGCGCCGCCGACGATGAACAGGATGTTCGTGGTATCGACCTGCAGGAACTCCTGCTGCGGATGCTTGCGCCCGCCCTGCGGCGGCACGGAGGCAACCGTGCCCTCCATGATCTTCAGCAGCGCCTGCTGCACGCCCTCGCCCGACACGTCGCGCGTGATCGACGGATTGTCGGACTTGCGGCTGATCTTGTCGACCTCGTCGATATAGACGATGCCGCGCTGGGCGCGCTCCACGTTGTAGTCAGCGGCCTGCAGCAGCTTGAGGATGATGTTCTCCACATCCTCGCCGACATAGCCGGCCTCGGTCAGGGTCGTCGCATCCGCCATGGTGAACGGCACGTCGAGAATGCGCGCCAGCGTCTGCGCCAGCAGCGTCTTGCCCGAGCCGGTCGGGCCGACGAGCATGATGTTCGACTTCGCGATCTCGACGTCGTTGTTCTTCGCGCCATGCGCCAGGCGCTTGTAATGGTTGTGCACCGCCACCGACAGCACCCGCTTGGCGTGCATCTGGCCGATCACGTAGTCGTCCAGGACCTTGCAGATCTCCTTGGGCGTCGGCACGCCATCGCGCGACTTGACGAGCGTCGTCTTGTGCTCTTCGCGGATGATGTCCATGCACAGCTCGACGCATTCATCGCAGATGAAAACCGTCGGGCCTGCGATGAGTTTGCGCACCTCGTGCTGCGACTTGCCGCAGAACGAGCAGTACAGGGTATTCTTCGAATCGCCGGATTTGCCGCTCACACGCACTCCTGCCCCGCATGGACGGGGACCCATGACCGCAAGTCTAGACCCCCGCCCGCGTCGGCGACAAGAACCCGCATCGCGGGCGCCTTGCCGCCGGGCCAAGGGAGGGGATCACAACCCCGGGATGCGGCATCAATTCCCGGGAAGACTAGGCAATTCTCGTGCCGTCACACCTTGGTGTCGGCATCGGTCGGCACCGGGCGATTTTCCACCACCTCGTCCACCAGTCCGAAATCGCGGGCCTCTTCGGCCGACATATAGGTATCGCGCTCCAGCTTCCGCTCGATCGCCTCGATCGGCTGGCCAGTATGGCGCACATAGATGCCGTTCAGCAGCGTGCGCATCTTCAGGATTTCGCGCGCCTGGATGTCGATATCCGTCGCCTGGCCCTGCGCCCCGCCGGACGGCTGATGCACCATCACCCGCGCATACGGCAGGCAGTAGCGCTTGCCCTTGGCACCGGCGGCCAGCAGCAGGCTGCCGGCAGACGCCGCTTGGCCGATGCAAACGGTGGAAACCGGGCTGCGGATATACTGCATCGTGTCATACATCGCGAGAGCGGCCGTCACCACGCCACCGGGCGAGTTGATATAGAACGAGATGTCCTTGCTCGGGTTCTCGCTCTCCAGGAACAGCAGCTGCGCGCAGATCAGGCTGGAGACCTGGTCATAGACCTGCCCGGTCAAAAAGATGATCCGCTCCTTCAGCAGGCGCGAATAGATGTCGTAGCTGCGCTCGCCCCGCGCGGTCTGCTCGACCACCATCGGCACAAGGTTGTTGTTGTAGATCTCGACGGGATCGCGATCGAGCTGACGTCCGTGAAGAATGCCGAACACTTTGATAGACCCTTCCAGGCGCCTGAGACGGTCACGCGCGATCCAGCCCCCCAACGGGGCGACACTGACGAATCCGGCCCCACCTGCCCAGCAGCATGGCACCGCTTAGTTAAATAGGGACAAACACCCGGCTCGCCAAGGCGGGGCCGGCAACACCAACTCAGCATTGCGCCGAAGCAATGCGCCCAAGTAAAGCGGGGGAGGCGGTGATCCCGCCTCCCCCGTATCATCCGCTGGCCAATCCGGGCCGCGTCATCAGCCCGCCGCGGCCGGCGCCGGCTCGCGCGCGAGCTCTTCCGGGGTCACCACGGTCTCGGCGACCTTGGCGAGTTCCAGCACGAAATCGACCACCTTCTCCTCGAAGATCGGGCCGCGCAGCGTCTCGGCGGCTTCCGGGTTCTTGCGGAAGAAATCCATGACCATCTGCTCCTGGCCCTGGTAGCGGCTGGCCTCCACGCGCATCGCGCGCGTCATCTCATCGGCGGAGACGGTGAGGCTGTGCGTCCGGCCGATCTCGGCCAGCAGCAGCCCCAGCTTCACCCGCCGCTCGGCAATGCCGCGATACTCACCGCGCAGCGTCTCGTCGTCCTTGCCGGCGTCCTCGCCGTCGGTGCGGCCTTCCTTGCGGTCGGCTTCCAGGCGCTGCCAGATCTGCTCGAACTCGCCGTCCACCATGCCCTGCGGTGCCGGGAAGCTCGCCTGCTCTGCCAACTTGTCGAGCAGCTGGCGCTTCACCCGCAGGCGGGAAAGCTGGTCGAATTCGCGCTGCATCTGCTGCACGATCAGGCCGCGCAGCTCGTCGAGCGTATCGAAGCCCACCTTCTTCGCCATCTCGTCGTCGATCGCCGGCAAAACCTGCGTCTTCAACGCCTTGACGGTGATGTCAAAGGTCGCGGCCTTCCCGGCGAGGTCCTTGGAGCCGTATTCCTCCGGGAAGGTCACGTCGATGACCTTGGTATCCCCGGCGGACATGCCCTCAACCTGCTCGGTGAAGCCCGGGATGAAGCCGGCGCCGGCCACCTCCAGGTCCACATCCGTGCCCTCGCCGCCGGGGAACGGCACGCCGTCCACCTTGCCAAGGAAATCGACGGTCAGGATATCGCCCTTCGCGGCCGGCCGCACCTCGGTCACCGGCACCAGCTCGCGCTGCCGCTTGGCGATATCGTCGAGCGCCCGGCCCACCGCCTCATCGGTCGGCTCGGCCTTCTGGCGCGACAACTCGATCGTCGAGAAATCCGGCAGGGTGATGCTCGGCATCAGTTCCAGCTCAACCTTGAATTCGAGGTCGCTCCCCTCGCCGATGTTCACCACATCGACCTTCGGCTGCACCGCGCTACGCAGCCCGCGTTCCTCGAGCAGCGAGCGCGTCGCCTCGTTGACGGCCTCCTCCAGCACTTCGCCCATCACCGCGGCGCCATAGCGCTTCTTGATGACGGCCATCGGCACCTTGCCCGGGCGGAAGCCTGGCAGGGAGACGGTCTTGGCGACCTCCGCCAGGCGCGTCTCGCGCTTAGTGGCGATGTCGGCGGCCGGCACAGTCACGGTCCAACCGCGCTTGAGGCCTTCGGAAAGCGTCTCGGTCACCTGCATCGCTCGGGAGTCCTCACCCTAGGAGTATCTTGAAACACGCAATCCGGGCGCGTGGTGCGGGCGGAGGGACTTGAACCCCCACGACTTGCGCCACCAGAACCTAAATCTGGCGTGTCTACCAATTTCACCACGCCCGCACGGACGCCGGCATGAGCGCGGGGGCATAGCGCAACCGCGGTGGCGTGCCAAGGCTACCCCAGCAACGCCTGCGCGCACGCATCCAGAATCGCATCCACATCCAGCCCGTACTCAGCATACAGGTCCGGAATATCCCCGCTCTGCCCGAAATGGTCGGGCCCGAGCGAGACCACCCGGTTGCCGCGCACCGCCCCCAGCCAGGAATGCGCCGCCGGATGCCCGTCCAGGATCGTCACCAGCGCCGCCCCCGCCGCCATCGGTGCCAGCAGCCGCTCGATATGGGCCACCGCTCCTGGCTCGCCCTGCCGCCGCCGCCGCGCGGCATCGATCCAGCCGGCGTGCAACCGATCCGGCGAGGTGATCGCCAGCAGCCCGGCCCCCGGTTCCTCGGCGACCAGCTCGGCAAACGCCGCCTCGGCCTCCGGCGCGATCGGCCCCTGATAGGCCAGCGCGATCCGCCCCCCCGCCGCCGGCGGATGCACCCAATGCGCGCCGGCGATCACCGCCGCCGGGTCGAGCGGCCGCTCCCGCTGGTCCAGCGCCCGCGTGGAAAGGCGCAGCCACACCGCCGAGCCGTCCGGCTGCTGCATATGATGGAACGCGTGGCGCAGCAGGATCGCCAGCTCATCGACATGGCTCGGCTCGTAACTCGCCAGCCGGTCCGCAGCCATGCCGATCAAGGGCGTGTTGATCGACTGGTGCTGGCCCCCTTCCGGCGCCAGAGACACCCCGGAAGGCGTTGAAACCAATAGAAACCGCGCATCCTGATAGCAGGCATAGATCAGCGCATCCAACCCGCGGTTGACGAAGGGGTCATAAACCGTGCCGATCGGCAGCAGCCGCGCCCCGAACAGCGAATGCGCCAGCCCCGCCGCCCCCAGCAGCAGAAACAGGTTCTGCTCGGCGATGCCGAGTTCGATATGCTGCCCCTCCGGCGTCATGCCCCACCGCTGCGCCGAAGCCAGCTTGGCGTCGCGGAACACGTCATTGCGGGTATGCCGGTCGAACACCCCCCGCCGGTTCACCCACGGCCCGAGATTAGTGGAAACGGTCACATCTGGGCTGGTGGTGACGATCCGCTCGGCGATCGCCTTGAACGCCCCCTGCCCCCGCCCAATCTCGGCGAGAATTTCGCCGAATCCCGCCTGAGTCGAAAGCTTTCGGCCCGCGATTTTCGGCCCCGGCAGCACATCCGGCACCGGGATGATCGCCGCCGGCAGCGCCCGTCCCTCCGGCGTCAGCGCCGCCGCAAACGGCACGTCCCGCAGGAACGCCTCGAAATCCGCCGGCTGCCCGGCCAGCCCCTCCCACTTCTCCCATTCATGCCCCGGCCGGATCGACATGACCGACCGGAACACCTCCATCTGCTCCTTGCTCATCAGCCCAGCATGGTTGTCCTTATGCCCGGCGAACGGCAGGCCCATGCCCTTGATGGTGTAGGCAATAAAACACGTCGGCTGATCCCCCTCGGCATCCGCCGCCCGCAGCGCCTCGATCACCGTCTCGATGTCATGCCCGCCGAGATTGTTCATCAAATCCGCGAGTTCCGCGTCGGTCAGCGGATCGATGATCGCCCGCAGCCCCTCATTGCGGCCGAGATCGGTCAGCAGCGCTTGCCTCCAGGCCGCCCCACCCTGAAACGTCAGCGCCGAATACAGCGAGTTCGGGCAGTCATCGATCCACAGCCGCAACGCCTCGCCGCCCTCCCGGGCAAACGCCGCCAGCAGCTTGCGCCCGTATTTGAGGGTGACAACGTTCCACCCCATATCGCGGAACAGCCCCTCGATCCGCCCAAACAGCCGGTCCGGCACAACAGAATCAAGCGATTGCCGGTTGTAGTCGATGATCCACCAGACATTGCGGATATCGTGCTTCCACCCCTCCAGCAGCGCCTCGTAGATATTCCCCTCATCCAGCTCAGCGTCGCCCGCGATGGCGACGTAGCGCCCCGCGGGGATATCCTCGCGCCCCAACCCATGCAGCCGCACATAATCGGCGATCAGCGACGTAAAGCTCGTCATCGCCACCCCAAGCCCCACCGAACCGGTGGAGAAATCCACCTCCCCGCCATCCTTGGTGCGGCTGGGGTAGGACTGCGCGCCCCCCATCCGCCGCAATCCCTCCATCTTCTCCACCGTCTGCCGCCCCAGCAGATGGTTGATCGCGTGGAACACCGGTGCCGCATGCGGCTTCACCGCCACCCGGTCCTGCGGCCGCAGCATCTCGAAATACAGCGCCGTCATGATCGAGATGCACGACGCGCAGGACGCCTGGTGCCCCCCCACCTTCAGCCCGTCCCGATTCGGCCGGATGTGGTTCGCGTTGTGGATCATCCACGACGACAGCCAGAGCAGCTTGCGCTCGACCTGCCGCAGCATGGCCAAGCGATCGGGGGCAAGCAGCGGGGCCGGGGGCGAGAGTTCGTTCACGGCGGACCTCCTGTCTGGCAGCGCGGAAACTCTAGCCTGCGGACCCGCCGTCCCGCCATGCCGATGCACAGGCAGCGGCCTGCGCCAAAAGCGGGGCAAGGTCCTCGGCCACCAGCCCCGGCCCGGCGAGCCCCGCCGCCGCCCCATGCAGCCACACCCCCGCACAGGCCGCCGGAAACGCCGCCATCCCCTGCGCCAGCAGCCCGGCGACGATGCCCGCCAGCACATCCCCCGCCCCGGCCGTGGCCAGCCAAGGCGGCGCATTCGCATTGATCGCCACCCGCCCATCCGGCGCCGCGATGATCGTATCCGCCCCCTTCAGCACCACCACCGCCCCCGTCCGCTCCGCCGCCGCCCGCACCGCCGCCAGCCGATCAGCCCCCGGCGGCCCGAACACGCGGGCGAACTCCCCGGCATGCGGCGTCAGTACCGCCGCCCCCCGAAAACTTTCGGGCGCCCCGCGCAGCCCATCCGCATCCACCACCACCAGCCGCTCGGCGGCCAGCAGCGGCGGGATCTCGCGCGCCGCATCCGCCTCCCCCAACCCCGGGCCGGCCACCCACACCGTCCGCCGCCGATCCTCCAACAGCACGGCGACCGCCGCGTCCGTCACCAGCAGCCCCGGCTCCCCCGCCCGATACACATCCCCCCGCCCGAGGGCCGCGATGCTCACCAGCCCCGCCCCCACCCGCCGCGCCGCCCCCGCCGCCAGCCGCGCCGCCCCGGTCATCTCCGCCCCGCCGAGCACCGTCACATGCCCGCGGCTGAATTTGTGATCCCCCGCCCCCGGCCGCGGCAGCCGCCACAGCCCCGGCGCATTCTCCCACGCCCGCGGCACCGGCAACGCCGCCGACGGCATGCCTATATCAGCGCACACCACCTCCCCGCACAGCGCCCGCCCGGGCAGCAGCAGATGCCCCGGCTTGCGCGCCACAAACGTCACCGTCAGCGCCGCCTGCGCCGCGACCCCCCGCACAAGCCCGGTCGCCCCATCCAGCCCGCTCGGCACATCCACCGCCACCACCCGCCGCGCCGCCGCCAGCACGCGCGCCACCTCCGGCGATACCTCCCGCGCGAGCCCCGCGCCAAACACCGCATCCACCACGATCGCCGCCCCCGCCGCATCCGCCGGCCGCGCATCCCCGATCGCCAGCACGCGCACCGGCCAGCCCAGCGCGCTGAGCCGCGCCGCCGCCACCCGCCCATCGCCGCCGTTGTTCCCCGGACCCGCCAGCACCAGCACCGGCGCCGGCGCAAACCTGGCGACGATCGCCGCCGCCACCGCCGCCCCCGCCGCCATCAGCCCCACCACCGGCGCGCCCAACCCCGGCGCCGCCGCATCGGCCAGCGCCATCTCGGCCGGGGTGAACAACGCAAGAAGGTCCATCCCCCAAGGATGGCCCCGCGCAACGCCGCAGACAATGCGGCCCGTTTCATGCTCTACCCCTGCGCACGCGCAGCGGAGCAGAACTCGATGGCAGTGGTAATCACGGTCGCGCAACAGAAAGGCGGGGCCGGCAAAACGATGCTGGCCGCCCAGATCGCCGCCGCCATGGCCGCCAACCGGCGCGTGGCCCTGCTCGATATCGACCCGCAAGCCAGCCTCACCCGCTGGCACGGCCTCCGCGCCGGCAAAAACGCCCCCGCCATCCACCTCTCCACCGTCTCCGGCTGGCGCCTCGGCGGCGAGCTCGACCGCCTGCGCCAACAATTCGACGTCCTGATCGTCGACAGCCCCCCGGTCATCGACACCGACGCCAAACTCGCCATCCGCGGCGCCGGCCTCGTCCTGGTGCCGATCCAGCCCAGCCCGCCCGACCTTTGGGCCGCCGAAGCCACCATCAAACTCGCCGCCGCCGAAAAACGCCCCCTGCGCATCGTCCTCAACCGCACCCCCGCCGGCGGCAAGCTGCGCGCCCTGGTCGAAGCCGAACTCACCCGCGCCGGCACCCCCGCGCTCGCCGCCACCCTGGGCAACCGCACCAGCTTCCCGCTCGCCTTCGCCCAAGGCCTCGGCGTGACCGAAACCGCCCCGAAATCCCTGGCCGCCACCGAACTCCGGGCGCTGCTGGCCGAACTGGAGAACGTGATCCAATGATGCAATTCATGCTCGCCGCCCACCTGCTCGGCGTCGTCCTCTGGGTCGGCGGCATGGCGTTTGCCATCACCATCCTGCGCCCCAGCCTGATGGTGCTGGAACCACCCCAACGCATCGCCGTGCACGCCCAGGTCTTCGCCCGCTTCTTCCGCACCGTCTGGCACGCCATGCCAATCGTGCTGCTGAGTGGCTACGGCATGCTCGGCCTCGCCGGCGGCTTCGCAGGCGTCGGCTGGCCCGTGCACGTGATGCACACAACCGGCCTAATCATGTCCGCCATCTTCGCCTGGATCTTCTTCTTCCCCTGGCGAACCATGCGCACCCACGTCACCGCCGGCGACATCCCCGCCGCCGCCACCGCCGCCAACCGCATCCGCATCGCCGTGAGCGTGAACCTGCTGCTCGGCCTCATCACCGTCGTCGTTGCCGCGGTTGGCTAAAGGCGAAGGCAAGAATCTTCTTTTTGTGAACAAAAAGAAGCAAAAAAACTTCACCTGTTTGGATGCGGTTGGCTCGCGAAGAGGGGTTTTGACGAGGGACGGGTTTCTGGCTTCGCCGCAGAGCCCAACAACTGGGTGCGAGACGGCGAAGCCATAAAACCCCCACCGCCAACCCCAAAATCCGCCTGGAAAGCCCCCACCCAACGGACGGAGTTTTTTTGCTTCTTTTTGTTCACAAAAAGAAGACTCTGCCTGCCCCTACCGCTCAGTCCGCCAAAGATACAGCCCCGCCCCCACGATGATGGCGATGCCCGCGAGGGTGAACCCGTCCGGCCATTCGCCCCAGATCACGATGCCCATCAGCGTCGTATAGAGGATCGCCCCATACTCGAAGGGTGCCACCACCGAGGCCTGGCCCGAGCGATAGCCTTCCGTCATCAGCATTTGCGCCAGGCCGGACACCACGCCGACGGCCGCCAGCGCCGCGAATTGGAGGAGTGTCGGCATCACCCACACGGGGATGGCGGTAATGCCGGCCACCACGGTGCCGGCGATGGCGAACCACAGCACGATCGTCACGTTCGCTTCGCCCACGGCGCCCATGCGGCGGATGGTGATCATGGTGGCCGCCCAGAACACGTCGCCCACCAGCACCACCAAAGCGGGGATAAGGGCGATGCCGCTCGTCCAGGGCCGGCAGATCACCAGCACCCCGCCCAGGCCCGCCAGCACCACCATCATCCGCTGCCACGTCACCCGTTCGCCCAGCAGCGGGATGGCCAGCAGGGTGAGGATCAGCGGCATGGCGAAGCCCAGCGCAGTGTTGGTTGCCAGCGGCAGCCCGCCCAGGCCGTAGAAGGCGCACCACATCCCGCCGAGGCCCATCGTGCAGCGCAGCGCGTGCATCCAGGGCCGGCGGGTGGCGAGTGCGCTGATGCCGCCGTGCCGCCACAGCAGCGGGGCGACGACCATGCCGGCGAACAGGCTGCGGAAGAACACGATCTGCATGGTCGGGATGTCGCCGGAGACCGCCTTCACCAGCCCGGACGAGACGGCAAAGCAGGCCGACGAGGCCAGCACGCACAGAATGGCATGCCGCCGCAGCGCGGCCTCGGCGGAGATTGACGTTCCCATCCGCCCAACCTAGGGCTTGTGGCGCGGCCAACCCACTCCCCCCAGGTTCCTGTCACCCATGCGCCTGCTGCTCATCAACCTTGCGCGTGCCACCGAACGGCGCACCACGATGTCCGCCCGGCTCAAAGCCGTAGGCCAGCCGTTCGAGGTGCTGGACGCCACCGACGGCCGCGCCCTCACCCCGGCCCAGCGCGCCCTCGCTGATCAATCAGCCAGGCGCTGGATCACCGAATACCCGCTCAGCGACAACGAGATCGGCTGCTGGCTCAGCCATCTGCGCGCCATGCAGGCCCTGCTGGACAGCGACGCCCCGATGCTCGCCGTGCTGGAGGACGACCTGCTGATCGACCCCGCATTGCCCGCCGTCCTCGCCGCCATCGCCGCGCGAAGCATCCCGTTCGACATGATCGACCTGCACCGCAACCTCAAGCGCGGCGAGGTCTTCGCCCCCTGCACGAACCTGCTGGCGGACGTGGCGCTGGGCCGCATCGGCTACACCCACATGAACAATTTCGGCTACGTCGTCTCCCGCCATGGCGCCGAGCGCTTCATCGCCCGCAGCACCCGATTCGTGCATGCGGTGGACAAGGCGATGCACCGCTGGTGGGCCAACGGCCTGGAGCTCTACGGCCTCAGCCGCCCGATGGTGATGATGGACGCCGCCGTCGCCTCGATGATCGACGAAACCCGCGCCGACCGCCCCGAATTCCCCGGCGCCCGCCTGCCCCACTGGGCCGCCGCCCGCACCCTGGTCAAGCTGAGCGAGTCGCTGAGAAAGCGCGCCCTCTTCCCTGCCTATGCCAGACGCGGCCGCGCCGCCTGCGCCTGAGCCACCCCAAACCCCAGCATCAGAAACACCCACCCCACATTCGGCACCGACAAAAACGCGTTGGTGGAGGCCAACGGCCACATCGCCACGGCCACCTGCACAAACAGCGCCACGCTGAGCACATCCCCGCCCCGCAACCCCCGCCACAGCGCCACCACCCAGCTCCACGCCATCGCCGCGAACAGCACCAGCCCCGGCAGCCCGCCCGTCGTCGCCGCTTCAAGATAGAAGTTGTGCGGATGCATGTTGCACGCATCCTGGCTGCCCGCCGCCTCGGGCGGAATCCCCAGCCACGGCAGCCCCAGCACTGTCGCGGGATCAGAACACAGCGTGCGAAACGCATCATGCCCGCCGCCCATCCAGGGATGCAGCTCAGCGATATTCGCCGCCCGGATGAACAGCTGCCCATAGGGGCTGGCCGCGAAATTCGAGAACTGCTCCCAGAACCGCAGCACCAGCTTGTTGAACGTCGGCGGCGAGATGATCGGGCTGGCCGCCAGCAGCAGTGCCCCCAACCCCAGCGCCACCAGCGCCACCACCCGCAGCCGCGGCAGCAGCAGCGCCGTCAGCCCCAGCCCGAACACCATCAGCAACGTCGGCATCCGCTGGCCGATCAGCACCATCGTCGCCACCGCGAGCACGAGCAGCGCCAGCCCCGCCGCCCGCCCCCAAACCTCCCGCCGCTCCCCCAGCCAGAACACCCAGGGCAGCACGGCGGGGAAGAACATCAGCGCATAGGCCGCGCCCGCCCGCGGCTGCGTAAACGGCCCAGTCAGCGCCCCGTCGCCATAGCGCGGCGTCCCCAGGATATTCGTCCCCGTCAGCTGCTGCTGCCACGCCTGCACCACCAGCCACCCGGCGGCGACGGCAAGCGACACCCCCAGCGCCCGCCGCCCCCGCGCCTCGCTCAGCACCCAGAACCCCAGCGCCACCGCGAACAGCGGAAACCGCACCGCCGCCACCGCCTGCCCGAAGCCGTGCAGCCCCGTCGCCCCCACCGCCGAGCACGCCACGAACCACAGCCACCAGGCCAAGGTGATCCGCACCCACCCCGCCCGCAGCCAAGCCCCCTCCCGCCCGACCGTGCTGAGCAAAAACAGCAGCCCGACGACGGCGATCATCCCCTCCGCCACCGCCCGCGCATAAAACAGCGCCGCCGGCAGCAGCAGCACCAGCCACACGGCAGCCCGATGCAGCAGCCCCTCGGCGCGCGCCGAAATCACTCGCAGCCCAGGCCCTGCGGCACCCGCCGCGCCTTGGTCGCCTGCTCGAACGCATAGGCAATGCGCAGCAGCTTGCCCTCGCTCCACGCCCGCCCGGTAAACGTCGCCCCCAGCGGCACCATCGGCGACTTCCCAGGCCCGGGGATGAACCCCGCCGGCACCTGCACCGAAGGATACCCCGCCTTCGCCGCAATCCCCGCCCCACTGTTCCCCGGAAACAGGATCGCGTCGAGCTTGTGCGCCGCCATATACGCATCAATCCCCAGCTTGCGGCTGGCCAGCAGATCGTTGCGCCGCGCCGCCTTGTATTCCGGCTCGCTGAGATCCCCCTTCGTGCGCGCCGCCGCCAGGAAGATATCCTGCCCGAACCGCAGCGCCCGGTCCGCATGCGCCCGGTTGAAGGCGATCACATCGTCGATCGTCTTGATCTTCGTATTCTTCAGCCAATCCCGCAGATACACGTTCAGATCGCGCTTCAACTCATAGGTGAACACGATCGGCGTCCGCGCCACCTGATGCAGCGTCGGGCTCTCCGGGTTGCGGTTGAGGAACGCATGCTCACTCCCCGGCGGCGGCAACCACGCCTCCGTCGGCAGATTCGCCCGCACAATCACCGCCCCCGCGTCCTGCAACGCCTGGATCGCCCGCTCCATCACCTCCCGCGCCTTCGCCCCCAGCGGACGGTAATACACATCATTCCCCGCATCCTCCGGCTCGGAAGGCACCCCGATCCGCACCCCCTTCAACCCGTCTGCCGAAAGCCCCGCGGTAAAATCCACCGGCCGCTTCATCTTCGCCGTCGCCGGATCGAGCGGATCGACAACCGCCAGCACATTCAGCAAAAACGCCGAATCCCGCACCGTCCGCGTCATCGGCCCGGCCGTATCCTGGCTCGACGAGATCGGCAGAATCCCCGCCCGGCTGATCAGCCCCACCGTCGGCTTCACCGTCACCAACCCGTTCTGATTGGCCGGCGAGAGCAAACTGCCCGACGTCTCGGTCCCGATCGAAGCCGCCGCCAACCCCGCCGCCACCGCCACGGCCGACCCCGCGGACGACCCACCAGGCTGCACAATCGGCACCCCCTTCTCATCGAGCGCCCGCGCATAGGCATTGCGCACCTGCCCGCCCAACGACGAGTACCCGGACGGCATCCCCACCGCCAGAATATTGGCAAACTCCGTCAGATTGGCCTTGCCGAGAATCACCGCCCCCGCCTGCCGCAACAGCCGCGTCACCGTCGCATCCCGCTTCGCCACCGCCCCCTCCAGCGCCAACGACCCCGCGGTCGTGTGCTGACGGTCCGCCGTCGCGATGTTGTCCTTCAACAGCAGCGGAATCCCCTCCAGCGCCCGCGCGCCCTTCTTGCGCGCCGCATCGCTCTTGCGCGCAATCTCCCCCGCATCGGGATTGACCTCGCGCACCGAATTGAGGTTCTCCCCGCCCACATCATGCGCCGCAATCCGCGCCACATACCCCTCCACCAACGCCACCGCCGTCGTCTCCCCAGACGCCAGCGCCGCGCGCAGTTCATCAATCGTGGTGTTGGCAATGCAGACCATGCGAGTCTCCGCGTGTGCGAGGTGTGTGAGGGTCAGGAAGGCAAGCAAAAGGAAGGCAAGAACCTTCTTTTTTGAAAAAAAGAAGCAAAAAACTTTTACCCGGGCTTCGCCGCCAAGCCACCAACTCCGCTGAAAATCCGGCGAAGCCAATAATCCCTCACCGCGAAAAACCCGCCCCGAGAGCCGCGCCCCACCCAAAGGACAAAGTTTTTTTGCTTCTTTTTTTCCAAAAAAAGAAGACCCTTCCTGCCCCTTGCCTGTCCTACCCCACAAGCTGCGCGTACAACTCCGGATCGGTCGCCCCCTCGGTGCTGAACAGCAGCACCCGGCTCTCATCATTCAGCCCCAGCACCTCGCAAGCCGCCGGATCGCCCGCCGCCAGCAGCAGCCCCGCCAGCCCGGCCACGCCAGACTCGCCGGAAACGATACCCAGCCCCGCCAGCAGCCGCATGCAGTCCACCGCCGCCGAATCCGGCACCGCCATGAACGCCGCCGTCGCCCGCTCCAGCTCCCGCCACGCCACCAGGCTCGGCTCGCCGCACGCCAGCCCCGCCATCAGCGTGTCGAGGTCGCCCGGAATCGCCGTCGGCGCCCCCGCCTCGGCCGAGGCCAGCAGGCACGCCGCCCGGTCCGGCTCCACCACGATCAGCGCCGGCGCCGGCTTCAAGGTCGCGCGCATCTGCACCGAGACAGCCGCCGCCACCCCGCCCACCCCGCCCTGGATGAACACATGCGTCGGCGGCGGGCCCACCCATTGCGAGAGCGCCTCCTCGGCCATCACCCGATAGCCCTGCATCACATCCACCGGCACGGTCGTGTAGCCCTCCCACGACGTGTCGGAGATCACGAACCACCCCTGCTCCACCGCCGCCCGAGACGCCGCACGCACCGCATCGTCATACGTCCCCGGCACCCGCCGCACCTCGGCGCCATAGGCCGCAATCGCATCCACCCGCCCCTGGCTCACCGTCTCATGCACATAGATCACGCAGCCACACCCAAACCGCTGCGCCCCCCACGCCACCGAACGCCCATGGTTCCCGTCCGTGGCACAGGTCACCGTGATAGCCCGCACCGCCTGCGCATACACACCCCCCACCAGGTCCGCCGAGCTGGCATTGTTCGCCACCCCCCGCCGCGCCAGCTCCTGCGCCAGCACGCGCGAGACCGCATAAGCCCCGCCCAACGCCTTGAAACTCCCGAGCCCAAACCGCCCCGCCTCATCCTTGATCTGCACACTGGCAACCCCCGCCGCCTCCGCCACCGAAGGCAGATCATGCAAAGGCGTCGCCACATACCCCGGCCAGGACATGATCTCCCCCCGCGCCCGCCGATACCCGGCCTCGGTCATCACCACCAAACCAGGCGTCCCGGCATTGGGGTTGGCGAACAGCTGAAACGGCACAGGTGCGATCATCCTCGCAGGGTGATCCGCCGGGGCGCGCCGTTCAAGTGGGCGAATGCGCGATCACCCGACGCAGCAGGAAAAACGCAACCCATGGCACCAGAGCGAATGCCGCAAACAACGCAAACGCCGCGGCCGCCGCATGCCCGTCGCTCATGCCGGCCAGGGCCGTGACCATGCCGGCCAGGGCGGAGCCGAAGGCGTTGGTCACCATGATGACCAGGGTGATCGATCCGGCCGCGAGGTCGCGATCCCCCGGTGCTGCGAAGCCGAACACCCGGCTGCCCATTTGCGGCCAGCACAGCCCGATGCCCAGCCCCATCACCGTCAGCGCCACCGAGATGGCGGTCAACGCGAGGAAGCTGCCCCCGCCCGGCGGGATCAGCACCAGCAGCGCCAGCATCCCGACGGACATCACCACCGGCCCCGCCAGCAGTGCCATCCGCGCCCGCGCCGGGCTCAACACCGAGCTCAGCACCGACCCGGTCGTCCACCCCGCCGACATCAGCGCCGAGATATACCCGGCATACAAAGGCCGCATGTCATGCAGCACCTGCAGGAAATACGGCACGAAAATCTCGGTATTGATCCCCACCAGCAGCATGGACATGGCGCCATAGGTCGCCCCCAGTGCCGTCGCGGGGTCGCAGGCGCCGGCCGGCAGCAACCGCACCGGTGCCCGCTCGCGCCGCACGAACAGCACCATCCCCGCCACCGCGATGGCCAGCCCGATCACGCTCCCGGCCACCCCGCCCGCGGAACTGCCCACCGCCACCGCCATCACCGACCCCGCCAGCAATGCGAGGTTCACATAAGCCATCGGCCGCTCCGGCCGCGGGCTGCGCGCCAGGCCCCGCGGCAGGCACAGCTCCACCAGCATCAGCATCGGCGGCGCGAGGATCACCATGATCCAGAACGCCAGCCGCCAGGCCCCGTACTCGGCGAAGATGCCGCCGATCGCCGGCCCCGCCAGGGTCGCCACCCCCCAGGCGGCCGAGATCAGCGCCAGCGCCCGCCCCCACACCGGCTCGGCAAACAAAATCCGCACCATCGTGAACGACAGCGCCGAGAGCGCCCCCGCCCCCAGCCCCTGCACGAACCGCCCCGCCAGCAGCACCGGCATCAAGGGTGCCACCGCACACAGCAGCGACCCCAGCGCGAACAACCCCAAGGCAATCCGATACGTCGTCCGCGCCCCGATGCTCGCCAGCAACCGCGAAACCGCCGCGCCGCCGAGCAGCGACCCCAGCACATACAAGGTTGTCGCCCAGGCAAAGAACGCCAGCCCGCCGATCTCAACCACCACGGACGGCATCACCGTCACCGCGATGAAGGTGTTGACCGCATGCAGCATCATGCCGCCGCCCACCACCGCACTGCGCGCCAGATTGGCCCCGCGGAACACCTCGCCAAACGCGGACATCACATTTCTCCCTCGCCGCACCATGCCCGGCCACGGCAAGCGCAGGAAGGCAAGGGTCTTCTTTTTGTGGACAAAAAGAAGCAGAAAAACTTTTTCCGTTCGACGCCGGCCACCCAACCCGCACCCGGCGTTCCACGCAGAAGAACTTAATATGAGAAAATTAACCTTGACGCGCCGCGCCAGGCGCTGCATGATACAAACCATGAACACCGCCGCCTCCACCCCCCTTTCCGGACTGAAGGCCGCCCTCACCGGGCTGCTGTCCGGCGGCTGGATGGGGCTGCTGCTGCATCTGCTCTACGGCCGCCGGATCGAGGCGGCCCTGAAGGCGCTGGAGTCGCTGTTCGCCCGTTGGCAAGCCGGCACGCTGCCCGTCCTCCCGAGCCCCGCCCCGCTGTCCCCCCTTCGGGCCAGCGCCCCCAAAACCACCGCCCGCCCGAGGTCCCCGAGGCCAGCGGCTCCCCGCCGCGCCCGCCGCCCTGCGCGGCCCAAGGCCCAGGCCGCGCGCAGCGCCAGTCCACCCGAGCGCCTCCCGCCCCTCCCCAGGCCCACACCAAGCCCGCCCCGGCCACCGCACCACCCAGCCCGAAGTCCCACCACCCCCTCTCCCAGCCCCCACAAGCACGTCCATTTTATTGCGATATCGTAATTAATAACACCCAACCCATTGAAAAAGTTTTTTTGCTTCTTTTTTTCCAAAAAAAGAAGACTCT
>CAMCJI010000030.1 GCA_945874805.1 Asaia bogorensis | reverse complement strand
ACCTGGCCCCGCTCATCCGAAAATAATCGCGCACCGGCACGAGACAGGCGTAGCGGGCGTCGTCGCTGCGCTGGTTCCCGGGCAGCAGGGTCAGCAGTTGCTGGCCGAAGTTGTGGCCGAGCGCATGGGCGAAGAAACCGGCCTGTTCGTGGCCGCGATAGATGATCGGCAGCATGACGCCTCGTTCCACGTTTGCGAGCCAGCGGTCTGACCGGGCCGGGCGCCCTCTGTCAAGCCGCGCGACGGTCGGCCCGCGGCAGGCGCAGCACCGCCCGCAGGCCGGGCTGGTTGTCCTCCAGCCCCAGCGCGCCGCCATGCAGCGTCGCCACGGCCTGCACCAGCGCCAGCCCCAACCCCGACCCCGGCGTGGAGCGGGCCATCTCGCCACGGAAGAACCGCTCTGTGGCGCGCACGCGATCGGCCTCGGGAATGCCCGGCCCCTGATCGGCCACCGAAATTCGCACGCCCTCGGGCGCCGCCGCGGCCGCCAGGGTGATGACGCTACCGGGCGGCGCAAACTTCAGCGCGTTGTCCAGCAGATTGGCCACCGCCTGCTGCAGCATGTCGCGGTCGCCGAAAATCGCCAGACTGTCGGGGATGGCGACATGCAGGCTCTGCCCGTGATCCTCCGCCACCGCCTCATACAGCTCGCCCATATCGCGCAGCAGCGGCGCCGCATCCAGCGCCGCGAAGGCCGAGCGGCGGGCACCCGCCTCGATCTCGGCAATCCGCAACAGCGCCTGGAACACCGCCACCACCCCATCGAGATCGGCCTGTGCCCGCTCGATCGCCAGCCGCAGATCGGCCTCGTCGCGCGCCCCCCGCGCGGCATCCTCCAGCCGCACGCGCGCCCGCGTGATCGGTGTGCGCAGATCATGCGCGATCGCGTTGGAAACCTGCCGGACCCCATCCATCAACCGGCCGATGCGGTCGAGCATGTCGTTGATGCTCTCCGCCAACAGATCGAACTCGTCGCCATGCCCGGTCACCGCCACCCGCCGGTTGAGGTCCCCCGCACTGATCGCCGCGGCCGTGGCCGAAACATCCGCCAAGGTCGAGCGGAACAACCCCCGCACCGCCATCGCCCCCACACTGCCCAGCACGACGGCAATCATCGCCGCCCACAGCATCGCATCGCCCATCAGCCGGCGCATCTGCCCCGGCGTCTTGGCGTCGCGTCCGATCAGCAGATGATACCCGCCCGGCAACTCGAAATGATGCAGCCGGGCGGTGACGGGCGAGCCCTCATGGTCGAGCAGGCTCTCCGTCCAGGGCTGATCCATCGTCACTTCGCTCGGCCAGCCACGCAGATTGCCCGCCCGCCGCTGGAAGCTGGTATCCACCAGCAGATACACCGCATCATCATCGACATTGCCGACGAGCCGCTGGGTGATCGTCTCCACCAGCCCATCCAACCCGCCATCGGCATACCGCTCCGCCAGCCCGATCGCATCGGCGCGGATCGCATCATCCACCTGCCGCTCCAACACCCCGGCCGTCGACCACCACAAAAACGCCGCCAACGCGAGCGCACTGACCCCAAACAACGCTGCATAAATCATGCCGAACCGCACCCCGGCGGAGCGGAAGAACTCCTCCGCCGTCGGCAGCTGGGGGAAGCGCTTCATCGGTGGGAGGCCAGGATAGGGAAGGAAGAATCTTCTTTTTTGAAAAAAAGAAGCAAAAAACTTTTATTCATTGGCTTCACCGCTCGCCGGGCAGATGCGTCACAAGACGGCGAAGCCATAAAACCCCCCCTCGCCCAACCCAACGCCACGGTCAAAGCCCCAACCCAACGAACAAAAGTTTTTTTGCTTCTTTTTTTCCAAAAAAAGAAGACTCTTCCTTCAAACTGCCGACCTCAAGGCGCCTCAGGCCGCAGCATATACCCGGCGTTGCGCACGGTGTGGATGAGCGGTGTGGGGAACGGCTTGTCCACCTTCTGCCGCAGCCGCGAGACGTGGACGTCGATCACGTTGGTCTGCGGGTCGAAATGGTAATCCCACACGCCTTCCAGCAGCATCGTGCGGGTCACCACCTGCCCGGCGTGGCGCATCAGGAATTCCAGCAGCCGGAATTCGCGCGGTTGCAGATCGACCTTCTGGCCCGCCCGCTTCACGCCCCGGCTCAGCAGGTCCATCTCCAGATCGGCGACGACGAGTTTGGTTGCCGGCCCTTCGCTTTTGCCGCGCCGGGTCAGTGCTTCGACGCGGGCGAGCAGTTCGGCGAACACGAACGGCTTGGTCATGTAGTCGTCGCCACCGGCCTTCAGGCCGCGGATGCGGTCGTCCACCTGCGCCATCGCTGAGAGGAACAGCACCGGCGTGTGGTTGCCCTGGCTGCGCATCGTCTCCAGCAGCCGCAGCCCGTCCACCCCGCCCGGCAGCATCCGGTCGAGGATGATGGCGTCGAAGGATTCGCTGACCGCCATGAACAGCCCGTCCCGCCCGTTATCGGCGTGTTCGACAACGTGGCCGACCTCCTTGAGGCCCTTGACCACAAAGCCGGCGACGTCGCGGTCGTCCTCGACCACCAGGATACGCATGTCAGTTCTCCTCAGACCGCGGCCGGCGGCCGACGGTCAGGTTAAGCTCAACCGGTTTGCCCTGCCGGATCACCAGCAGGCTCGCCTGGGTGCCCGGCGACATGCCGGCCACGCTGCGGATCAGCCCGCGGGCGGATTCGCTGGGCATGCCGTTGACCGCCACCACGATATCGCCCGGCCGCAGCCCCGCGCGCGCGGCGGGGCTGCCAGGCTCGACCAGCGCGACCCCGGCGGCCGCCCCGTTGCGCGGGCCGGCGGGGATGTCCTGCAGCCGTACGCCCAGCCAGCCCCGCTCCACCCGCCCATTCGCGCGCAGGTCGGCGACGACCTTCTGGGCGATTTCGGAGGGGATGGAGAAGCCGATGCCCACCGAACTGCCGGTGGGCGAGAAGATCGCGGTGTTGATGCCCACCACCCGCCCGTCGGTATCGAACAGCGGGCCGCCGGAATTGCCGGGATTGATCGGCGCATCGATCTGGATGAAGTCGTCCTGGATGCCCACGCCGAGGTCGCGCCCGCGCGCCGAGACGATGCCGGCCGAAACCGACCCGCCGAGCCCGAACGGGTTGCCGGCGGCGATCACCCAGTCCCCCACTTCCAGCGCCCGGCTGTCGCCCCAGGACGCGGCCGGCAACGGCCTCGTCGGCGTCACCTTGATCACCGCGATATCGGTCAGCTCATCCAGTCCGATCAGCTGCGCCGGCAACTGGCTGCCATCGGCAAAGCTGACCACCACCCGGTCGGCCCCGCGGATGACGTGATTGTTGGTAACGATGATGCCGGCGGCATCGATGACGAAGCCGGAGCCAGCACCCGTCACCTCCTGGCGGCGCTGCTTGAAGCGCTCGCGCAATTGGCGCTGCATCTCCTGCGGCAGCATGGCGAAGGGATCGGCGGCGACCACGGTTTCCGTCGTGGCGATATTCACCACCGTCGGCAGCACGCGCTTGACCAGCGGCGCGAAGCTCTCCGGCCCGGTGCGCGCCTGTGCGGCCATCGGCGGCAGGGCCAGCGCGGCGGCGGCGGATGCGAGCAGCAGGCGGCGAGGAAGCTGAGCGGTCATGGGGTCGGGACTCCGACTGTAATGCGTTGCGCTATCGCAAATAGGCGCGACGGGATTAACGGGCAAGTTAATGTGACGACAGGTTACGAGATTGAGCAGTCAGCCAGGCAAGCATCTTCTTTTTTTGGAAAAAAAGAAGCAAAAAAACCTTACTCCTTTTGGCGCCGCTTCCCAACCACACCCCGTCGTCCTGAGGCATACACCCCGTCATCCTGAGGCACTTGCCGAAGGATCCACGCTTTTCCGTCGAGCCACCCGCACCTCCCCCCGGAAGCCACAAGTAAAAAATACCCACACCAAGGCAAATAAACCTTGAAGCGCCACCGCCCGTCGTGGCATGGTCCAAACCATGAACAACGCCACCCCCAACCCCTTCACCGGACTGAAAGGCGCCCTCGCCGGGCTGATGTCCGGCGGGGTGATGGGATGGCTGCTCGCCCTGCTGTTCCACCGCCGCATCGCCCCGATGCTGGCGGCGCTGGAGACCCTGTTCGCCCAGTTCAAGGCGGGCACGCTCCCCCTGCCCCCCGCCCCGGCGCAGGCCACCCCCCGCACCCCCCGCCCGCAATCCGCCGCCGCCAGGGCCTGCCCCCGCCCGCGCGCCTCGACTCCGCGCCGCCGGGCCACCGCGCCCCGCCAGCCCGTCGCGCCCGCCGCCATCCGGCCTGTTGCCGACGCGCCGCGTCTCCCCTGGCCGTCCCCGCGCGCCCGGCCCATGCACCGCCACCGCGCCCGATGTACCAAAAACGACGATCCGAACGCACGCCTCCGCACGCCCTATTTGTTGCGATTTCGTATCAATAACCGCTATCCCTGCCCCGGGTTCTCGGGCCAGTTGTGCCGGGGATACCGCCCCCGCATGTCCTTGCGCACATCCGCCCAGGCCCCCCGCCAGAATCCGGCAAGGTCGGCGGTGATCGCCACCGGCCGCATCGCCGGCGACAGCAGCGCTAGCCGCAACTCCACCCGCCCGCCCGCCAGCTTAGGCGTCTCCGCCAGCCCATAGAACGCCTGCGCCCGCGCCTCGGCCAGCGGCACCGGCTGGGTATAGTCCACCGCCGCCCGCCCGCCGGGCAGGGCCAGATGCGTCGGCAGATCGCGATCCAGCCGCGCCGCCAGCGCCCAGTCCAACCGCGCCCGCAGGATGGCGGCAAGATCGATCCGGCCGAGGTCCGCCAGCCGGGTCAGCCCATGCAGATGATCCGCCAGCCAGCCCCGATCGGCATCCAGCGCCGCATCCGACAGATCCGGCCACACCCCCGGCTCGACCCCACCGATCAGCCCTACCCGCGCCTGCACCTGCCGCGCCGCATCGCTCCACGGCAACGAATCCAGCTTCGCCGCCCGCGCCAGGGCCGCCGCCGTCTCGGCGGGGTCGGCCGGCTCGATCCGGTCATCCAGCACCAGCGCCCCCAACCGCCGCCGCCGCCGCGCCAGCACGCTGCCGCTGACGGGATCAAGATTGGCCTCCACCGTCTCCGTCACCCGCCCCGCCAGCACCGCCGGCAGGTTCGCCGGATCAAGCGGCGCCGCCAGCCGAATCCGCGCCCCCGCCTTCATCTCCAGGCTGGCGACGGCCAGCAGCGGCGCCCGCGCGAGCGGATCGGCCAGCGGCAATTTCGCCCCACCCCCGCCGGAAAGCCGGAAGCTCCCCGGCTCCCCCCGCCGCTGCGCGATCCGGTCCGGAAAGCCCGCGGCCAGCAGCTTCCCCGGATTGCCCGAAGCTTCCACCCGCAGCCGCAACCGGCTGCGATACTGCCCCGCCGCCTTGCGAATACGGGCAATCGCCCCCCGATCGGCCGCCACCGACCCCTCCAGCGCCCCCAGCCGCAGCGCGATATCGCAGGCGGCATCCACCCCGCGCAACGGATCACGCTCCTCCAGAATGGCGGCAATATCGGCCGCCAGCGCCGCCTCCCCATCCGTCTCCGCCGCCAGCATCATCGCCGCCAGCCGCGGATGCGCCCCCAGCCGCGCCATCCGCCGGCCGAGATCGGTAATCCGCCCCTCCGCCATCGCCCCCAACTCCCCCAGCAGCGCCACCGCCGCGGCAAGCGCCCCGGCCGGCGGCGGATCGGGGAACGGCAGATCGGCGGGCGCACTCCCCCAGCCGGCACAGTCCAGCGCCAGGGACGAAAGCTCGGCCTCCAGAATCTCCGGCCGGTCGAACGGCGGCAGGCCGCGATGCAGGGCGGTCGTCCACAGCCGGATCGCCACCCCCGGCGCCTCCCGCCCGGCGCGCCCGGCCCGCTGGTCCGCCGCCGCCCGGCTGATCCGCAGGGTCGCCAGCCGGGTCAGCCCAGTTGCCGCATCCATCCGCGGCGCCCGCCGCCAGCCGCCATCGACGACGATGCGCACGCCAGGCACGGTCAGCGAGGTCTCCGCGATCGAGGTCGCCAGCACCACCCGCCGCCCCTCCGCCTGCCGCAGAGCGCGATCCTGCTCGCCCGGCGGCAGGTCGCCATGCAGCGGCAGCACCAGCGCCCCGCATCCCGCGAGCGCCGCCTCGGCCCGGCGGATCTCCCCCATGCCCGGCAGGAAGGCGAGGATGTCGCCCTTATGCTCCGCCAGCGCCGCCCGCACCGCCTTGGCCAGCGCCTCCGGCAGATCCCGCACGTCGGCGATATCCCGCCCGGCATGGCGCACCTCGACGGGATGGGCCCGCCCGGCGCTCTCGATCACCTCCGCCCCCATCAGCGCCGACAGCCGCGCCCCGTCGGCGGTGGCCGACATCGCCAGCAGCCGCAGTTCCGGCCGGTACTCCCGTTGCAGGTCGAGACAAAACGCCAGCGCCAGATCGCCCTCCAGCGCCCGCTCATGAATCTCATCGAGGATCACCGCCGCCACCCCCTCCAGCCCCGGGTCGGATTGCAGGCGGCGGACCAGCAGGCCCTCGGTGACCACCTCGATCCGCGTCGCCGCCGAGACGGCGGACTCGAGCCGGGTGCGGAAGCCGACCGTCTGCCCCACCGGCTCGCCGATCAGCGCGGACATCCGCGTGGCCGCCGCCCGCGCCGCCAGCCGGCGGGGTTCGAGCATGACGATCTTTGCGTCGCCCACCCACGGGGCGGCACGCAGCGCCAGCGGCACCAGCGTGGTCTTGCCGGCCCCCGGCGGTGCCACCAGCACCGCGTTGCCGCGCACCATCGCCGCCAGCAGCGCTGGCAGGCAGTCACGCACGGGAAGGTCGGGTTCGATGTCCATGCCGGCGGCAATATCATCCCGCCGCCGCCGCGGCGATGTTGTGATGCCGGACGGCAGTCCCTACATGACGGGCATGACGATATGGCAGCGGCGCGCCGGTCTGGCCCTGGTGCTGGCGCTGTTCGGCGCCAGCACAGCGATGGCTGCGCGCAGCACGCCGGTGGCGACCGAGCGGCTGACCGCCACGCTGATCTCCGAGACGGACGCGCTCGCCCCCGGCCAGCCCTTCCGCCTCGGCCTGCATCTGCGCATGGCGCCGGGCTGGCACACCTACTGGCGCAACCCCGGCGATGCCGGCGCCCCGCCGGAGCTGGTCTTCGCCCTGCCGGAGGGCGGCACCGCCGGCGATCCCAGCTGGCCCGTGCCCTCGCGCAAGGCCGAAGGGCCGCTGCTGACCTATGCCTATGAGGGCGAGGTCACCCTGCCGGTCGCCGTCACCCTGCAGCGCGGCGGGCAGATAACGCTGACGGCGAGCTGGCTGGTGTGCGAGCGCATCTGCGTGCCGGAGGAGGGGGTGTTCACCCTCGACCTGCCAACCGGCACCCCCGCGCCCTCCGCCGAGGCCCCCCTGTTCGCCGCCGCCGACGCCGCCACGCCGCGCCCCGCACCCTGGGCCGCGACCGTCTCGCCGCAGGGCGTGCTGTCCGTGCGTGGCGCCGGGCTGACGGCGGAGACGGTGCGCGATGCTTGGTTCATGCCCTTCGCCTGGGGGCAGGTACAGCACAGCGCACCGCAGCCGCTGGCCCGCGGCAGCGAGGGCTTCACCCTGGCGCTGGCGCCCGGGCCGGAGTTCAAGGCCGACAAGGGCCTGGCCGGCGTGCTGGTGGTGCAGGACCGCAGCGGCCAGCAGGCCGGGCTCGAGATCGCCGCGACGGCCGGCCCCCCGGTCGCCACCACCCCGCCCGTGCCGGTGTGGCAGGCGATGGGCCTGGCACTGCTGGGCGGGCTGATCCTCAACCTGATGCCCTGCGTGTTTCCGGTGCTGGCGATCAAGGCGACCGGCCTCGCCCGGCTGGCCGGCGGCGCGCGCCGGCAGGCGCTCGGCCAGGGCCTCGCCTATACCGCCGGCGTGGTGCTGACCTTCCTGGCAGTCGCCGGCGCCCTGCTGATCGCCCGCGAGGCCGGGATGGCCGCGGGCTGGGGCTTCCAGCTGCAATCGCCGGTCTTTGTCACCGCGATGGCCTGGGTGCTGTTCGTGGTCGGGCTGAACCTGTCCGGCGTGTTCGCGGTCGGCGGCGGGCTGGCCGGGGCCGGTCAGGGTCTGGCCGGGCGCGGCGGGCTGGCCGGCAGCTTCTTCACCGGGGCGCTGGCGGTGCTGGTCGCCACCCCCTGCACCGCCCCCTTCATGGGCGTGGCGATCGCCGCCGCGCTGGCCGCCCCCGTGCCGGTGACGCTGGCGATCTTCGCGGCGATGGGGCTGGGGCTGGCCGCGCCCTATCTGCTGCTGACCGCCCTGCCCGCCGCCGCGCGGCTGCTGCCGCGGCCGGGGGCCTGGATGGATACGCTGAAGCAGGCGATGGCCTTCCCGATGTATGCCGCCGCGGTCTGGCTGCTCTGGGTGGTCAGCCAGCAGGCCGGGCCGGACGGGGTGCTGGCGACGGCCGCCGGCTTCTGCCTGCTCGGCTTTGCCGGCTGGGCGCTCGGCCTCGCCCAGGCGCGCGGGGCCGGCGGGCGCATCGCCCGGGCTGCCGCCCTCGCTGCCGGGCTCGCGACGCTGGCCGTGCTCTCCGCCGTCTCCACCAGCCCGCCGGCCGCCGCCCGCGCCGAAGCCGGGATCGAGCCCTTCTCCGAAGCCCGCCTCGCCGCCCTGCGGGCCGAGGGTCGGCCGGTGTTTATCAACATGACCGCCGCCTGGTGCGTCACCTGCCTCGTCAACGAGCGCGTCGCCCTGTCGACGGCCACGGTGCGCGACAGCTTCGCCGCGCGCGGCATCGTCTATCTCAAGGGCGACTGGACCAGGCAGGACCCCGCGATCACCGCCTTCCTGCGCAGCCACGGCCGCGACGGTGTGCCGCTCTACGTCGCCTATCCCGCCGGTGGCGCCCCCGAGGTGCTGCCGCAGATCCTCACCGAGAGCATGGTGCTCTCGGCCTTCCCCGCGAAATAACCAACAGGAGCCCCGCATGACGATTTCCCGCCGCGCCTTGCTCGCTGCCCCTGCCCTGCTCGCCGTCCCGGCCGCCACGCCGGCACACGCCATGCCGCCGGTGGACGCCCCCGCGCCGGGCTTCACCGCGCTGGACAGCAACGGCGCCAGCGTCTCCCTCGCCCAGTTCGCCGGCAAGAACGTCGTGCTGGAATGGACGAACGACGGCTGCCCCTATGTCCGCAAGTGGTACAACGCCAGCGCCATGCAGGACCTGCAGCGCCAGGCCGCGGCTATGGGCGCGGTGTGGCTGAGCATCATCTCCTCGCCGCCGGGCGAGCAGGGCTATGCCGAGGGCAAGCGCGCCAACGAACTGACCGCCGAGCGCAAGGCCGCCCCCGCGCACGTGCTGCTGGACCCGCAGGGGAAGGTCGGCCGGCTCTACGGCGCCACCACCACGCCGCAGATCTTCATCATCAACCCCAAGGGCGTGCTGGTCTATGCCGGCGGGGCGGACAGCATTCCCTCCAGCCGCAGCGAGGATCTGGCGAAGGCCACGCCGTATGTGCGCATCGCGCTGCAGGCCATCGCGGACGGGGCGCCGATCCCGCACAAGGTGACCCGGCCCTATGGCTGCGCGGTGAAGTATATCGGCGCCTGACGGTCGGCCGGACTGTTTCTAGAGGCGGAGCGACAGCACCAGGCCGATGAGCTGCGCCGTGGTACGGCATCCCGTGGCGCGGCGCAGCTGGCCGATCTGCCGGCGCAGGCCGCGGGGTGAAAGCCCGCGCCGGCGGGCCAGCACGGCTTGGCTTTCGCCGGCGGCCAGCGCCAAAGCCAGGGTGACCTCCGCCTCGTCCAGCCCCAGCACCCGGCCGAGTTCGGCCGCACCCGGCAGCCGGCCCGGTGCGTCGGTGATCAGCAGCATCGCGCCGGTGGCGGCACCCGCAAGCGGGCGGACCTGCACCAGCCAGGGCACGCCGCCGCTCGCCCTCGGGACCGCGATCCGCGCGCCATCGCCCAGCACCCGCACCGTCCCCGTCGCAGCCGCAAGTGCGACCCAGATGGCATCGGCCAACCGCGACTGCGCGGAGGCGTCGGCGGCGACGATGCCCCGCTCATCCAGCCACCACCCGTCCCGCCGCGCCGCGAAGCCGCGCAGCGCGGCATTGGCGTGCACGAGGCTGCCATCCGCCGCCAGGATCGCCACGCCCTGCCCGATGGCATCCAGCCCGGATGCCGCCAGCCCACCGGCCGCCGGCCCGCCCATCACCGGCGCGGCGGCGGGACGGGCCGGCAGGTCCACGACATTGCCGCCATGGACGGCCCAGCCCGGTCGAAGAAGGCTCTTGTGCATCCGCTGCCCCACCTAAGGTCGGATTACGACGATGGAACGGCGATTAGAGCAAGGCAGGACGGCCGTCGTCACCCGTTTGGGTGACGACCCTGCGCGGCTATCCCACCGGCACCGTCTGGGCGAGCGGCGGCAGCGCCTGCACGCGCTCGTACCAGGCCGCCAGCTTGGGATGGCCGGGGCGCCAGGGCTCGTGCGGGAAGCGGAAATCGAGATAGCCCAGCGCGCAGCCGATGGTGATCTCGCCGATGGTGGCAAGCGCGCCGAGGCTGTCCGCCTCGGCCTCCAGCGCATCGAGCGAGAGCGCCACCTTGCCGGCCTGCATGGCGATCCACGTCGCCCGGCCCTCATCCTGCGGCAGCGCGAGTTCGCGGCGGCGCGGCTGGCTCGCATCCATGATGCCGTCGGCCAGCGCCTGCTGGCGGATCGCCGCCCAGCGCGCCGGCCCGGCCGGCGGGAACAGCGGCGGGGCGGTACCGATGCTGTCGAGATATTCGCAGATCACCGGGCTGTCGTACAGCGCCGTGCCGTCATCCAGCACCAGCGTCGGCACCTTGGAGAGCGGGTTGACCGTCTTGAGCGCCGGATCGGTGGTGCCGATCTTCCAGTTCTCGATCGCCACGCCGCGCGCGATGGCGCAGGCGCTGACCTTGCGGACATAGGGGCTGGCGGCGGAGAAGGCGAGTTTCATGGCGTTTTCCTCACACGACGATTGCGCCAGACTGCGGCAGGCAACGCGGGAGGGCAATGGAGCGGGTGAGGGGAATCGAACCCCTGTATGCAGCTTGGGAAGCTGCCGTTCTACCATTGAACTACACCCGCCGCTCGGCCGCGATCATACGAAACCCCGGTTGACGGCGCAATGCGTGATGCCTAGGGTTTCTCTACCCGTTAGAGACGCGGGTCCTCGTGATTTGTCCGGCCGGATTGCGGCGAGGTGAAACAAGCGCGCTAAAGAGGCCAGTGGATCGCCATGCGTGGCATCCGCTGCTGCATCGACGGTCGGCCCATCGCAACTATGAGGGGCCCGTTCATGTCCAACTTCGATCCTCGCTACCGCACCGCCACCCTCCTTGTGCAGGGCGGCGTTGACCGTTCGCAGCACGGCGAGACGGCGGAGGCGCTGTTTCTCACCTCCGGCTTCGTCTACGACGACGCCGAGCAGGCCGAGGCCACCTTCGCCGGCACGGTGAAGCACTACCAGTATTCCCGCTTCGGCAACCCCACGGTTGCCATGTTCGAACAGCGCCTGGCGCTGATCGAGGGGGCGGAGGCCTGCCGGGCGACGGCCACCGGCATGGCGGCCGTGCACGCCGCTTTGCTCAGCCACCTGAAAACCGGCGACCGGGTGGTGGCCAGCCGGGCGCTGTTCGGCTCCTGCCACTGGATCGTCTCCACCCTGCTGCCGCGCTACGGCATCGCCACCGAATTCGTCGATGGCGGCGACCTCGACCAGTGGCGCGCCGCCCTGGCCACGCCGGCCACGCTGGTGCTGCTGGAATCCCCCTCCAACCCGATGCTCGACATCGTCGATCTGCGCGCGGTGGCCGACCTCGCCCACGCAGCCGGCGCCATTGTCGTGGTGGACAACGTGTTCGCCACCCCCCTGCTGCAAAAGCCGCTGGAACTCGGGGCGGACGTGGTCGTGTATTCCTGCACCAAGCATATCGACGGCCAGGGCCGCGTGCTCGGCGGGGCGATCCTCGGTCGGCAGAAATGGGTGGAGGAGGTGCTGCAACCCTTCATCCGCAACACCGGCCCGGCGATGTCGCCCTTCAATGCCTGGCTGCTGCTCAAGGGGCTGGAAACGCTCGCCCTGCGCGTCGATGCCGGCTGCCGCAATGCCGCGGCCGTGGCGGATTTCCTCGCTGTCCAGCCCGGCATCGCCCGCGTTCTGTATCCCACCCGCGCCGACCACCCGCAGCGCGACCTCGCCATGGCGCAGATGCAGGGCGGCGGCGGCACGCTGGTCACCTTCGAGGTGAAGGGCGGCAAGGACGCCGCCTTCCGGCTGATGAATGCCCTGCGGCTCATCAAGGTCTCCAACAACCTCGGCGATTCGAAGTCGCTGGCCACCCACCCCGCCACCACGACGCATCTGCGCATCGGCGAGGCGGAGCGGCTGCGCCTGGGCATCACCGACGGCGTGATCCGCCTCTCCGTCGGCCTGGAGGATGTGGAGGACATCAAGGACGACCTCGCCCGCGGCCTCGCGGCCCCGGCGATCCGCGCCGCCGCGGAATAGGCTGGACTTGCTCCGGGCGGCGGGGTTCACTGCCGCCCGGAGAATCCCGATATGGCTCAAGACTATACCGCCACCACCCGCGCCATCCGCGTCAGCGTGCGATCCTTCTACCTGACCGACCAGTCCGACCCGGACGAGGGCAAGTTCGTCTGGGCCTATCGCGTGCGCATCGAAAACACTGGGGCGGAGACCGTGCAGGTGCTCCGCCGCAGCTGGCGCATCACCGACGGGATGGGCCGGGTGCAGACGGTGAACGGCGCCGGCGTCATCGGCCAGCAACCCACGCTCGATCCCGGCGAGAGCTTCGAATACACCTCCGGCACCCCGCTGGAGACGCCGTCAGGCATCATGGCCGGCGCCTACCACGTCATCGCCACCGGCTCGGGCGAGGCGTTCGACGTGGAGATCCCCGCCTTCAGCCTCGACAGCCCGCACCAGGACACGCGGCTGCACTGACGCTCGCTAAAGCCCCGCGTCCTGCGGCACCATCACCATCCCATCCTCGATCGTGACAGGCACGGCTTCCAGATGCTCGTCCTGGCAGGGGCCGGCGGTGCAGAACCCGTCCTCGATACGGAACTCGGCGCCGTGCATGGAACAGACGATGCGGCTGGCGTCGGTGGAAAGGAACCGGTCCGGCGCCCAGTCGAGCGGTACGCCGATATGCGGGCAGGAATTGACATAGACGAACACCTGCTCGCCCCGCCGCACCGCGAACAGCCCGGTGAAGCCGCCATTCGCCGGGCCGAAGCCCAGGGCGGAATTGTCCGGCAGATCCGCCAGCCGGCAGAGCGCGCGCAGGCTCACGTGCGCCAGCCGCCCAGCGTGCAGATCGCCGCCCAATGCGCGTCCGATATCGGCATGACCGAGAGGCGCGACTGGCGGATCAGCTGCAGCTCCGCGAAATCCGGGTTGGCCTTCAATTCGGCCAGCGTCACCGGCTTGGGCATCGGGCCTACTGCCTGCATGTCCACGCAGGACCAGTCGCCCTTCTCCCCCGGTTCCACGCTGGGGTCGGGGTAGGCTTCGCGGGCGACCTCGACGATGCCGACGATCTCCTTGCCGATGTTGGAGTGGTAGAAGAAGGCGCGGTCGCCCTTTTTCATGGCGCGCAGATTGTTGCGGGCCATGAAGTTGCGCACGCCGGTCCAGGGCTCGACCTTGTTGGCCACCTGCTGGTCCCAGCTGAACGCATCGGGTTCGGATTTTACCAGCCAGTATGCCATGCACGCCTCCGCTACGTGACAAGTTCTACAGGATCAGGCAGGCGCTTCAAACGCCGCCTTGGATTGCCTATGGTGGGGCATGGATGCCATCTCCCCCGCCCCGGCGCGCAATCTGCACCGCTTCGCCAACCCCGGCCGCTTCCTGCGGCTGTCCGGCCGGCTGCTGCCGTATTTCGCCGCCCTCGGCCTGGGGCTGACGGCGGCCGGCATGATCGGCGGCCTGCTGCTCTCGCCTGCCGACTGGCAGCAGGGGGAGACGGTGCGCATCATGTATGTGCATGTCCCCTCGGCCTGGCTGGCCTCCGCCGGCTATGTCTCACTCGCCCTCGCCTCCCTCGCCTCCCTGGTCTGGCGGCATCCGCTGGCCGATCTGGCGGCGGTGGAGATCGGCCCGGTCGGTGCGGTCGCCACCGCTTTGTGCCTGGCCACCGGCAGCTTGTGGGGGAAGCCGATGTGGGGGGCGTGGTGGGTGTGGGATGCGCGGCTGACCTCCGTGCTGGTGCTGTTCTTCCTTTATATCGGCCATATCGCCCTGGTCCGCGCCTTCGACGATCCGCAGCGCGGCTATCGCGCCGGCGCGATCCTGGCGCTGGTGGGGGTGGTGAACCTGCCGATCATCAAGTTCTCGGTGGAGTGGTGGAACACCCTGCACCAGCCCGCCAGCATCACGCTGACCGGCGCGCCCAGCATCGCGCCCGCCCTGCTCTGGCCGCTGGCGCTGTGCGCGGCCGGCTTCACCTTCGGCTTCGTCGCCATCGTCATCACCCGCCTGCGCGCCGCGGTGATGGAACGCCGCATCCGCGGCCTGATGCTCGCCCGCGCGCAGGAGAGCGTCTGATGACGCACGCCACCTTCGTCGCCCTCGCCTACGGGCTGACCCTGCTCGCCGCCGGCTGGCTCGGCATCGGCGCCTGGCGGCGGATGGCCACGGCCCGCCGCCGCCTCGCCGCCATTGATCCGCGCGGAGAGCGCGGATGACCCGCAAGCAACGCCGCCTGACGCTGGTTCTCGCCTGCCTGGCCGGCCTGGGGGCCGCGACCGGGCTGACGCTGACCGCCTTCCAGGACAATCTGGTGTTCTTCATTCCCCCGTCGGAGATCGCCGCCAAGGCGGTGCCGGGCCGCAGCTTCCGCCTCGGCGGGCTGGTGGAGGCGGGCAGCCTGACCAAGGAAAACCGCGACAACAAACCGCTCGCCCGCTTCCGCGTGACCGACGGCGCCGCCTTCGTCACCGTCGAATATGTCGGCATCCTGCCGGACCTGTTCCGCGAAGGGCAGGGCGTGGTGGCGCTCGGCACCCTGCGCCCGGATGGCGGCTTCGTCGCCAGCGAGGTGCTGGCCAAGCACGACGAGACCTACATGCCGCGCGAGGTCGCGGACGCCCTGAAGAAGACCGGCCAATGGAAGCCGGAGGACGGCAGCCCGCCGGCCGCTGCCGCCTGGAACGCGCCCGTGAAAAAGGGCGGCAGTTGATGGCGCGCGGGGCCGGCGCATGAACCTGCGGCATGTCCTCTTCCTGGTTATCCCGCTGCTGCTGGCCTTGGGCGCCGGGTTCGGCGCCTACTATGCCTACCAGTCCTTCCAGCCGAATCCGGAAGCGCCGCAGGGCATGCCGACGAAACTGTCCGGCCGGCGCATCCCCGGCTTCCGCCTGCCCGGGCTGATCGGCGAGGGCATCAACTCCGTCGATCTGCTGAACAGCGGCAAGCCGATCCTGCTGGTGTTCTGGGCCTCCTGGTCCGCGCCCTCGGTGCAGCAGCACCCGGTGCTGATATCGCTGAAGGAGGCGGGGCTGCCCATCTGGGGCATCGCCTTCCGCGACAAGCGGGAATCCGCCGCCGACTTCCTTGAGCGCAATACCGACCCCTTCGCCCGGATCGCCAATGACGAACCGGGCCGGGTGGCGCTGGATTTCAGCATGCAGCAGGTGCCTTCGACCTATCTCGTCGATGGCGACGGCTTCGTGCGCTGGCACATGACGGGCCCGCTGACCCCGGCGATGGCAACGCGGCAGATCATCCCGCTGATGAAGAAATACAGCAACTGAGCAGCGCTTACCGGCCGCGCTGGGCCACCAGCGCCCTCCACAGGGTGCCGAGTTCCGGTGCCAGCGGATCGCCGACGGCCCGCACCCGGGCGGCGGTATGGACCAGCACCAGCTTGCTCTGCGGATCGACATACAGCGCCTGGCCGTGGACCCCCAGCAGCACGAACTGCCGCCCTGCGTCCGGCAGCAGCCAGACCTGATAGCCGTAGCCGTAACTGCTGCCGGTGCCGGCCGGCCCGGGGGCGAGGTAGGGCGCCTGCACGCTGGTCGCCGCCCGCACCCAGGCGGCGGGGATGATCTGCTGGCCCTCCCAGGCGCCATCCTGCGCCAGCAAGGCGCCGAGCCGCGCCCAGTCGCGCAGGGTCGCGTTGAGGCAGCAGAAAGCCGCTTCCTTGCCAGCGGTGTCGATGCCCCAGGCGGCACCCGCCTCGGCGCCGATCTTCTGCCAGATTCGGCTGGCGAGGTAGTCGGCCACCGGCATACCGGTGGCGGCCATCAGCACCAGCCCGAGCGTCTCGGTGTCCGCCCCCTTGTAGCGCCACTTCGTCCCCGGCGCTGCCTCCCGCGCCTCGAACTGCCGCAGCGTGGCAACCGCCCCCTGCCCGTTGCGGGCGAACAGGCCGCGATTGAGCTTCGCGGCATCGTCCTGGCCGTCATAGTCCTCCCGGTAGGCGAGGCCCGAGGCCATGTGCAGCAGGGCGCGGATCGGCGTGGCGCCGATGGTCGAGCCTTTCAAGTCGGCCACGTAGTCTTCCGCCAGATCGTCGATCGAGCGGATGCGCCCCTCCCCTACCGCGATGCCCACCAGCATGGCGGTGACGGTCTTGGCCATCGATTGGGAGAGGAAGCGGTCGGTATCGCGGCGGCCGTACTGGTAGTGCTCGTACAGGATCGTCCGATCCTGCATCACCAGCAGCCCGGTCGTGGCATGGCGCGAAAGGTATTCGGGCCGATCGGCAGGCCGGCCCCGATGGGTCCAGGACAGCCGCAGTTCTTGCGGCGCCCGTGTCAGCACCGACGGCACGGGCGGGCGCGGGATGCGGCGGACTGACATCAACTGGTCGTTGCGCGAGAACTCGGCGATCAGATGCTGCTGTTCGCGCCGCGTGCCGGGCTGGCGCAGGGGGTAACCCGCCGCCTCGCCATAGCCCGCCGCATCGGGCCCGCTCGGGGAAAACACCGGCAGCGCCTGACCCCAGGCGGGGCCGGCCAGCAAGGCGAGAACGGCAATGATCCGGCGCATCCGCAGCCCCCGTTTTGCACCAGTCTGCCCGGTCACGGCCCGATCGTCACCCGCCCCCGCACCCGCCCGGTGAGCGGATCGACGAGATCATCCCCCCGCAACAATCCCCGCGGCGCCGGTGCGCCCCGCAGCACATCGGCCGGCGGCTCCTCCTCCCGGCAAGCCGGATCGGGCGGCACCGGAATCGCCACCGGAACGCTCACCCAGGCCCGCGCGCCCGGAGGCAGCGGCGGCGTGCGCGAGAGCGAGAAGGGGATATCAACCACACTCACCGCCGGCGCGCAGGGGTCGGCCTGGGCCTGGGAGAGGGCGAGGAGCAGAAGGATCAGCGCACGCATGGTCGGCAGCGTGGGGCGGGAGGGTTAAGGAAGTCTTCTTTTTGTGAACTTGCGACGGCGAAGGCGCCGCGCAGGAAAGAAGCAAAAAAACTTCATCCGTTGGGGGCGGCTTGAGCTGCGGGATCTGTTCCTGGCGCGGGCGGATTTTATGGCTTCGCCGGTTTTCCAACGCCTGTCCGGCTTGTGGGCGAAGCCATGAACAAAAGTTTTTTGCTTCTTTTTTCCAAAAAAGAAGACTCTTCCTGCCCCTTGCTTACGAAGCCAGCTCCCGCATCACCCGGATCAGGTCCGACTTCCCCTCAAACCCGATACCCGGCAGCTCCGGCAGGGTCACGTGCCCGCCCTCGACCCGCACGCCGTCGGGGAAGCCGCCATAGGGCTGGAACAGATCGGGGTAGCTCTCATTGCCGCCCAGCCCCAGCCCGGCGGCGATCATCAGCGACATCTGGTGGCCGCCATGCGGAATGCAGCGCGCGGGCGACCAGCCGGCTTGGTGCAGCACCTCCAGCGTGCGCAGGTATTCAACGAGACCGTAGGACAGCGCGCAGTCGAACTGCAGCCAGTCTCGGTCCGGCCGCATGCCGCCGTGGCGCAGCAGGTTGCGGGCGTCCTGATGCGAGAACAGGTTTTCCCCGGTCGCCATGGGGCCGGGGTAGAATTCGGCCAGGGCCGCCTGCAACGCGTAGTCCAGCGGGTCGCCGGCCTCCTCGTACCAAAACAGCGGATACTCGCGCAGCATCTTGGCGTAGGCGATGGCGGTCTCCAGGTCGAACCGCCCGTTGGCGTCCACCGCGAGGCGCGCCTGCGATCCCAGCTCCGCCAGCACCGCCTCGATCCGCACCCGGTCCTCGGCCAGCGAGGCGCCGCCGATCTTCATCTTCACCACGTTGTAGCCGCGGTCGAGGTAGCTGCGCATTTCCGCGCACAGGGCGGTGTTGTCCTTGCCCGGATAGTAGTAGCCGCCGGCGGCATAGACGAACACGCGCGGGTCGGCGGTGCGGTGGTGCCGCTCGGCCAGCAGGCGGAACAGCGGCTTGCCCTCGATCTTCGCCACCGCGTCCCACACCGCCATGTCCAGCGTGCCGACGGCCACCGAGCGCTCGCCGTGCCCGCCTGGCTTCTCGTTCTTCATCATCGCCGCCCAGACCTTCGCCGGGTCGATGTTGTCGCGCGCGTCGTCCAGCAGGGAGGCGGGCTCGGCGTCGAGGATGCGGCTGCGGAAGCGTTCGCGGATCAGCCCGCCCTGGCCGTAGCGGCCGTTCGAGTTGAAGCCGTAGCCGATCACCGGCCGCCCATCCCGCACCACGTCGGTAACCACGGCGACCAGGCTCGTCGTCATCTTCGTGAAGTCGATATAGGCATTGCGGATCGGCGAGGCGATCGGCTGGGTGATCTCGCGGACGTCGATGATGCGCATGGGGGCTCCGGAAACTCAGGCAACAAGGGCGGCAAGCAGGGCGTCGAGGCGTTTGCGCCCCTCCGGCGTCGCGGTGAGGCGCGCGCCGGTCCAGGTGAGGTAACCCGCCTCCTCGGCCATGGCCAGGGTGCCGGCATCCAGCATCTCCGCGAGCGGGATGCCGGTGCGCTCGGCGAACCGCGCGGCGTCGATCCCTTCGGACAGGCGTAGGCCCATCAACAGCATCTCCCGCGCACGGTCGAGCGGAGGGACGGGTATTTCGTCCGTGCTGCCGTGGCCGTCGCGTTCGACCCGCTCCGCCCAAGGCTCGGGCGCGCGGTGGCGGCGGGTGGCGATCAGCTGGCCGCCCAAAGTCACCCGGCCATGCGCGCCGGGGCCGATGCCGGCATAGTCGGTGTAGCGCCAATAGGCGAGATTGTGCCGGCTCTCCCCGCCAGGCACGGCGTAGTTCGAGACCTCATAGGGCAGCAGGCCGAAGCGGGCCGCCTCCTCGCCGGTGGCGTCGTACAGCGCCGCTGCGTCGTCGTCCTCGGGCAGCACGATCTCGCCGCGGCGGTGCAGGGTTTCGTACTGGGTGCCGGGCTCGATGGTGAGCTGGTAGAGGCTGAGATGGTCGGCCGCCAGCGACAGCGCCTGGCGCAGCTCCGCCCGCCAGGCCGGCAGCGTCTGGCCGGGGCGGGCATAGATCAGGTCGAAGCTGATGCGCGGGAAGGTCGCACGCGCCAACTCCAGGGCTGCGATCGCCTGGCCGGCGCTGTGCTGGCGGCCGAGGCGGGCGAGGTCCTCGGCGTTCAGCGCCTGGATGCCCAGCGAGATGCGGTTCACCCCCGCGGCGCGGAAGTCGCGCAGGCGGGCGGCCTCCACGCTCGTCGGGTTGGCCTCCAGCGTGATCTCGGGATCGGCATTGGTGGGAAAGTGCCGCCGCGCCTCGGCGATCAGAGCAGCCGTGGTCGCCGGGTCCATCAGGCTCGGCGTGCCGCCGCCGAAGAAGATCGAACCGAGCGGGCGGGGGCCGAGCCGCGCCGCCTCCCACGCCAGCTCCCGCGACAGGGCGGCAGCGAAGCGGCCCTGGTCGATCCGCTCGCGCACATGCGAATTGAAGTCGCAATACGGGCACTTGGCGAGGCAGAACGGCCAGTGGATATACAGCGCAATAGGGTCCATGCGCGGCAGGATACACCGTCTTGGCGCCCGTGTGCGGGGTAGGGAGGCGGGAATGAGGCAAGCGGCAGGAAGGGAAGAATCTTCTTTTTGTGAACAAAAAGAAGCAAAAAAACTTTATTCGTTGGGTCCGGCTTTTGCGGCGCGTTTGGTTCCTGGCGCGGGCGGATTTTATGGCTTCGCCCCCTTATCACCCACCTATCCGGCCCATCGGCGAAGCCATGAAAAAAAGTTTTTTGCTTCTTTTTTTCAAAAAAGAAGATTCTTGCCTTCCCTTCACGGCGCCATCGCATGAGCGACGATCTGCGCGAGAAGCTGCGCAAGATCGAAGCCCTTTTCGCCGGCGCCGGCACGCCCGGCGAGCGCGCAGCCGCCGAGGCCGCGGCCCAGCGCATCCGCGCGCGCCTCGCCGAGGCGGTGCGCAGCGATCCGCCGGTGGAGGTGCGGCTTGCCGTGGGCGACCCCTGGTCGCGGCAGCTGCTGCTGGCGCTGCTGCGGCGCTATGGGCTGAAGCCCTACCGCTATCCCCGGATGCAGCGGCAATCCGTGGTGGTGCGGGTGCCGCGCAGCTTTCTCGACACGCTGCTCTGGCCGGAGTTCAACGCGCTGAACAAGGCGCTGACGGAGCATCTGGCGGAGATCACCCAGCGGGTGATCCGCGAAAGCGTGCATGGGGACATGGGCGAGCCGGAGGAGGTGGCAGAGCCGCCGCGCCTGCCCGGGCGTTAATCCGGGCTGTCCTCGCGCGTCATCCCCAGCGCCAGCGCATAAACCTGCTTGCGTGGCAGCCCGGTCTGGGCGGTCACCTGCGCCACCGCCTCCTTCAGGCTCATCCGCGCCATCAGCCCGGCCAGCAGCGCCTCCACCCCGTCATCGGCCACCGCTTCTTCAGAGGGCGGGCCGACGACCAGCGTGATCTCGCCGCGCGCCGCGTGCTCGGCGTAGTAGGCCGCCAGTTCGTCCAGCGGCGCCCGGCGCACCTCCTCGAACCGCTTGGTCAGTTCGCGCGCCACCGCCGCCGGCCGCGGGCCGAACACGACGGCGAGATCGGCGAGGCATTCCGCCAGCCGGTGCGGCGCCTCATACCAGATCAGCGTGGCCGACAGCCCTGCCGCTTCGGCCGCCCGCAGCCCGGCGAAGGCCGCCCGCCGCCCACCCGAGCGCGGCGGCGGAAAGCCGAGGAACAGGAACGGATGCGGCGGCAGGCCGGAGAGGCTGAGCGCCAGCAGGGCCGCGTTGGCTCCGGGCACGCCACCGACCGGCAACCCCACCTCCAGCGCCGCCCGCACCAGCCGGTATCCGGGGTCCGAGACCAGCGGCGCCCCGGCATCGCTGACCAGCGCCACCCGCTTGCCCTGCCGCAGCATTTCCAGCACGCCGGGGATGCGCGCGTCCTCATTGTGCTCGTGCAGGGGCTGGGTGCGGGTGCGGATACCGTATTCGCTGCACAACCGGGCCGTGACCCTGGTATCCTCGCACAGGATCACATCCGCCGCCTGCAACGTTTCAATCGCCCGCCTGGTCATATCTCCCAGGTTGCCGATCGGCGTGGAGACAAGCACAAGACCAACAGGAAGCCGCGACACATCGGGGGATGTGTCGTCGTCGGATACAAAAGGATCGTCGGATGCAGCGTCGGACATGGCTTCTCCTGTGCACCAGCCTGGCTCTGGCCGGCTGTGCCGTCTCGCCGCCCCCGCGCGGCGGCACGCCTTCGGCCCTCGGCCGCCCCGCCCCCACGTTCGGCAGCCCCATCACGGCCCAGCCGGTCCAGGCCCCGCGCGGCCGGGTCGTCACCCTGCTCGCCCCGCTCACCGGCCCGAACGCCGAGCGCGGACAATCCCTGGTGAACGGCGCCCGGCTCGCTTTGTCAACGCCTGATGCCCCGCCGCTGGATGTGCGCGACACCGCCGGCACCCCCGAGGGCGCGCTGGCGGCGGCCGACGCGGCGATCGCGGCCGGCACCGGGATGATCATCGGCCCGCTGACCGCAGGCGAAACCGCGGCCGTGGCCAGCCGCGCCCGGCCGGCCGGCGTGCCGGTGCTCGCCTTCACCTCGGATGCGGCCCAGGCCCAGCCCGGCGTCTGGCCGCTCGGCATCACCGCCGCCCAGCAGATGCGCCGCGTAGTAGCCGCCTTGGCCGAGCAGGACCGCAAGCGCATCGCCGCCATCCTGCCGGAGAGCGATTTCGGCCGGGCGATGGCTGCCGGCCTGCAACAGGCCGCCAGCCAGGCCGGCCTGCCCGCCCCCGACATCCGCTTCCACGACGGCAGCACCGGCGGCATCAACAGGATGGTCCGCAACCTCGCGCAATACGAAACCCGGCGCGGGCCGATCGAGGCGCAGCGCCGCGCCGCCCTCGCCCGCCGCGATGCGGAAGGCCGGGCGAAAGCAGCCGAGCTGGTGCGCACGCCGATCCCGCCGCCGCCGATCGACGCCCTGGTGCTGGCCGACACCGGCGAGGCGCTGGGCACCATCGTCAGCCTGCTGCCCTATTACGACCTGGACGCCCCGGCGGTGCAGGTGGTCGGCCCTGCCCTGTGGTCGGTGGCGGCCGGGCGGATCGATGCGGCGATGCTGGGCGCCTGGTATGCCGCCCCCGACCCCGCCGCACGCACCGACTTCTCCTCCCGCTACAGCCAGGCCACCGGCGCACCCGCCCCGGGCCTGGCCGACTTCGCCTATGACGCCGCCGCCGTTGCCCGGGTGCTGGACAGCGAGGGCCGCGCCGGCGGCGGCCTGACCCGCCCGGAGGGTTTTGCCGGCGTGGACGGCGTGTTCGGCCTGCAACCCGATGGCAGCGTGCGCCGCGGCCTCGCCCTGTTCCGGCTGGAACGCGGCGGCCCGGTGATGGCCGAGCCCGCTCCTGATACCCTGGGCGCGCCGGGCATATGAGGCGCTTCCGCCGCCCCCTGCTCGCGGCGATCGCCCCGTCGCTGTCGATCGCGGCGCTGCCCTGGGTGGTGATTGCGGTACTGTGGGGCCAGGGCGCGCTGTCCTGGGAGCAGGCCGTGCTGCTGGCCGTCTGCTGCCTCGCCCCGGCGATGCTGGCCGCCGCCGTGCTGGTGCGCGACCTCGACCGGCTGGCGGGCACTCTGGCCCAGGCGGTGGCCGAGGCGGATGCGCCCGCCGTCACCGCCACGCCCCGCCTGCCCGCCGTCGCCCGCGCCGCCGAGGGGATCGAGCGGCTGGCCCGCTCGCTCGCCGCCCGCGCCAGCCAGCTCGACGAAGCGTTGCGCGCCACCACCGCCATCGTCGAGCGCCTGCCCGATCCGCTGCTGGTGCTGGGGGCGGACCGCAGCATCCGCCGCGCCAACGCCGCCGCGCGCGGCGCCTTCGGTGCGGACCTCGCCGCAGTGCTGCGCCATCCGGTGCTGCGCGGCGCCATCGATCAGGCCTGGGCGGGCCGCACCGCGCTGGCGGTGGACCTCGCCGTGCCGGTGCCGGTGGCGCGCGAGCTGCGGGCGGCGGTGATCTACCTCGACCCGCCCTTGGCCGACGGCGGCCAGGCGCTCGTCGTGCTGTCCGACCGCACGCGCGAGCGGGTGGTGGAGCGCACCCGGGCCGATTTCGTCGCCAATGCCAGCCACGAGTTGCGCACCCCGCTGGCCAGCCTGATCGGCTTCATCGACACGCTGCGCGGCCCGGCCGCCGACGACCCGCCGGCCCAGGCCCGCTTCCTCGGCATCATGGCCGAGCAGGCCGCACGGATGACCCGGCTGATCGACGACCTGCTGAGCCTCTCGCGCATCGAACTCACCGAACACCAGCCTCCGGCCGATCACGTGGACATCGCCCGGTTGACCGCCGGCGTGCTGAACGGCTTCGAGCCGCGCCTCGTCGAACGCCGGATCGAACTCACCGCCGACCTGCCGGCAGGCCTGCCGCCGGCCATCGCCGATGCCGAGCAGATCGCCCAGGTGGTCAGCAACCTCGTGGACAACGCGATCAAATATGGCCGCGAGGGCGGAACCCTGCGCATCGCCGTCGCGCTGGCCACCCCCGGCACCCGCTGGCCGGCGCGGCCGGGCCTGGTGCTCAGCGTGACCGACGACGGGCAGGGCATTCCGAAAGCGCAGCTGCCGCGGCTGACCGAGCGCTTCT
>CAMCJI010000029.1 GCA_945874805.1 Asaia bogorensis | reverse complement strand
TGGACGGTCCAGTCGTTCATGCCGACGGCGCCCAGCGCGCGGTAGAAGGCGATGGAGGGGGCGTTCCAGTCGAGGACCGACCAGTCCATCCGTGTGCAGCCTTCATCCAGCGCGCGGCGGGCGAGGATGCGGAAGATGGCTTTGCCGATGCCGGCGCCGCGGTGCTCGGGTTCGACGAAGATGTCTTCCAGGTAGAGCGAGGGGCGGGCGGTGAAGGTGCTGAAGGTGTAGTACCAGAGCGCGAAGCCGACCGGGACGCCGGATTTTTCGACGATCAGCGACGAGATGCGGGTGGGGGTGCCGAACAGGGCCTTTGCGAAATCCGCATCCGTGCCGACGGCGAGATGGGTGAGATTCTCGTATTCGGCCAGACGGTGGACGAAATGCCGCACCAGGCTTTCGTCGCCCGGCACGGCATCGCGGAAGGTTGGCTGGGCGGTCACAGCATCAGGCTCAGCGGGTCTTCCACGATCGCCTTGAAGGCGGCCATCCACTCGGCGCCGAGTGCGCCATCGACGACGCGGTGGTCGACCGAGAGGGTGCAGGTCATCACGGTCGCGATGGCGAGCGCGCCGTTCTTGACGACCGGGCGCTGCTGGCCGGCGGCGACCGCGAGGATGGCGGCCTGCGGCGGGTTGATGATCGCGGAGAAGGAGGAGACGCCGTACATCCCCATGTTGGAGATGGAGAAGCCGCCGCCCTGGAACTCGTCGGGCTTCAGCTTGCCGGATTTGGCGCGGGCGGCGAGGTCTTTCATCTCGTTGGAGATGGCGGCGAGGCCCTTCTGGTCGGCCTTGCGGATGATGGGCGTGATCAGGCCGTCGGCGATCGAGACGGCGATGGAGATGTCCACGTCGTCGTAGAAGGCGATGGCGTCTTCGGTCCAGGAGGCGTTGACCTTGGGAACCTGACGCAGGGTGCGGGCGGCGGCCTTGATGATCAGATCGTTGACGGAGAGTTTGAAGGCCCCTGCCCCGTCCTTGGCCGAGCGGCTGTTGAGATCGGCGCGGAGCTTGAGCAGGGCGTCGATCTCGATGTCCATCGAGACGTAGAAATGGGGAATGTTGGCCTTGGCCTCGGTGAGGCGGCGGGCGATGACGCGGCGGATGGTGGTGTGCGGCACCAGGGTGTGCGGGGCGGAGATCGCCACCGGGGCGGCGGCGGGTTTCGGCGCCGGGGCGGCCGAGGCCGTGGCGGCGGCGATGGGCGCCGGCGCGGCGGCAGGGCCCTTGGCGAGGGCGGCTTCGATGTCAGCCTTGACGATGCGCCCGCCGGGGCCGCTGCCGGCGAGGGTTGCGAGGTTCACGCCGGATTGGGCGGCCATGCGACGGGCCAGGGGCGAGGCGACGACGCGGTCGCCAGTGGCAGGGGCGGGCGCGGCGGCGGGTGCCGGGGTTGCGGGGGCGGCCGCGGCCGGTGCTGCGGCGGCGGGCGCGGGGGTTGCGGCAGTCGCCGCCGGAGTGGCGGCGGTGGGAACGGCCTCGCCCTTTTGGACGAGGACAGCGATGGGGGCGTTGACCTGCACGCCGGCGGTGCCGTCGGCGACCAGGATGCGGCCGAGGACGCCTTCATCGACGGCTTCGACTTCCATCGTCGCCTTGTCCGTCTCGATTTCGGCGATGATGTCGCCGGCCTTGATGCTGTCGCCTTCTTTCTTGAGCCAGCGCGCGAGCGTGCCCTCCGTCATCGTCGGGCTGAGGGCCGGCATCAGGATGTTGATCGCCATCTGCGTATTCCCTGTCTTGACGCGGGTAAGTGTCGCTTAGAGCAGTTTCTTGACGGCGGCGACGACCCAATCGGGCTGGGGCAGCGCCAGTTTTTCGAGGTTCGCGGCGTAGGGCAGCGGCACATCCTTGCCGTGCACGCGCACGGGCGGCGCGTCCAGCCAATCGAAGGCATGTTCGATCGCCTGCATCACCACCTCGGCGCCGATGCCGGCATAGGGCCAGCCCTCCTCGATGGTGACGAGGCGGTTGGTTTTCTTGACGCTCGCGATAATCGTTTCGGTATCCAGCGGGCGCAGGGTGCGGAGATTGACCACCTCGGCGCTGATGCCCTCGGCGGCCAGCAGCTCGGCAGCCTGCATGGCGACGCCGACCATGATGGAGAAGGCGACGATGGTGACGTCCGTGCCGGCGCGCTCGATCTTGGCCTTGCCGATGGGGAGAATGAAGTCCGGGTCGGTCGGGCAGTCGAAGCTCTGGCCGTAGAGGATCTCGTTTTCGAGAAAGACGATCGGGTTGGGGTCGCGGATGGCGGCGCGCAGCAGGCCCTTGGCGTCGGCGGCGGACCAGGGGGCGACGACCTTCAGGCCGGGGACATGGGCGAACCAGCTGGCGAAGCACTGGCTGTGCTGGGCGCCGACGCGGCTGGCAGCGCCGTTCGGGCCGCGGAAGACGATCGGGCAGCCCATCTGGCCGCCGGACATGTAGAGGGTTTTGGCAGCCGAGTTGATGATCTGGTCCATCGCCTGCATGGAGAAGTTGAAGGTCATGAACTCGACGATCGGGCGCAGGCCGTTCATCGCCGCACCCACGGCCATGCCGGTGAAGCCGTGTTCGGTGATCGGCGTATCGATGACGCGCTTGGCGCCGAATTCGTCGAGCAGGCCCTGGCTGATCTTGTAGGCGCCCTGGTACTGGGCGACCTCCTCGCCGAGCAGGAAGACATCAGGGTTGGCGCGCATCTCGGCGGCCATGGCGTCGCGCAGGGCCTCGCGGACGGTGAGCTTGGCGACCGGGCCCCAGTCCTTGTCGTCAGGCGCCGGGGCGGGGGCGGGGGGAGCGGCGGCGGCCGGTGTCGGGGCTGCGACCGGCGCGGGCGGGGGCGCGGGCCTGGCGGCGGGGGCGGCGCCGCCGCCGAGTTCGGCGATGGGGGTGTTGACGGCCACGCCCTCCGCGCCCTCGGGGACGAGGATGGCGGAGAGGATGCCCTCATCGACGGCTTCGACTTCCATCGTTGCCTTGTCCGTCTCGATCTCGGCGATGACGTCGCCGGCCTTGATGTTGTCGCCGACGGCTTTCAGCCAGCGGGAGAGCTTGCCCTCGGTCATGGTGGGGCTGAGGGCCGGCATCAGAATCTGGGTGGCCATCTCAGCTCTCCAACAGGATGTCGGTCCAGAGTTCGGACTCGTTGGGTTCGGGGCTGGCCTGGGCGAAGTCGGCGGAGTCCTGCACGATGGCCTTCACCTCGTCATCGATGGCGCGGACGGTGGCTTCATCGACGCCGAGTTCGGCCAAGCGGGCGCGGGCGTGTTCGATGCAGTCGCGCTCGGTGCGCATCTTCTGCACCTCCTCGCGCGAGCGGTAGCGGCCGGGGTCGGACATGGAGTGGCCGCGGTAGCGGTAGGTTTTCACCTCCATCAGGTACGGGCCCTTGCCCGAGCGGCAATGGGCGACGGCGATGTCGGCGGCGTCCTTCATCGATTCGACGTCCATCCCGTCCACCTGCACGCCGGGGATGCCCCAGGCGGCGGCGTTCTTCGAGAGGTCGCGGCTGGCGGTGGAACGATCGACCGACGTGCCCATGCCGTATTTGTTGTTTTCGATGATGTAGATGCAGGGCAGCTTCATCAGGGCGGCGAGGTTGAAGCTCTCGAACACCTGGCCCTGGTTGGAGGCGCCGTCGCCGAAATAGGTGGCGGTGACGCGGTCGCTGCCGCGGTAGGCGTTGGAAAAGGCCAGCCCGGTTCCGAGGCTGACCTGGGCGCCGACGATGCCGTGGCCGCCGAAGAAGTTACGTTCCTTGCTGAACATGTGCATGGAGCCGCCCTTGCCGCGGGAATAGCCGCCCTCGCGCCCGGTGAGCTCGGCCATGACGCCGCGGGCTTCCATGCCGCAGGCGAGCATGTGGCCGTGGTCGCGGTAGGAGGTGATGACCTGATCACCCTCCTCCAGCGCCATCTGCATGCCGACGACGACGGCTTCCTGGCCGATGTAGAGATGGCAGAAGCCGCCGATGAGGCCCATGCCGTAAAGCTGGCCGGCCTTTTCCTCGAACCGGCGGATCAGCAGCATGTCGCGATAGGCGCGTTGCAGCTGTTCCAGGCCGAGGCCCTGGTTGGAAAGTGCCTGGCGGGCCTTGCCGCGCCGTTTGCCGTCTGCCGCCTGCGCCATGTTCGCCCCCGCAGCCGTGTTGATGACCATGGGGGACAGGTAGCGGCAGTATGGCGTTTCAGCAAGCGCGCAAGCGAGAAAAGCGCTTATGTTGCAATGCAATAGGATGGATTAACTGAAATCCGGTTAACTGCTTGATGCAAGCCCAGGCGGGTCGGTGTGGCGATAATTGCGTTTCGTGGATAGGCGCTTGTGCGCACGAAAATTTCGTGTGTATCGGCAAAATCGCAGCGTCGTTGCCGGGTGGGTGGGCTCAGTACAGGCGCTTGCTGCTGCCGTAGAGCATGATGATGTCGTTCGGGTCGGCCAGATTCAGGGTGGCGCGGGCGCGTTCGTCCAGGGCGTCGAGGTCGAGGCGGTTGGCGCGCAGGTTGGCGACGCGGCGTTCCCAGACCTGCACATCGGCCTCGGTGGCGGCGAGTTTGTTCTTCACGGTTGCGAGTTCCTGGCGCGCGACGGCGTAGGCTTGCAGGCCGCGATCGCCCTGGGTGGCGCTCCATAGAAAGAAGGCGGCGGCCGCGAGGAAGGCCGCGGGGCCGACCACCGCGGCCAGGAGGCGCTTCGTCCAGTTCAGCAGATACGCGATCACGCCGGGCCCGCCTGTCCAACTTCTCCGATTCGGTCAACCTAGCGCCTAAAGCCGCGGAAAACAAAAGATAGATATTGACGGGGCGAAAAATTTTGTGGGGCCGCGATTCCGCCATGCTTGCGCGCGGATTCCGCCGCAGAGCGGGGGTTATCTGTGGCTCAGCGGCGCTCCCGCCGCCTCAGTTTTGGAGACCAGCATGATTGCCCGCGCCCTCACCCTCGCTGCCCTCGGCGCCATGGCGCTGGTGGCCGTTGCTGCCCCCGCCGAGGCCGGCGGCTATGACGGCCGGGGCGGATATGGATACGGCTACGGATACGGACGCGGCTACGGGCCGCCGCCGCGCCACTGGGCCCCGCCGGGCCATGGCTGGCACGCGCCGCGCTGGGCGCCGCCGGTGGTGTATCACCGGCCCTACTGGCGCGGGCACGGCTATGGCCCGCCGCGCCACCACTATCGACCCTACTACCGGTAGAGGCCCCTGCCCTGCCGTCCGGCGTTGCCGCCGGGCGGCACGGGTTTGATGGTGCCGCCCGGCGGCACGGGGAAGCGTTGCCGCCGGGCGGCGAAGGCTGTAATAGGCGCGCCGCAGGATTGGGGCGGTTGATGAACACGGTTCTTCTGACAATTCATCTGTTCGTGACGTTGGCGCTGATCGCCGTTGTGCTGATCCAGCGCAGCGAAGGTGGGGGCTTGGGTATCGGCTCATCGCAGGGCATGGGCAGCTTCATGGGTGGGCGCGGCACCGCCAACCTGCTGACGCGAACCACCGCCATCCTGGCGACGATCTTCTTTGCCCTGTCGCTGACGCTGGCCCTGCTCAACCGCGGCACCGCCGGATCGAGCCGGTCGCTGCTGGATACGCCGGCATCGGTGCCAGGCACGACGCTTCCGGCGCTGCCGAACGCGCCGGCGCCGCGCGTTCCGACGAACTGAGCCATCTGCGCACGGCGCAGGCCAGACAGGCGGGAACGAAAATGGCAGCGGCGGTTTCGCCGACTCGGCGGCTTGGCTATGGTGGGCGCCCATGACGCGGTTTGTATTCATCACTGGCGGCGTGGTCTCCTCGCTTGGCAAGGGCATTGCGGCGGCGGCTTTGGGCGCGCTGTTGCAGACACGCGGGTATACCGTGCGGCTGCGCAAGCTCGACCCCTATCTCAATGTCGATCCCGGCACGATGTCGCCGTTGCAGCATGGCGAGGTGTTTGTCACCGATGACGGGGCGGAGACCGACCTCGACCTCGGACATTATGAGCGGTTTACCGGGGTTGCGGCCAAGCGCAGCGACAATGCGACGACCGGGCGTATCTATTCCGAGGTGATCGCCAAGGAGCGGCGGGGCGACTATTTGGGCGCCACCGTGCAGGTGATTCCGCACATCACCGACGCCATCAAGCACGCCATCACCGACGATGTGATGGACGCGGACGGCAAGCCGCTCGACTTCGCGCTGATCGAAGTCGGCGGCACCGTCGGCGATATCGAGAGCCTGCCGTTTCTGGAGGCGATCCGGCAGCTCGGCAATGAGCTCGGGCGCGAGCGGGCGATGTTCGTGCATTTGACGCTGGTGCCGTGGATCCCCTCGGCCGGCGAACTGAAGACCAAGCCGACGCAGCATTCGGTGAAGGAGCTGTTGAATGTCGGTATCCGCGCCGACATGCTGATCTGCCGCTGTGACCGGCCGATCCCGGAGAATGAGCGGCGCAAGATCGCGCTGTTCTGCAACGTGCGCTCCGAGGCGGTGATCCCGGCGCTGGATGTCTCGACGATCTATCAGGTGCCGATCAGCTACCATAACGAGGGCATGGATCGCGAGGTGCTGCGGCATTTCGGCCTGCCGTTCGACATCGAGCCGGACCTGTCGCGCTGGCAGCGAATCGTCGATGTCGTCGGCGGGCAGGAAGGCGAGGTGCGGATCGCGGTGGTGGGCAAATACACGGCCCTTCTCGACAGCTATAAAAGCCTGGCCGAGGCGCTGGCGCATGGCGGCATCGCCAACCGCGTTCAGGTGCGGTTGGACTGGGTGGACAGCGAGATTTTCGACAACCCCGGCGCGGTGCAGCGGCTGGAGGGGGTGCACGGCATTCTCGTGCCCGGCGGCTTCGGCCAGCGCGGCACCCCCGGCATGGTCGAGGCGGTGCGCTTCGCCCGCGAGCGCGAGGTTCCGTTTCTGGGCATCTGCTTCGGGATGCAGATGGCGGTGATCGAATGCGCCCGCAATCTGGCCGGGATGCCTGCGGCCTCCTCGACCGAGTTCGGCGACTGCGCGGACCCGGTGGTCGGGCTGCTCACCGAATGGGCGCGCGGCAACGAGGTGGAGCGACGCAACGACAGCGGCGACCTCGGCGGCACCATGCGCCTGGGCGCCTATCCCGCCGCACTCGCCGAGGGCTCGCTGGTGCGCCAGGTCTATGACGATGCGGCGGTGATCCATGAGCGGCATCGGCATCGTTATGAGGTCAACATCGAATACCGCGCGCGGCTGGAGGCGGCCGGGCTGCGGTTCTCCGGCCTGTCGCCCGATGGCGTGCTGCCGGAGATCGTGGAGTATCCGGATCATCCCTGGTTCATCGGGGTGCAGTACCACCCGGAGCTCAAGTCCAAGCCGTTCGACCCGCATCCGCTGTTCAGCGGGTTCATCTCGGCGGCGGTGAAGCAGGCGCGGCTTGTCTGACATGCGGGTTGTTCGCGTCGGTGCGATCGAGATCGCCAATGATCGGCCCTTCGCGCTGATCGCCGGGCCTTGCCAGATCGAGAGCCTGGCGCACGCGCTGGAGACGGCGTCGGCCTTGGCGGAGATCTGCGCGGCGGCGGGCGTGCCGCTGATCTACAAGAGCAGCTACGACAAGGCCAACCGCTCCTCCATCGGCACCCAGCGGGGGCTGGGGATGGCGGCCGGGCTGGCGATTCTGGCCGAGGTGCGCGCGCGCATCGGTTGCCCGGTGCTGACGGATGTGCATGCGCCCGAACAGTGCGCGCCAGCGGCCGAGGCAGTGGATGTGCTGCAAATCCCGGCGTTCCTCAGCCGGCAGACCGATCTGCTGCTGGCGGCGGGCGAGACCGGGCGGGCGGTAAACGTCAAGAAGGGGCAGTTCCTCGCGCCCTGGGACATGGTGCATGTGGCGGCCAAGATCGCCTCCACCGGCAACCACAACATCCTGCTGTGCGAGCGGGGGACTTCGTTTGGATACAACACCTTGGTGACCGATATGCGCGGCCTGCCGATCATGGCGCGCACCGGCTATCCGGTGGTGTTCGACGCGACGCACTCCGTGCAGCAGCCAGGTGGCCAGGGGGCGACATCCGGCGGGCAGCGGGAATTCGCGCCGGTTCTGGCCCGCGCGGCGCTGGCCGTGGGGGTGGCGGCGGTGTTCATCGAGACGCATGCCGAGCCGGATCGCGCGCCCAGCGATGGGCCGAACATGATCCCGCTTGCCGAAATGCCGGCGCTGATCGCCCGGTTGAAGCGCTTCGATGCGCTGGCCAAGGAGGCCTGATCCGATGTTTCGCCGTTTCTTCATCGCCGCGCTCGCCGCGGTGCCGTTCGCTGCCAACGCTCAATCAAGGGGACTACGCATGACCGACCACAAGATCGGCACTGGCGCCGAGGCCGTCGCCGGCAAGACCGTTTCCGTGCACTACACCGGCTGGTTGTTCGACGAGAAAGCCACCGACAACAAGGGCACGAAGTTCGACAGCTCGCGCGATCGCGGGTCGCCGTTCAGTTTTCCGCTGGGTGCGGGGCGGGTGATCGCCGGCTGGGATGAGGGCGTGGCCGGGATGAAGGTCGGCGGGCAGCGCACGCTGGTGATCCCGCCGGAGAAGGGCTACGGCGCGCGCGGCGCCGGCGGGGTGATCCCGCCGAACGCGACCTTGGTGTTCGACGTGGAACTGCTCGGCGTCGGCTGAGCACCAGCTTACTGATGCGATAGCGCCTTGGCGCGGTTGCTGGTAGGCAGCCGCGCAGAGCCCTCTTCAGAAAATGGACCCGTCATGAGCGCCATCACGGACATCATCGCCCGCGAAATCCTCGACAGCCGGGGCAACCCGACGGTGGAGGTGGATGTGTTCCTGGAAAGCGGGGCAACCGGGCGGGCTGCGGTGCCGTCTGGCGCTTCGACCGGGGCGGCGGAGGCGGTTGAACTGCGCGATGGCGACAAGAAGCGCTATGGCGGCAAGGGTGTGCGTCAGGCGATCGCCAATATCCACGGCGAGATCATGGATGCCATCGGCGGCTCCGAAGCGCTCGACCAGGTGCGGATCGACGAGGAGCTGATCGCCCTGGACGGCACGGAGAACAAGGGGCGGCTGGGGGCGAATGCGCTGCTCGCCGTCTCCCTCGGCGTGGCGAAGGCGGCGGCGGCGGAGCTGGATCAGCCGCTATACCGCTATGTCGGCGGCACCTTCGCGCGGACGCTACCGGTGCCGATGATGAACATCGTCAATGGCGGCAAGCATGCCGACAACCCGATCGACATCCAGGAATTCATGGTGCAGCCGATCGCGGCTTCCAGCATGTCCGAGGCGATCCGGGTGGGGTCGGAGATTTTCCAGGCGCTGAAGAAGGCGCTGCATGATGCCGGGCACAATACCAATGTGGGCGATGAGGGCGGGTTCGCACCGAACCTCAACTCCGCCGACGAAGCCCTGGGGTTCATCTCCAAGGCCTGCGTGGCGGCGGGCTACGAGCCGGGCAAGGATGTGATGTTCGCGCTCGACTGCGCGGCGACCGAGTTCTTCCACGGCGGCATCTACGACATGACCGGCGAGGGCAAGAAGCTCGATGCCGGCGGGATGGTGGATTACCTGGCCGATCTCTGCGCGCGTTATCCGATCGCCTCGATCGAGGATGGCTGCTCCGAGGACGACTGGGCGGGGTGGAAGCTGCTGACGGAGCGGCTGGGCAAGAAGATCAATCTCGTCGGCGACGATCTGTTCGTGACCAATCCCAAGTTCCTGCGCCGCGGCATCGAGACGGGGACGGCGAACGCCATCCTCATCAAGGTCAACCAGATCGGCACGCTGACTGAGACGCTGGAAGCCGTGGAGATGGCGCATCGGGCCGGTTACAAAGCGGTGATGAGCCACCGGTCCGGCGAGACAGAGGACGCGACGATCGCCGATCTGGCGGTGGCGACGAATTGCGGGCAGATCAAGACGGGTAGCCTGTCACGCAGCGATCGGACGGCGAAGTATAATCAGTTGATCCGGATTGAAGAGAACCTCGGTAGCGCTGCGCGTTATGCCGGGCGGAGCATCATGCGATAGGAAGGAAGCGTCTTCTTTTTGTGAACAAAAAGAAGCAAAAAAACTTTGTTCGTTGGGTTGGAGCTTTACGAGCGGAGTTGGGTTTATTGGCTTCGCCGTCTTTTGAACCATTTATTCGGTTCGGCGGCGAAGCCAAAGGATGAAGTTTTTTTGCTTCTTTTTGTTCACAAAAAGAAGATTCTTACTTCCTTGCCTTGAGCCACTCAGCATAAGCCGCCTTCGTTTCCGCATTCGGCGGATAGGTATCGGGTAGGCGTGCGCCGGCCTGGATGCGGGTGATGAGGAAGCTTTCCAGCAGTTCCTGTTCGTCCGCATCGCGGGCGACTTCCTCGGCCAGGCTGGCGGGGATGACGATGACGCCGTCACCGTCGCCCACGATCAGGTCGCCGGGATAGACGGGTACGCCGCCGCAGCCGATGGGGGTGTCGATATCCACCGCGTGATGGCGGACGAGATTCAGCGGTGCGGAGGGGCCGGCGCAGAAGACGGGGAGGTCCATCTCCGAGATCGGCACGGCGTCGCGGATGCCGCCGTCAGAGACGAAGCCGGCCGCACCGAGGATCGACAGGCGGGTGATGAGGATCTGGCCGCCGGAGGCCGCCCGGGCGTCGCCGCGGCAGTCGCTGACCAGGACGTGGCCGGGTTTGGCGTTGTCCACCGCGAAGCGCTGGGGGTGGGTGGGGTCGGCGAAGACGCCGATGTGGTCGATGTCCTCGCGGGCGGGGATGTAGCGCAGCGTGGTGGCAGGGCCGACCATGTTCGGGCCGCCGGATTTCGTGATCGGGCGGACGCCCTGCATGTAGGCGTTGCGCAGGCCGCGCTTGAAAAGCTGGGTGGAGAGCGTGGCGGTGCTGACGCGGCGCATGGCGGCGAGGCATTCGGCGGAGAACGTGGTCATTTCGGGCTCGCTCAACTGGATGTGCGGGGGAGGATGCGGAAGGGAACCAGCCGGCGCGACGGCGGGGTTTCGCCGCGCAGGCGGGCGAGCAGATGTTCGGCGGCGACGCGGCCGACCTCCGCGCCATCGACGCTGACGGTGGTGAAGGGCGGGTCAGTCTCGCGGCTCAGCTCCATGTCGCCGAAGCCGCAGATGGCGATGTCGGCGGGGACGGCGAGGCCGAGCTTGCGGGCCTCGGTGATGGCGCCGAAGGCGACGAGGTCGGAGCTGCAGAAGATGGCGGTGCGGCCGGTGAGCTGGGGGGCGATCTCGCGCAGACCGCGGCGTCCGTCGGCGATGCCGCTGGGGGCGTGGCCGACGCGGCTGGCGACCAGCGGGAAGCCGAGTTCAGCGACACGGCGCGCGAAGCCGGCGGCGCGCGCGGAGGCGCGGGGATCGGAGGCCATCATGGCGGCGAATCTCGTGTGGCCGAGGGCGGCGAAGTAGCTGGCAACCGCAGCGCCGACCTCCTCGTGATCGAAGCCGACCAGCATGTCCGTCGGTTGGGTGCTGGCGTCCCAGATCTCGACGACGGGGATCGAGGCGTTGGCGAGCAGGCGGCGGACCGGGGGGGTGTGGTTGGCGCCGGTGAGCAGCAGGCCGTCGGGGCGGCGGGAGAGCACGGCGCGGATCAGCTCGTCCTCCGCGCCATCGCCGTAACCAGAAAGGGCGAGCATCACGCGGTAGCCGGCGGTGCCCAGCGTGTCGGTGAAGGCCTGGATGGGGGCGGAGAACATCGGGCTGGCGATAGTGGGGACGATGGCGGCGATCATCCGGCTGCGGCGGCTGGACAGGCCGCCGGCGATCAGGTTGGGCACGTAACCCATGCGCTCGATGACCGCCTGGACGCGGGCGCGGGTGTCGCCGGAGACGCGTTCGGGGGTGTTGAGAACCCGGGAGACGGTCATCGGGGCAACCCCGGCGGCGGTGGCGACGTCGGTGATCTTTACGCTCGCCGGTGCTCCGGAGCGGTTCCTGGCCAACTGATTGCCTCCTCCCCCGCACGGTCTATCGCCGATGGGTGCGCTACCATAGGGGGAGGAGGCCGTATTTGGCTAGGGCTGGCTGCGCGCATCCCAAGCATCCATAACGCGGGCGGAATAGGCCACAGCCGCACCGGCATTCAGCGCGATGGCAACGCCGAGGGTCTCGGCCACCTCGGCCTTGCTCGCGCCGGCCTTGATGGCGGCATCGACATGGGCATTGATGCAGCCGTCGCAGCGGGTGGTGACGGCAACCGCAATGGCGATCAGCTCGCGGGTTTTCGCGTCCAGATGGGTGGTGGCGTGGGCACCCTTGTTGAGAGCGCGGAAGCCGGCCATCGCCTCCGGCGCGAGCTTGGCGAAATCGACGAGAGCTGCGCCGACCTGGCCGGCATAGGCTTTCCAATCGAGCATCATGGCGTGCGTTTCCTTGGTTTCCGTTAAGGCAAGTGGCAGCAAGATTCTTCTTTTTGTGGACAAAAAGAAGCAAAAAAACTTTGTTCGTTGGGTTTCGGCTGTGAGGGCGAATCTGGGTTTTGTGGTGAGGTGATTTTATGGCTTCGCCGTCTTGTGAGCGATCTATGCGGCTGGGCAGCGAGGCCAAAGGATAAAGTTTTTTTGCTTCTTTTTGTTCACCAAAAGAAGATGCTTTCTTTCCCTTACAGCCCCTGACCCTTGCCCGCCGCAAACCGCACGGCTTCCTCGGCGGCGCGGAACAGGGCGCGGGCTTTCTGGCGGCATTCCTCGTATTCCGCCGTGGGATCGGAATCGGCGACGACGCCGGCGCCGGCCTGGACGTACATCATGCCGTCCTTGACCACCGCGGTGCGCAGGCCGATGCAGGTGTCCATCGTGCCGTTGGCGGCGAAGTAGCCGATGCAGCCGGCGTAGATGCCGCGGCGGACGGGTTCGAGCTCGTCGATGATCTCCATCGCGCGGACTTTCGGCGCGCCGGAGAGCGTGCCGGCGGGGAAGCCGCCGATCAGCGCGTCCAGTGCGCCCAGGCCCGGGGCGATCTTGCCCTGCACGTCCGACATGATGTGCATGACGTGGCTGAAGCGCTCGATGGCGAAGCTTTCGGTGACGCGCACGGTGCCGATCTCCGACACCCGGCCGACATCGTTGCGGCCGAGGTCGAGCAGCATCAGATGCTCGGCGCGCTCCTTCGGGTCGGCGAGGAGTTCGGCGGCGAGCGCCTGGTCTTCCTCGTGCGTGGCCCCGCGGCGGCGGGTGCCGGCAAGCGGGCGGATGGTGACGGTGTCGTCGCGCAGGCGGACGAGGATTTCCGGGCTGGAGCAGACCACCGAGAAGCCGCCGTAGTCCATGAACACCAGGAAGGGTGCGGGGTTGATCCGCCGGAGCGCGCGGTAGAGCGAGAAGGGCGGCAGGGCGAAGGGGGCGCGGAAGCGCTGGCTGATGACGACCTGGAAGGCGTCGCCCGCGCGGATGTAGTCCTTGATGTGCTCCACGGCGGCGAGATAGCCGTCCTTGGTGAAGCTGGAATCCGGCTCGGCCATCGGCGGCAGGGCCACCGGTGGGGCGGCCGCGGGCAGCGGGCGGGAGAGCGCGGCTTCGGCTTCGGCGAGGCGGGCCTGGGCTGCTTCCCAGGCTTGCAGGGCGGTCATCCGGGCGCGGGGATAGACGGGCGCGCAGAGGGTCAGCTCGTCGTTGACGTTGTCGAAGATGGCGAACAGCGAGGGGCGGCCCATGATCGCCTGCGGCAGGCCGACGTCGTCCGGCGGCGCGTTCGGCAGGCGCTCCATCTGGCGTACCATGTCGTAGCCGAGGAAGCCGACGAGCCCGCCGCACATCGGCGGCAGGCCGTCCGGCACGTCCAGCCGGCTTTCGGCGATCAGGGCGCGCAGGCTTTCCAGCGGCGGGCGGGCGTCGGGGATGAAGGCGTAGGGGGCGGCGGCGACGTCGCGGTTCAGCTCGCCCACCCCGTCCCGGCAGCGCCAGATCAGGTCAGGGGCGAGGCCGATGATGGAGTAGCGGCCGCGGCTCGCCCCGCCCTCGACGGATTCGAGGAGGAAGGAGTTGGGCTTGCCGGCGGCGAGTTTCAGATAGGCCGCGACCGGTGTTTCCAGGTCGGCGACGCCGCGCGTCCACAGCAGCCGGCCGCGGCCTGCGTCGTAGTCGGCGCGAAAGGCGGCGAAGCTCTGATCGGACATGGTGCGGGGCCTATTCGGGCTGGGCGATGCTGTCGGCGAGTTGGCGGTTGACCTGGGGTTTGGCGCGGTCGCGGAGCGCGAAGGTGATGCTGGCCTGCAGGTCGTCGCCCAGGCCCTTGGAGACGGCATCGCGGATGCGGCCCCAGGTGAGCGGGTCCGCCTTGGGGTCGGCGGTGCGGATTTCGGCGAGGACGGCGACGAGGAAGCCGTCGGGGGTTTCGATCATCGTCGCCTCGCCGGGCTTGAGCGCAAAGAGCGGTTCGATGAGTTGCGGCGGCACGCCGCTGGCCGGGCTGCTGCGGCTGACGGGCGGCAGCGGGGCGGCGGTCAGCCCGGCTTCGGCGGCCGCATCCGCGAGGGACTTGCCGGCTTTGACCGCGGCGAGCAGGCCGGCGGCGGCGGCGTCGCGATCGCGACGGATCGCATCGCGCAGGTAGTCGTCGCGCACGGCCAGCGCCACCTCGGCGTAGGGGCGCGGGGCGGAGGGGTAGATCTCCTCGACCTCGACGGCGAAGTAGCCGATGCCGGCGCCGCGGTCGCGCGGGACCTCGGAGAGCCGGGCGGGGGCGCCCTGGCCCTGGCGGAAGGCCTCCTCGACCACGGCGCGGCGCAGGGCCTCGTCGCCCGGGATGGGGGCGGGCTGGCCTTCGGCGGTCAGGCCGCGGGCGTCCAGCGCGCCGGAGACGGCGAGCAGGCCGAGTTCGCCAGGCAGTTCCTCCAGCTTGGCGCCGCCGGCCAGCAGATCTTCCAGTTTGTTGGCGTTGGCGTAGACGGTATCGACGGCGCGGTCGGCGATCAGGCTTTCGCGCAGGGCCTCCTTGGACTCCTCGAAGCTGATGCCGCCGGCGGGCTGGATGGCGGTGACGCGGAGCACGTGCCAGCCGAGCGCGCTGCGCACCGGCGGCGGTACCGTGGCTTCGGGCGCGGTGAAGATCGCCTCGGCCAGTTCCTCGGCGGGGATTTCCTCGCGGGTGGCGTCCGCCAGTTCGACGGGGGCGGCGCCCTCCTCCTTGGCACGGGCCTGCATCGAGTCCCAATCGGCGCCGCTGGCCCACAGGGCGGCGAGCGCGGTTGCCTTGTCCTGGTCCTGGGTGAGGAGCACCTGCACGCTGCGCCGCTCGGGCTTGAGCAGGCTGCCGGCGCGGGCGTCATAGGCGGCGCGCAGCTCATCCTCGTCGATGGCGATGTCGCGGCCGGTGCCCTCGGGGGTGAGCAGCACGGCGCGGATGCGGCGGTATTCGCGGGTGGAATAGAGCGTCTTGTTGTTCTCGTACCAGCGCCCGAGCTGGGCTTCGGTGGGCTGTTCCGGGGTGGGGGCGGTGGAGAAGGCCAGGCCCACCGCATCGGCCACCCGCTGCTCCTGCGAGAAGGCGAAGACATGGCCGGTCAGCACATCTGGGCTCGCGCTGCCGGCGCGGGCGGCGCCGGTGAGCTGGCGCTGGCCGATTTCGGCGCGCATGAGGTCGAGGAAACGCTGTTCGGTGAAGCTGTTGTTGCGCAGAACCTGGATCAGCACGTCGCGGCTGTATTTTCCGTCCGCGCCGCGGAAGGCCGGCATGTCGAACACCGCCTCGCGCAGCACGTCGTCGGGCACGGCGATGCCCAGGCTGGCGACGGCGACGTTCATCGCGGTTTGCGTGATCAGCCCCTCCAGCGCCTGGGCGGCGACGCCGCGGCGGATTTCCGGGGTGGGGTTGATGTTGGTGCCGAGCATCCGGGTGACCTGGTCGAGCTGGCGGCGATAGGCGTCATTGGCTTCCGGCATCTCGATGCGCTTGCCGCCGACGATGGCCACCGCACTGTTGTCGCCCAGCAGGCGCAGCGCGTCCGTGCCCACGCCCCAGAGGACGAAGACGCCGATAAGCACCAGAAAGAAGGCCTTGGCGGCCCAGGTGCCCAGGAAATAGCGGAAAACACCGATCATCAGCCAACCCCAACGCGCAGAACGGATGTTCGTATAGGCAAGCGGGGGGCGATTTGCCAGGGGCCGTGCGCTTCCCCTTGACCACCGGGCGCAGCATGGTATCGCGCGGATCCGATCAGGGGGCATTCATGCGGCAGCTTATCGCGGGCAACTGGAAGATGAACGGCACGATGGAGCAGGCGGCGGCGATCGTCGGGCCGCTGCGGCGCGGCGCGGACGGGCTGGCCTGCGATCTGCTGGTCTGCCCGCCGGCGACGCTGATCGTGACGGTGGCGCATATCCTGGTCGGCTCCCCCGTGGCGGTGGGTGCGCAGGATTGCCACGCGCGGGCCAAGGGAGCGCATACCGGCGACCTCTCCGCCCCGATGCTGCGCGATGCCGGTGCGACCTGGGTGATCCTCGGCCATTCCGAACGCCGGGCCGCGCATCAGGAGAACAGCAGTCTCGTGGCTGCGAAGGCAGCAGCGGCGGCCGAGGCGGGGCTGTCGCCGATCATCTGCGTCGGCGAGACCCAGGCCGAGCGCGATGCTGGGCGGGCGATGGCGGTGGTCGAGGCGCAGTTGCGCGCGAGCCTGCCTGACGGGTTCGCCGGTGTGGTGGCCTATGAGCCGGTCTGGGCGATCGGCACCGGGCGCACGGCGAGCGAGGACGACGTGGCGGCGATGCACGCGCATATCCGCGCGGTGATCGGCGCCGGGCCGCGCATTCTGTATGGCGGCTCGGTCAATGCGGGCAATGCCGCGGCGCTGCTCGCGGTGCCGGAGGTGGGCGGCGCGCTGGTGGGCGGGGCCAGCCTGAATGCGGCGGATTTCCTTGCGATTGCGCAGGTGGCGGCCGGCTAGGCGCCGGGCCTTCCGGCAGCGAAGCCCTGACCGGCCAAATTTGGTCTGGACAGGCTGTCGCGCGGTCGTAAGAAACGACGTGGAAATCGAGGGAAGCGTTCATGGACCGTGTAACGGCCGGCGATCTGCGCGTGGCAAAGCAGCTGAAGGACTTCGTGGACAGCGAGGCCCTGCCCGGCACCGGCATCGCCCCGGAGGCGTTCTGGGCCAGCTTCTCCGCCCTCGTCGGGCTGTTCGCACCGCGCAACGCGGCCCTGCTGGCCGAGCGCGACCGCCTGCAAGGGCGCATCGACGCCTGGCATCGGGCCAATCGCGAGCGGGGGATCGAGCCGGGGGTCTATGAGGCCTTCCTGCGCGAGATCGGCTACCTCAAGCCCGCGCCGATTCCGTTTTCCATCTCCACCAGCAATGTCGATCCGGAGATCGCCTCGATCGCCGGGCCGCAGCTGGTCGTGCCGGTCAGCAATGCCCGCTACGCGCTGAATGCCGGCAATGCGCGCTGGGGCAGCCTGTATGACGCGCTCTACGGCACCGATGCGGTGACCGAGGCGGACGGCGCCGGGCGGACCGGCGGCTACAACGCCGTACGCGGTGCCCGCGTGGTGGCCCGGGCGCGCGCCTTCCTCGATGTGGCGCTGCCGCTCGAGTCGGGCAGCCATGCCGAGGTGACTCAGTATAGTGTCGTCGCCGGGGCGTTGCGGGCGAGCCTCGCTTCGGGCCCGAGCGGTCTGCGCCATCCGGCGCAGTTCGTCGGCTACCAGGGCCTGCCGGCCGCCCCCTCCGTGCTCCTGCTGCAGCGCCATGGGCTGCATGTGGAACTGCGGATCGACCGCGGCCATCCGATCGGCAGCACCGATCCGGCGGGCCTGGCCGATGTGGTGATGGAATCCGCGATCTCGACGATCATGGATTGCGAGGACTCCGTCGCCGCGGTGGATGCGGACGACAAGGTGCTGATCTACCGGAACTGGCTCGGCCTGATGGCCGGCACGTTGACGGCCAGCTTCGCCAAGGGCGGCGGCACGATGGAGCGCCGCCTCAACCCGGACCGCGACTACACCACGCCCGCCGGCGGCACGCTGACCCTGCCGGGGCGCAGCCTGATGCTGGTGCGCAATGTCGGCCACCACATGTACACCGACGCGGTGCTGGACGCGCAGGGGCGGGAGATTCCCGAGACGATCCTGGATGCGGCGATCACCTCGATGATCGCCATGCACGACCTGCGCGCCGTTGCCCGGCCGCGCAATTCGCGGGCGGGATCGGTCTATATCGTCAAGCCGAAGATGCACGGGCCGGACGAGGTCGCCTATGCCGCCGACCTGTTCGGCGCCGTGGAGGACATGCTGCACCTGCCGCGCCACACGCTGAAGATGGGCATCATGGATGAGGAACGGCGCACATCCGCCAACCTCGCCGCCTGCATCCAGGCGGCGCGGGACCGGGTGGCGTTCATCAATACCGGCTTCCTCGACCGTACCGGCGATGAGATGCACACCTCGATGGAAGCCGGCCCGATGGTGCGCAAGAACGACATGCGCTCCACCGCCTGGATCACCGCCTACGAGAACAACAACGTCGATGTGGGTCTCGCCTGCGGCCTGCGCGGGCGGGCGCAGATCGGCAAGGGCATGTGGGCGGCCCCCGACCGGATGGCGGAGATGCTGACGCAGAAGATCGGCCATCCCCGCGCCGGGGCGAACACCGCCTGGGTCCCCTCCCCCACCGCGGCGACGCTGCATGCGCTGCATTATCATCAGGTGGATGTCGCCGCCCGGCAGACCGAGATCGCGACGCGGGCGAAGGCGCCGCTGTCCGACCTGCTGACGCTCCCGCTGGGCACCGGCACCAACTGGTCGCCCGAAGAGCTGGCGCAGGAGCTGGACAACAACGCCCAGGGCATCCTCGGCTACGTCGTGCGCTGGATCGACCAGGGCGTCGGCTGCTCCAAGGTGCCGGACATCCATGACGTCGGGCTGATGGAAGACCGCGCGACGCTGCGCATCTCCAGCCAGCACATCGCCAACTGGCTGCACCACGGCATCGTGACGCAGGCGCAGGTGATGGAGACGATGCAGCGGATGGCGGCCGTGGTGGACCGGCAGAACAAGGACGACGCGGCGTATCGGGCGATGGCGCCGGACTTCGACGGCATCGCCTTCAAGGCGGCCTGCGATCTGGTGTTCAAGGGCCTGTCGCAGCCGAACGGCTACACCGAGTTCATCCTGCACGCCCGCCGGCGCGAGGCGAAGAAGGCCGCCGCCTGAGGGTGCGCCATCTCGACGATCTGAAGCTGGGCGAACCCTTCGCCTGCGGCCGCTTCCGGCTGACGCAGGCGGAGATCGTCGATTTTGCCGGGCGGTTCGACCCGCAGCCGTTCCATCTGGATGAGGCCGCGGCGGCTGGGTCGCATTTCGGCCGGCTTTGCGCCTCCGGCCTGCATACCCAGGCGGCGGCAATCGGGCTGATGGTGCGTGCCATCGCCGATGTGGCGGTGGTCGCCGGCTATGCGCTTCATTCGGCGCGGTTCTTCGAGCCGGTATGGCCAGAGGTGGACTACGACGTCACCGCGATGTGGGTGGCGGTCAGCCCCTCCCCCGCCAATCCCGCGCGCGGGCGGGCGGAGATTGCGATCGAGGTCACGCGCGCAAGCGTGGCAGCGGCGTCCCTTGGCGTCACCTATGTGGTGGCGCGCCGGGTTGCCGCCGCTGCGCCTGGTCAGAAGCGGTAGCCGAAGCCCAGGCCGAAGACGGTCGGGTTCAGCGCGGTTTTGGCGACGATGGCGCCGCCGTTGATCTTCGCCTTGGTGTCCAGGAAGATCTGCTTCACGTCGGCATTGAGGAACCACCTGTTCCCCATGTCGATATCCACGCCGACCTGCAGCACCGCGCCGAAGTTGTTGTCGAGCTTGACGCTGTTCACCGCCCCGCCGCCCGCGCGGGTGTTGTAGAAGATCGTGTAGTTGATGCCGGCGCCGACATAGGGGCTGAAGGTGGATTTCGGCATGAAGTGGTACTGCGCCATCAGCGCCGGCGGCAGCACCCAGGTGGTGGCGACCTTCGGATTGCCGATCGCGGTGTTGTGGCCGGAGATGCGGTGCTGGCTGGTCGCAGCGATCAGTTCAAGGGCGATATTGTCCGTCAGGAAGTAGGAGAAGTCGACTTCCGGCGTGAAGCTGACCGTGGTTTTCACGTCGCCGCCGATAACGGAGATGGAGGAGCTGGAGTTCAGCGGCGCCACCAGCAGCATGCGCCCACGGACCAGGATCGACCCGGCCTGCTTGCCGCCGTCGGCAGCGGCGGTCTGGGCGGCGGCGGGGGCCACCAGCAGGGCTGTGGCGAGCAGGGCTGCGAAGGCGCCCGTGAGTTTCATCTTCATTTCGACCTCAAAGTCGCGTGTCCTGGCATCGCGCAGGCGCAGCGCTGTCTGCGTGCCGCAGGCAAAGAGCTCGCATTCCTATGCAAGCGCCTTGATGGAGATCAAGCGGATTGATGCCGCAATGGTTGCCGCGAAGATTCTGACTTGCCCTCGACCGCGAAAGCCTTGTTTGCTTGCGGTCTTTGGAGCCTACGGATGACCGGCACACGCGACGATGCCATCGCCACTGCCCGCGGCTACTTCGCCGATGGCAGCTACCTCGAACGGCTGCGCGCACTGGTCGCGGTGCCGACCGAGAGCCATCCGCCGCTGCGCAAGCCCGATCTCGAACGTTATTGCCGCGACGTGTTGGGGCCGATGGCCGAGGCGCTCGGTTTCACGACGCAGGTGCTCGACAACCCCGAGCCGGTGCACGGCCCGGTGCTGCTGGGCACGCGCATCGAGGATGCAAGCCTGCCGACGGTGCTGCTGTACGGGCATGGCGACGTGGTGCGCGCCATGCCGGAGCGCTGGCGGGCGGGGCTGGACCCTTGGGCGGTAGTGATCGAGGGCGACCGCATCTACGGGCGTGGGGTGGTGGACAACAAGGGCCAGCATCTGCTGGCAATGGACGCGCTGCGGGCGGTGATCGCGGTGCGCGGGCGGCTGGGGTTCAATGTGAAGCTGCTGGTGGAGACGGGCGAGGAGGCGGGGTCGCCGGGGCTGTCGGAGTTCCTGCGGCGGCATCGCGAGGCCTGTGCGGCGGATGTGTTCGTAGCACTCGACGGCCCGCGGCAGAGCCTGACGGTGCCGGATATCACCCTGGGCACGCGGGCGGGGGTGGCGTTTGATCTGGTAGTGAACCTGCGCGAGGGCGGGCATCACTCGGGGCATTGGGGCGGGCTGCTGGCAGATCCCGGGGTGATCCTGGCCTATGCGATCACCACGATCTTCACCCAGGACGGGCGGATCAAGATCGGCGGCTGGCTACCGCAGCAGATACCGCCGGCCGTGCGCGATGCCTGTGCTGCGGTGGTGATCGAGGACATGGCCGGCGCCCCCGCGCTCGACCCCGGCTGGGGCGAGCCCGGCCTGTCGCGGGCCGAGCGGATGTACATGTGGACCAGCGCGGTGGTGCTGGCGAGCATCAGCGGCCAGCCGGAGAACCCGGTGAACGCGGTGGGCGGCACGGCGCGGGCGCGCATCCAGGTGCGCCATACCGTCGATGTGCGCAGCGAGGACATCGTGCCGGCGCTGCGGGCGCATCTGGACGCGGCGGGGCTGGGGCAGGTGGGGATCGAGCCATTGACCGAGCGCGATCTGTTTCCCGCCTCGCGCACCGACCCGTCCGAGCCCTGGGTGCAGCTGGTAGCCGAATCGATGCAGCGTACCTGCGGGCATTGGCCGAACATCATTCCGAATATCGGCGCCTCCGGCCCTTCGGAGTACTTCAAGGCGACGCTGGGCACGCCGATCATGTGGATCCCCCACAGCTACGGCGGCTGCGGCCAGCACGGGCCGGACGAGCATGGCCTGGGCAGCCTGTTCACCGAGGGGCTCGGCCTGATGGCCGGCATCTGGTGGGATATCGGCGCGCGGGGTTAGCGCCGGCGGCGGGCGGCCAGTCCGGCCAAGCCGACGGCGAGCAGGGCGAAGGAAGCCGGCTCCGGCACCGCCGCCAGGGTGATGCCACTGAAGCTGTGGCGGACGATCTGGGCGCCGTTGACGAAGGCCATCTCCGCCGAGGAGGTGCTGTAGACGGCGCCCGAGGCGCTGGCCGCATCCAGGGTGACGCTGGAATTGAAGCGGCCGTTGGCGGTGGTGGGGGCCACCAGATAGGTGCCCTGCAATGCGGTGCCGTTCGCGGTGCGGATGGCGCTGCCGCCGTCGGTGGGGGTGCCGCCGACCGAGCCGCCGACATAGACCAGCACACGCTCGGCGATCAGCCCGCCGGTCAGGGTGATTGCCTGGCTGGCCTGCGAGCCCTGGAGATAGACCAGAAACCAGTCGGACGCGCGGCCCGACAGGGTGAGGCTGGTGGTCAGGCTGCCGGTGATCTTCACGGCGTTGAACTGGGTGGCGCGGTAGATGGTGCCGACATTGCCGGCGACCGTCTGGTCGAAGGGCAGCAGGGTCAGGGCGGTGGCGACATTGTTCACGGCCGTGGTGGCGGCGGTCAGGTTCAGACCGGTGTTGATGGCGCCGGAGGTGGCGGCCTGGCCGGAGACCGAGCCGCCGGTGGCGACATCGAGGTTGCCCTGGACGGTGAAGGCGCCGGTTTGCGAACTATTGGCGCCGATGCCGACGTCGCCAGTGGCGATGGTGGATTTGCCGCCGGAAGTGCGCAGCTTCGCGTTGTCCTGATAGAGGACGTAGGAGGCGCCGGTGTTCGGGTTGGCGACGGCGTCGAGGTTGAACTGCGCCAGCGTCTGCGAGATTCCCGCCGTGTCGGTGTAGTTGAAGGTGACCGCTTCGGCGCGGCCGGCGACCAGCCATGTTGCACCGCACAATGCGATGGCCGTTGCAGAACGCAACATGCGATTTGCGAGACGAATGCCGAACAGACTGCGTGACACCAGGAGAACCCTCGTTTTTTGGCCGAGCGGGCCAGACTACGAGGGGTGAATTGCAACTGGCGGGCCAGGGGATAGGCTCATGCCAGCAGAAGGAAGAGTCGGTTCATGCAGATCACGGTCAACGGCGCGCGGCTGTTCTTCGATGTGGACGGGGCGAAGCTGGTGCCGGATGGGCCGGCCATGCGCGAGCGGCCGACGCTGGTGCTGCTGCATGGCGGGCCGGGCGGCGACCACTCGACGTTCAAGCCGGCCTTCTCGGGCCTGACTGACGTGGCGCAGTTGGTCTATCTCGACCATCGCGGCAATGGGCGCAGCGACTGGGGCGATCCGGAGAGCTGGAATCTCGACCAGTGGGGCGACGATGTGGCGGCGTTCTGCGATGCGCTGGGGATCGTGAAGCCGATCGTGCTGGGGTATTCGTTCGGGGGGATGGTGGCGCAGGCCTATGCGACGCGGCATCCCGGCCATGCCGGCAAGCTGATTTTCTACAGCACCTCGCCGAAGGTGGACCGGGCGGAGATCTACGACGTGTTCGAGCGCCTCGGCGGACCGGCGGCGCGGGCGGTGGCGGTGGCGCGCTGGACCACGCCGAATGCGGAGACATCGGCCGCGTACATGGAAGTGTGCTCGCCGCTGTACAACCGGCGGGCGGTGCGCGATCCCGATGCGCGGCATCGGACGGTGCGCAATGATGCGGTGGCCTTCCGCTTCGGGGCGCCGGATGGCGAGGCGCCGCGGCTGGATTTTCGCGCCGGGCTGGGGCGGGTGCAGTGCCCGGTGCTGGTGGTGGCCGGGGAGGATGATCCGATCACGCCGATCTCCCGCAGCGAGGTGCTGGCCGCTTCGTTGCCGGCGCATCTCGTGCGGTTCGAGCGCTTCGCCGATGCCGGGCATGGCGTGCACAACGACGATCCGGCGGGGGCGATGGCGCTGTTGCGGGACTTCATCCTGGCGGGGTAATTTTTATTGCGGAATGATAGAGGCCGCACGTCTCCCCGGCTCATCCGGCGGCGATTTTTCGTCGGATGTGGTTGAGGTTGGGGATCGGCAGGGGGAAGTGCGGCGGCAGGCGGCCGTAATGGGCCAGCAGGTCTGCCGCGGTCATCCGGTCGATCTGGGCGCGGGTGAAGCCGCGGGCGGGAGTCTGGCGCAGCCGCGGGGGTTTCGGCGGTCTCGGCGGCCGGGGTTTGCGCGGCCGGGGCGGCAGGCGGATCGGGGCGAGTTCGACCTCGGTGGGGCGCATGCCGATCATGTGGCAGACCGGGCGGATGAGGCGGGCGGCCTGGGGGCAGTCGGCGAGGAAGCGCTTGAGTTCCTCGTCGTTCATCCAATGGCGGATATGGCTGGCGGCGATGGCGGCGGGGGCGCCGATCAGCTTGAGCAGCCAGGCGAAGTTGCGGGGGATGATTACCGGCTTGGCGGCGGTGGCCGGGCGGGACTGGCCGGCGCGCGAGGCGCGCGGCTTCGGCAGGGTGCCGGCGCGCCAGAGGGTCACGAGGCGTTCGAACAGGCGGATGGTACGGGAGAGGCGGTTCCAGAGCAGGACCAGCACCGGGCCATGCAGGTCGTGGCGAACGACATGGTTGCCCATGGTCTTTTGCAGCAGCCTTAGGATCAGGGTGAAGTCGGTTGCGAACATGAGAGGAATGTAGGATTGATATTCGGTCTATTCAAGGTATTTTTTCTGTATTTCGTTCATTTTTCCTAGGTCAGATGTCGTGGGCGTCGGGGTCCGGTCTGCGCGTGGCGTTGCGGCGGCTGGAAGACGCGGCGCGGCAGCGCGCGCTTCAGATGGCGGAGCTGCCGCGGCTGGCGGAGGTCGGGCGGCACCTCCGGCAAGGAAGGGGACGCGGTGCCGGAACGGCTGGAGGCGAAGTATGTTGCCATGAGCCGTGCGAGCGGGCGTGATGCGGCTGCGCCTCAGCAGGCGGACAGCAGGAGATTGAAATGACACCTTCTCAATTACGCGACCTCGTTCGGAATGCTGAGGTCTACAAGATGTCGTTGGGCAGGAAGGCTGACTATCAAGACGAGGCTCGGCAAAATGGAGTCCTGGTCTTCCATAGCGAAACGACGTTCTACGATGCTGTCGTGTCAGGCAACGAGACGGAGATCAGGAAGGCAGGCCGCCATATTATTCTGGACAATTACCCTAAGAGTCTGACTCTGAACTCATGTGGAACGACCGAGGCGTCTGATCAACAGCATGGCTGATGCTGCGTAGAGGAAGGCAGTTGCCGAGGCGATTGTGGCCTCGAAATCCTTGGCCAGCCGTCGATTTCTTCCCAACCAGGCGAAGCA
>CAMCJI010000028.1 GCA_945874805.1 Asaia bogorensis | reverse complement strand
CGCCGCAATCTGCGCCTGGCAGGCGCGTTCCAGCGTGTGCATCAGCCAGAACGCCTCGCCGATCGTCCGCCCGGCGGTCAGCAGCCCGTGGTTGCGCATGATCAGCGCCCGGTGCACCCCGAGGTCGCGCGCCAGCACCGCCCGCCCGTCCAGCCCCTGCTCCATCGCGTCGATGTCGTGGTAGCCGATGTTGCCGGTGAAGAAGCACGCATGCTGGCTGGCAGGCAGCAGCCCATGCGCCTGCATCGCCACCCCGAGCCCGGCGGTGGTGTGGGTATGCATCACGCACACCGCATCCGGCCGCGCCATGTGAATGGCGGAATGGATGATGAAGCCCGCCGGGTTCACCCGGTACGGCGATGCCATCACCGGCTTGCCCTGCCAGTCGATCTTCACCAGGCTCGACGCCGTCACCCGCTCGAACAGCATGCCATGCGGGTTGATGAGGAAATGCTGGTTGTCGCTGCCGGGCACCGAGACGGAGGTGTGCGTGCCGGTGAGGTCCGCCATGTTGTAGCGGGCGAGCAGCCGGTAGCAGGCCGCCAGATCAACCCGGGCCTGCCACTCCTCGGCCGAAACCTGAGAGCGGACATCACCGATGGGCGCGTCATTGGGCATGGGAGCCTCCTGGCAGGGGAAGCCTCAGTGTGGGTCGTTTTCCCCGCTCACGGCAAGGGGGCGCCCACGAACAGCGGCAGCGCCGCCGGCCGGCCGAGCAGGTAGCCCTGCGCGAAATCGCAGCCCTCGGCCTGGAGGAAGGCCAGCTGCTCCGCCGTCTCCACCCCCTCCCCGCAGATCGTCACGTCCAGCCCGTGCCCCAGCCGGATGATCGCGCGCGCCACCGCCTGCGCCCGCTGATTGCTGCCGAGGTCGCGGATGAAGCTGCGGTCGAGCTTGATCGTGTGGAACTGGAAACTCTGCAGGCACCCCAGCGACGAATAGCCGGTGCCGAAATCATCCAGCGCCACCCGCACGCCCAGGTCGGCCAGCTCGGCGATGCGTTCCCGCGCGACCTCGGGATGGTCGATCATCGTCCGTTCGGTGATCTCCACGATCAGCCGCGCCGGGTCCAGCCCGCTTTCGGCCAGCGTCGCGGTGACGAGTTCCGTCAGATCGCCCAGGCAGAACCAGTGCGGCGAGATGTTGACCGAAACGCTCTGCGGCGCCGGCCAGGCCGCGGCGGCGGCGCAGGCGTGGCGGATCACCCAGGAATCGATCGCCGCGATCAGCCCGCAGGTCTCCGCCACCGGGATGAACACCGCAGGCGCCACCGGCCCATGGCCCGGCCGGTCCCAGCGCAGCAGCGCCTCCTGCCCCACGATGCCACCGCTGCGCAGATCCTGGATCGGCTGCCACACCAGGGTGAAGCCTTCGCGCCGTGCCAAGCTGGTCCGCAGGTCCTCCTCCATGCTCGCCGCGCGGTCCGGCAGCGGCGGCGCGGTCGCGTTGTCGGCGGCGCAGGCGATGCCTGCCCGCCCGGTCGCCTTGGCGCGGAACAACGCCGTGTCCGCCGCGCGCATCAGGCTGGTGCCGCACGTGCCGTCGCGCGGCGCGGTGGCGATGCCGATGCTGGCGGGGATCGTCACCGCCACGCCGTCGATCGCAAACGGCTCGGCCAGCATGGCCAGAATGCGTTCGGCGAACACCTGCGGCGCCTCGGCGGGGAAGGGGCCGCGGATCATCACCGCGAACTCGTCACCGCCCAGCCGTGCCGCCAGATCCGAACCGCGCACGCTCGCCGCGATCCGCCGCGCCGCCTCGGCCAGCACCGCGTCGCCGGCGGCATGGCCGAACCGGTCGTTCACCCGCCTGAAGTGATCCAGATCGATCGTCAGCACCGTGCAGGGCACACCCCCCAGCGCCATGTCCACCGCCGCCGCCAGCCGCGGCTCGAACAGCGCGCGGTTGGCAAGCCCGGTGAGCGGATCATGCGTCGCCGCCCGCTGCAACCGCAGGCTCGCCCGGTGCAGTTCGAGCAGCGCCCCCACCCCGCGCGCCAGATCGGCCAGCCGCGCCCGCCCCGCCGCGTCCAACTGCCGCGGCTCGGTGTCGAGTACGCACAGCGCCCCCAGCGCATGGCCCGCCGGCCCGATCACCGGCGCGCCGGCATAAAACCGGATCGCCGGCTGGCCGGTCACCAGCGGGTTGTCGGCAAAGCGCGGATCGGCGGCGGCATCCTCCACCACCAGCACCTCGTCCGGGTGCAGGATGGCATGGCTGCAAAAGGCCATCTCCCGCGGCGTCTCGGTCAGGTCCAGGCCGCTACTCGCCTTGAACCACTGCCGGTGCTCGTCGATCAGCGACACCGCCGCCATCGGCACATCGAAAAATTGCGTGGCCAGCCGGATCACCGCCTCGAACCGCGGGTCGGGCGGCGTGTCCAGCACCTGGAAGGCGCGCAATTCGTCGAGGCGCGCGGGCTCGTCGAGGGGTAGCGGGGCGGCAGGCATGAAAGGGTTGGCTCCGGGGCAGCGGCACCGGGATCATGCCCGCGAGGAATTGCCGAAGCCTTAAGCGCCCGCTCCGGAAACGTAAGACGCCATCAAATCCCGGTGATCAGGCGTCCGCCAGCGGCACCCAGGGGATGCGGGCAACCTCGATCCCCTCATCGGCCAGCGCCTCCGCCTGCTCCGGCGTCGTCTCGCCATAGATGCCGCGCGCCGGGGTCTCGCCCTTGTGGATGGCCCGGGCCTCCTCAGCGAAGCGATCGCCAACGTGCTCGCACTTCGCCTCCACCTCGGCGCGCAGCCGTTGCAGCAGGGCGCGCGCCTCCGCCGGCAGGGTGGCGGGAGTGAGGTCCTTGGCCGGCGGCACGGCCACCGCCTTCGCATTCCCCTTCTTCGGCACCGCCGGCGCCATCAGCGCCCGATCGACCTTGGTATCCCCGCAGGCCGGGCATTCCAGCAGACCGCGCTTGGCCTGCGCCTCGAAGCTGGCGCTGGAGGGGAACCAGCCATCAAACCCGTGGGCGTGGCTGCATTGCAGCTGGTAGTGGATCATCGCATCAGGCCGCCAGCAGCTTGTCCAGCCCGCCGGCACGGTCCAGCGCCATCAGATCGTCGCAGCCGCCGATATGCGCGCCATCGATGAAGATCTGCGGCACCGAGCTGCGCCCGCCCGCGCGCTGCATCGCCTCCGCCCGCGCGGCACTGCCGCCGGGGGCGTCGATCTCGCGGAAGTCCGCGCCCTTGCGTTCGAGGATCTGCTTGGCCCGCACGCAGTACGGGCACCAATCCTGGGTATAGATCTCGATCACCGGCATCAGGCTCTCCCTTCATTATCTCTATGGGTGGGGTCTGCGGCCTCGCCATGCAAGAGGCTTCCGCGCGGCGGCACCCGCGCCGCCACCAGCACATCCACGCCCAACGCCCCGGCCGCAAGCAGCGCCTGCGTACAGGCCCGGCAGGTCGCCCCGGAGGTCAGCACATCATCGACCAGCAGCACCCGCGCGCCGGCCACCAGCGCCGCCCGCGCCGGCCGCACGGCGATCGCGCCCGCCAGCTCCGCGGCCCGCGCGGCCGCCGGCTTGTCGCCCAGCGGCGCCGTGGCGCGCAGGCGTCGCAGCGCATCCGGCACCGCCTGCCGCTCCGCCAGCCGGCCAAGCGCCTGCGCCAGCAGCGCCGACTGGTTGTAGCGCCTGGCGAACAGTCGCGCCCGATGCAGCGGCACCGGCACGATCAGGTCCGCGTCATGCAGCAGCGGCCCGGCCGCCTGCGCCATCATCGCCGCCAGCGCCCGCGCCAGCTCCGGCCGGTCGGCATTCTTGAACGGCAGGATTACCCGGCGGGACTGCGCATCATACACCATCGCCGCCCGCCCCCGCCCCCAGGGCGGCGGATCGGCGAGGCACCCGGCGCAGCGCGCCCCCGCGCCGCGCGCCAGCGGCAGGCCGCAACTCTCGCAGGCCAGGCTACCCGGGCGCTGGATCAGCCGGTGGCACTCGGCGCAGAACCGGTCGGCCGTCAGCACCTCCGCCTCGCAGGTCAGGCAATGCGGCGGCAGCAGCAGATCGAGCGCCAGCGTGCCCAGCCGCTTGAGCATCACACCCCGAAACGCACCGTGCCGTCGCGCTCGATCTCGTGCACCAGATCGATCTCCCACGACAGATAGGCCCGCATCGCCTCCTCCACCCCGCTGTTGCGGTCATAAGCGCGCAGATAGAAGTCGATGCAGTCCTCATCGGCGGGGACCAGCCGGTTCTTCTCCAGCGTCCCCGTCCAACTGCGTGTGCCGCCCGCCAGCGCCCGCACCCGGCCCGAGGTCAACGCCTGCGCCTCGGCCACCGCCATCGCCGCCAGCACCCCGTCCGGCGAGGTGATCACCACCTCCGCCGCCGCCGCCAAAGCCGCCGCATGCGCCGCCAGCCGCGTCCGCACGCCCCAGACGGCGCCGGGAATATGCCCGTCGCGGAAATCGATGCTGCGCGCGAGATCGATCACCAGCGCCCCCGCCGGAACCACATCCGTCACGGGCGCCACCACCGGCGCCGCGGCGGCCGGCGGCACAACCGCATCGGCCAGCGCGCCCTCGGCGACGAACACATCCGCATGCCCCATCTGCCGCAGCCACGCCGCCGACATCCGCGCCCGCACCCCATCATCGTCGATCAGCACGATCCGCGCCCCGCGCACCCCGATCCAGGCATCGGTCGCCTGCACCAGCTGCCCGCCCGGCGCATTGATGCTGCCCGGCACCGCGCCGGCCGCGAACTCCACCGGATCGCGCACATCAAGCAGATACAGCGTCCGCCCCGCCTCGGCGCGAAACGCCGCCAGCCCGGCCCGGTCGATCACCCGCACGCCGCTGCGCGCCGCAAACGCCTCGGCCCGCTTGCGCGCCACCTCCAGCGTCGCCGGCGTGCCCGGCACGAACGAAGCCGGCTGCCCGCGATCGCACACCAGCCCCGCCAGCTCCCACCCCATCGTCCCGTTGCGCAGCGCCACCACCCGGTTGGGAATCCCCGCCTGCCGCAGGCTCTCCGCCCCCATGATCGAGCGCGTCCGCCCAGCGCAGTTCACCACCACCAGCGTCTCCGGGCGCGGCACCAGATCGCCGATCCGATACGCCAGCTCCCCGCCTGGCACCGAAACCCCCGTCGGGATCGACATCCGCCGGAACTCCTCGACCGTCCGGCTATCCAGCACCACCATGTCCCGCCCGGCGGCGATCCAGGCCTCCAGCTCCGGCGCATCCACGCTCTCGGTGCCGAAATGATGCTCCACCCACTCGCCAAACGCCTTGGACGGCACGTTCACACCGGAAAACAGCACACAACCCGCCGCCGCCCAGGCCGCCGTCCCGCCGGCCAGCACCAGCACATCCGTATGCCCCTGTGCCTCGAGCCAGCCCCCCAGCCGCTCCGCCAACCCCCGCCCGTCATCCACGCACACCACCCGCGCGCCCTTGTTCGGCAGCAACCCCGGCGCCCGCAACTCAGCCCGCGACAGCGGGCACGGCACCGCCCAGAACAGATGCGACGTCCCGAACTCCCCCTCCTCGCGCGCATCGAGGATGGCAAGCTCCCCCCCGCCCATGATCAAACCCCGCAACCCCGCCGCGTCGATCGTCTTCATGCGAAAGCTCTCCCCAACCGCCCGACGCTAAGCGGCCCCTCCCTTGCCCGCAAGCATCCCCAGGCGCACATCACGCGCATGGACCCGGCAATGCACATCTTCGACCGCCCGGCCGTGCGCGCCCACCGCACCCGCGCCGCCACCACCCTCCACCAGATCGCCCCCGTCCTGGAGGACGCCGCCGCCCGCCTGCTCGACCGTCTGGACGACACCTCCCGCCGCTTCACCCGCGCGCTGGATCTCGGCGGCCGCGGCGCCGTCGCCCCCCAGCTCCGCGCCCGCGGCATCCCCACGATCAGCTGCGACCTCTCCCCCGCCATGGCCGCCCGCAACGGCGGCCCGGCCCTGGCGGGGGACGAGGAAAACCTCCCCTTCGCCCCCGCCAGCTTCGACCTGATCGTCGCCAGCCTCTCGCTCCACTGGATCAACGACCTCCCCGGCGCCCTCATCCAGCTCCGCCGCGCCCTCACCCCGGACGGCCTGTTCCTCGCCAGCCTCCCCGCGCTGGGCACCCTGGCCGAACTCCGCACCGCGCTCACCACCGCCGAGGACCAGCTCACCGGCGGCGCCGCCCCCCGCGTCTCCCCCTTCCCCGACCTGCGGGACTGCGCCGCCCTCCTGCAACGCGCCGGCTTCGCCCTGCCGGTCGCGGATGTCGAGGACATCACCCTGCTCTACGCCACCCCGCTGGCTTTGCTGCACGACCTCCGCGCCGCCGGCGAGACCAACGCCATCCACCTGCGCAGCCGCCGCACCCCGCCCCGCGCTTTGTTCCCCCTCGCCCTGGCCACCCTGCCGCAACACGAGGGCCGCACCCGCGCCACTCTGCGCCTCGCGGTGATGACCGGCTGGGCCCCCGGCCCCGGCCAGCCCCAGCCCCTCAAGCGCGGCAGCGGCGAAATCCCCCTCGCCCGCGCCCTCGAATAGGCTAATCCGCGATCCGGTACAAAACATGCCCCCCGGGCAGGGCGGCCACCCGCACCGCCCACCCCGGCGGCGTCCCCGCCACCAGCCTGTCGCGCAACGTCACCGCCGGCAGATCCCGCACCAGGCTCCCCCGCCGCCCCCCGGCGCAGACCAGCATGTGCGTCGCCCGCGTCGCCCGCACCGCCTCCGGCACAACCTCCCCCGGCACCGCCCGCCACGCCGCCCGCAGATCGAGGAAAGCCCCCGCGCTGCGGTGATACAGCGAGCCCACCGTCAGCACGCCGGAGTACCGCAGCAACTCCGGCGTCTCGTTCGGATCGGCCATCAGCACCTGCCCCGCGAGGAACCACAGCCCCGGCGCGCTAGCCCGCACCGAGCAGGTCGCCGCCCCCGCCTCTTCCGCCGCCTGCGCCGGCATCAGCAGCACACCTGCCGGCGGCAGCAGCAAAAACCCGCCCAGCACCGCCAGCCGCCCCGCCGCCCGCGCCCCGCCGGCCAGCCCCGCACTCACCGCCCCCAGCAGCACCGGCAGCATCCCGGCCCCCAGGATGGCCGCATAGGTGCTGAACCGCACATGCCCGGCCGACAGCACCAGCACCGCCATCCCGCATACCGCCGCATAGGCCCAGCCCAGACTGCGCCGCCGCCAGGCCAGCCAGCTCAGCCCCACCACCCCCAGCGCGCCGGGCGCCAGCAGAATCACCGCCTGCCCCAGCCCACGCACCGGCGACATCTCCGCGATATCCTTGAAGAACAGCGCCGCCTGCTCCGGCGGCAGCACCCCCGCCGGTCCCCGCAGCAGCATCGGGAACGCCGCGATCCACAGCGCCACCGCCGCCACCGCGAGCACACACCCCGCCACCCGGCCGAGCACCGTCAGCCCGCACCCCACCACCGCACAGGCCGCGGCGAGGCACAGATACACCACGCTCACCCGGTCGATCTCCACCGCGCCATACCCCGTCGCCGGCGGATCGAGCACGAGCCCCAGCGCCACCACCGCCAGATACGCCACCCCCGCCGCCCGCGCCGCCCGTGCGGCCAAGGGCGCCGCCTGCCGCCCCCCGGCCAGCCACATCAAACCCAGCAGCCCGAACCCCATCAGCGTGAACGGCATCGATTCCGGCGTCAGCAGCAGCCCCGCCCCCGCCGCCAGCCCCATCCGCCAGCCCGCCGCCGCCCCCATCGCCGGCCCGCGCGCCGCCCAGCCGAGCGTCAGCACCACCGCGACGGCCACCGGAATGTGATGATGCACCAGCCCCGGCAACGCATAGCCGGAAACCGGCACCGCCAGCGCCGCCGCAATCGCCGCGAACCAGCGCAGATCCGGCCGGGTGACCGGCGCGATCGCCCAGGCCAGCGCCACCCCCAGCAGCCCCGCGCCCAACGGCCCGGCCGCGACGAACACCACCCGCACCGCCGCATCCCATCCCAGCACCGGCACCAGCGGCGCCGCCAGCAACAGCAGCAACAGCTCCAGGAAATGCGACCACGGCAGCACCATCCCCGCCCCGCCGACATCGCGCGGCACCGCATGCACCGGATGCCCCTGCGCCAGCCACTCCTGCAGGCGCAGCAGCCGCATCGTGCTGTCGGGATTGATCAGCGCACCCCCGAGCACCTCCGGCAGATCGCGCAGGCCCCGCATCACCACCAGCCCCACAGCCAGCAGAAAGCACGCCGCCGCCTGCCCCGGCCCAAAGGCCGGCAGGCGCACATCGGCCCCAAGGCGTCGCGGCACCGCGATTGTCGGATCGGAGAGCATCCCTCAGTCTAGCAAAACCCCTCAATCCGCCCATCAGCCAGAAGGATGATGGGCGCCGATCCGCCCCGCCCTCTTGCCCTCTCCGGCAATCACGCCTATCGCATCGGTCGTTGCCGGCTTTTCCGACCCGCCCGACTCGCGCGCGTCATGCCGCAACACCCCGCTTTGATTTTCCGTCTCGGTTCACGTCCGGCCCGCCCACCCGTCAGGTTGCCCCGTTAGGTTTAAATGTCCCAATCCGTTTCCGCCGATCCGCCCCCCGCGGAGCCCGCGCCGCTGCCCGACACCGCGTCCTTCCGCCAGCACCCGGCCTTCTGCCAGCTCAGCCTGCCGACGGCCCCCTTCGCCGGCACCTGGCGCCGTGACACCGCGAACGTCGCCATGACGATCGAAGCCGCCGAGCCGCCGCACGGCCCCTATCTGCGCCTGATCCTGCTGCACCTGTTCGACGCAGCCCTGCGCGCCGGCTCCCCCACGGTCGAGGTCGGCGCCAACGCCGCCGAGCTCGCCGCCCGCATCGGCCTGCCCCTGTCGGAGGAGGCCACGGCCGAGCTCGGCACCCAGTTCACCCGGCTGATCGCCGCCAAAACCTCCCTCGCCCAGGACGGCGGCGCCGCGCTGAGCGTGTTCGACGCCCGCACCCGCCCGAAAACCGCCGACTGGCGCACCAGCGTCAAGCTCAACGCCCGCTTCTACGCCAGCCTCGCCGAAGTCTCGGTCCTGCTCGACCGCAAGGTGATCGCCAGCCTGCTCGCCACCCCCGTCGCGATGGACGCCTACGGCTGGATCGTCTCTGGCCTCTCGCGCATCACCGGCAATGAAGGCCCGCTGCTCGGCTGGGACGACCTGCTGCAACGCTTCGGCGCCGAAGGCGAAACCCCCGAAGCCTTCCGCACCAGCTTCGAGGAAACCCTGCGCCAGGTCACCGAAGCCTGCCCCGCCGTCTCAGTGATCGTCGCCGAAGCCGGCTGCGCCGTGCGCCGCCCCAGCCCGCCCATGCGGCCGGACACCCCGCGCGAACGCCCTGCCCGCCCCGCCCCCCTGCCCCCCCCGCCCGCCCCCGCCCCATCGGCGGCCCCCTTGGCGGCACAGCTGCCGGCAACAACGCCCGCTCCACTGCCTGCTCCACTGGCGGCAGCCGAGCAGCCCCCCCGCCCGCCCCGGCCCGCCGCGCCGCCGGCCGCAACCCCCGCGCCCGCACTGCCGCCGCCGCCCGCACCGCCCGTCATCCCCGTGCAGATGTCCGCGAACTACGAGGCGCACCAACGCGCCCCACGCCACGCGGTCAGCCTGAAATCCAATCTCACCGGCCTGAATCAAGTGATCTGGCTGCAACGCGCCCAAGGCCGGGACAGCCCGCTGATCGAAGTCACCCCCGGCGGCCGCTACGACCCGGACAACGTGACAGTGCTCGCGCTGGAGCCCATGATCGTGCAAATCAGCGGCGGCCTCTACGAACGCGATTTCGAAAAGGTCGCCTCCTGGGCCATGTCCAACCGCGACCTGATCGACGACTTCTGGGAGGGCCAGATCGAAGATATCGAAGCCGTGCTCTCCCGCGTGAAAAAAGTCCCCGCTCCCGGCTGGCGCTAGATTTGACCGCGTGATCCACGTCTCCGGCGAAGGCGCCCGCGACGACCACGCGAACGAGAGGCAGAAAATGCTCCACGAACTCCGCACCTACACCTTCCACCCCGGCGCCCTGCCGGCCTACCTCAAGGCCGCCGAAACCATCGGCCGCCCCGCCCGTGGCAACAACTACGGCACCGTCCACGGCTACTGGCTGACCGAATTCGGCGCCCTCAATCAAGTCTGGCACCTCTGGACCTACGACAGCTTCGAAGAACGCACCCGCCTGCGCGCCGAGCTGCAAAAGAACGAGCGCTGGACGCAGGAATACATCCCCGCCATCCGCCCCCTGATCGCCCGCCAGGACATCCGCTTCCTCAACGCGGCCAAACCCATCACCCCGCCCAAAACCGAAGGCGGCATCTACGAACTGCGCATCTACCGCACCGCCATGGGCCAGGCCAAACCCTGGGCGCAACACTACCTCAACGTGATGGAAGTCCGCGAACGCTTCGGCCACAACGTCGGCCTCTGGACCGGCGAAGCCCCGCAACCCAACGAAGGGCTGCACATGTGGGCCTACCCCAACGTCGAAACCCGCATCGCCTGGCGCAAAGCCCTGTTCGACCAACCGGAATGGAAGCAATTCCTCGCCAACACCAACGGCATGGTGGTGGACATGCAATCCATGCTCCTCCTGCCGACCGCCTATTCGGCGATGCGCTAAAGACGGAAGGCAAGCGGCAGTAAGGCAAGCATCTTCTTTTTTGAAAAAAAGAAGCAAAAAACTTTTGCGACTTAATCCGCCCTTCTCATCCGTCATGCTCGGGCTTGTCCCCCTCGCAGCGACAGCCGCGCCCTTGCGCGGCGAAAGCTGAGCACCCACGCCTGACGATCGCCGCGGGCCAATAACCCCACGACCCGCGCACGGGCAGTTTCCATGGCTTCGCCGAATACCAGAGAGTTGGGTCGGCGAAGCCATAAAACCCCCCACAGCCCAAACCCAACCCACCGTCCCAACCCCCACCCAACGGACAAAGTTTTTTTGCTTCTTTTTGTTCACAAAAAGAAGACTCTTCCCTCTCCCTACCTCTGCCCTATCTTCCAGAACTATTTTTCCCAAAACAAGAAAATTATCCTTGACGCCGCACCCACACCGGCGTAAAGCACAAACCATGAACGCACCCGCCGCCAACCCCTTTACCGGACTGAAGGCCGCCCTCGCCGGGCTGCTCTCCGGCGGGTTGTTCGGCTTGCTGATGCATGTGCTGTTCGCCCGCCGCCTCGCAGCCGCTCTCGCGGCGTTGGAGGCTCTATTCGCCCGCTGGCAGGCCGGCGACCTCCCCCCGCTCGCCCTGCGTCCGATCGCCACCCCTCGCCGTCCGGCTGCCGCCACCGCTGCGTCCGCGCGGCCCGCTTGCGCCCGCCGCCGCCGGCCCGCGCCTGCGCGCAAGCCTGCCGCGACCTCGGCGGCCGTCGCCGCCATCCCGGCATTCGCCCCCGCCCACTTCGCCGCGGTTGACCTGCCCGCACAGCAGCCGACTGCCAAGCCGCGTCACGCCCGATGTACGAAAATCGTGCCTACCGACGGCCGCCGCTGCACGCCCAATTTGTTACGATAACAAAACTATTAGCCGCCGAGGTTGCGGAACCCCGCCACGCCGCGCTCGGTGCCGGTCACATGCGCCTCGGTAAACGCCCCGGCGTGCGGCAGCCCGCAGGCATGGGCGATCACTTCCACTTCCTCCTGCATCCGCTTCGCGTAGTTCGCCACCCGCACCGACTTGTCCGTCGGGTCCAGCCCGCGGATCAACCGCGGGTCGGCCGCGGTGATCCCCGTCGGGCAATGGCCGGAGCCGCATTTCATCGCCTGGATGCACCCCAGCGCAAACATGAACCCCCGCGCGGAGGACACGAAATCCGCCCCCATGCACAGCGCCCACGCCACCTTGTCCGGCGTCACCAGCTTGCCCGAGGCGATGATGCGAATCCGCTCAGCCAGCCCATGCCGCGCCCGCGCCGCGGCCACCATCGGCAGCGCCTGCGTGATCGGCAGCCCGACATAATCGGCCAAAGGCGCCGGCGCCGCCCCGGTCCCGCCTTCGCCGCCGTCGATCTGCACATAGTCCGGGCACCGCTCGGGATGGGCCGAGCAATCGGCGAACCAGTCATCGAGGAACCCCTGCTGCCCCGCCACCACCTTCACCCCCACCGGCTTGCCGGTCACCCGCCGCACCCGGTCGATGAAGGCCCCCAGCTCCTGGATATTGCCGATATCCGTATGCCGGTTCGGGCTGATGCTGTCCTGCCCCTGCGGAATCCCCCGGATCGCCGCGATCTCCGCCGAGACCTTCGCCGCCGGCAGAATCCCCCCATTCCCAGGCTTGGCCCCCTGCGCCAGCTTCACCTCAAACATCCGCACCTGCGGATAGGCCGCAATCTCGCGCAGCCGCTCCTCCGACAGGTTGCCGTCCTTGTCGCGCACCCCGTACTTCGCCGTGCCGATCTGCATCACCAGATCGCAGCCGCCATCGAGATGGTACTGCGCCAGCCCCCCCTCCCCGGTCGCCATCCAGATCCCCGCCCGCTTCGCCCCGCGCGACAGGGCGGTGACTGCCGCGTGCGAAAGCGCGCCGTAGCTCATACCGGAGATGTTGAAAAACCCCGGCGCGTCATAGGGGATGCGGCAAGCCCCCGGCCCTTCGGTGACACCGATGCGCTTGGCCGGCCAGGCCTTCTGCTCGCCCTCCAGCACCGGAAACGCCGCATTGCGGAACACAAAAGCTGGCACCGTCTCGCTGCCGAAGGAGACGAGATTCGATATCCCCTTCGCCGTCCGATAGATCCAGGCCCGCTCCAGCCGGTTGAACGGCCGCTCCACCCAGTCCGGCAGGTATTGATACTGCCGCATGTATTCGCCGAAGCTTTCGGAGAAGTAGCGGAAATGCCCGACAATCGGGAAATTCCGCAAAATCGTATGCTGCGTCTGCCGGACGTCGTGCACATAAACCGCGCCGATCGCCAGCAGAATGGCGATGAGCACAAATAGGGCGATAAGCATGGCGTTTCCCCGCGATGTCCTGCTCAGACTATCAGCCCAGAGGTTCGTAACGCGTTAAGATTTGCCTCATTTCAGTTGCCATCGCGCCCCGTGCTGTGAAATACGCCCGTTATGTTCGATCTCGCCGTCGCCAATCTGCTCTCGCCCCTGCTGCTCTGCTTCGTGCTCGGCGCCGTGGCCGTGCTGCTGCGCAGTGATCTGAAGTTTCCCGAGCCCGTCTTCAACGCCCTGTCGATCTACCTGATGCTCTCGATCGGCCTGCGCGGCGGGGTTGAACTGTCCCACCTCGCCCCCGGCACCTTCCTGCTGCCAGCCACCGCCGCCCTCGGCCTCGGGCTGGCGATCCCCCTCTGGTGCTACGCGCTGCTCCGCCGGGTCGGCGGCTTCAAGGTAGCCGATGCGGCCGCCATCGCCGCGCATTACGGGTCGGTCTCCGCCGTCACCTTCGTCGCCGCCCTGGCCTATCTCGACGCCACCGGCATGGCGTATGAGGGCTACGCCCCGGCGCTGCTGGCGATCATGGAAGTGCCGGCCATCGTCGTCGCCCTCGCTTTGGCCCGCATCGCCGGCGCCGGCGGCCAGGGCAGCACCGGCGAGGCGATCCGCGAGATCCTGTCCGGCAAGAGCGTGCTGCTGCTCGCTGGCGGCCTGCTCATCGGCGCCGTGGTGGGCGAGGCCGGCTACGACCGGGTCAAGCCCCTCTTCACCGACCTGTTCCAAGGCCTGCTCTGCCTGTTCCTGCTGGAGCTCGGCATGCTCGCGGCCGGGCGGCTGGCCGATTTCCGCCGGGTGGGGCCGTTCCTGGCGCTGTTCGCCATGCTGATGCCAGTCCTGCATGCGGCCTTGGGCATCGTTGCGGCACATTGGGCCGGCATGTCGGTCGGCGGAGCGGCCATCCTCGGCACGCTCGCCGCCTCAGCCAGCTACATCGCCGCCCCCGCTGCGGTGCGTCTGGCCTTGCCGCAGGCCAATCCGGGCTATTATCTGACCGCCTCGCTCGCCATCACCTTCCCCTTCAACCTGACGCTGGGCCTGCCGCTCTATCACGCGATGGCGTCCTGGCTTTACGGAGTGCCGTGATGCAGACCGTGACGGTGAAGCTGGTGACGATCATCGCCGAAAGCGTGCTGGCCGACCGGCTGACCCGCGCCATCCTGGCCGACGGCGCCACCGGCTACACCCTCTCCGCCGCCACCGGCGCCGGCTCGCGCGACATGCGCGCCTCCACCCTCGACGGCGAGAACATCCGCATCGAAACCCTGGTGAGCCCGGCCGTGGCCGACGCGCTGCTGGAGCGCCTCGCCCGGGACTGGTTCCCGCATTACGCGGTGATCGCCTGGGTCAGCGACGCCGCCGTGGTCCGCGGCGAGAAATACGCCGGCAAGGGTTAGGCCTGGGCCTGCCGCAGCCAGTTCGCCACCGCGATCGAGTGGTTGAAGATCGAGTAGCCGCAGCCCGCGCCGTAATCGATGCCGGGGATCATCTCCACCGTCACCTGCCCCAGCGGGCTGGCGGCATCGGCCGCATGATGCGCGAACAGCTGGCGCAGCACATCCTTCCACGGCTCCAGCCGCGCCTCGTCCCACGGCGCATGATACTCGCCCTCGGCCGGCCGGATGAACGGATACTGCACCCCGCGCCCCACCGTGCCGTTGGGATGGATGCCCTTGATGTTCGGCGGATTGTTCGGCACGGCCGGCCGGGCATGGGCATGCGCCACCCAATTCGCGCCGATCCATTTGGAGCAGACATTGCCGGGCAGCGCGGGATCGAGCACCACGCTACCGTCTTCCAGATCCTCGCCCAGCGAGCAGTATTTGTGCTCGCGCAGGTTGTCGATCTTGAAGATCACGTGGCTGTGGTCGAGCGTCATCCGATACGGCACGCCGCGGGCCTCCACCAGTGCGGCCACCTCGGCCACCCGGCGAAACCGCTCGGACCACATGTTGATATGCACCTCGAAACAAGGCTGCACCCCCAGCCTGTCGCCCAGTTCGGCCGCCCACAGATACGCCTCGGCGACCTCCTCGTTGCTCACCGGAGTGCCGTCCGCCCGGCGCCACATGATCTGCACGTTCTGCGCCACCATCCCCAACTCGCGGGCGATGCGCAGATGCCATTCCAGCAACGGCTCGTCGCGCCCGAGCACGTAGAAGAACCCGCCGGTGCGCAGCGGCACCTTGTGGGTGGCACTGGCCCGCTGGAACGCATCCAGCATCCCCGTCGGCGGTGTGCGCTCGATGTAGTCGAACGCACCGGACTCGGCGACCATGCGAAACACCGTGTCCACATCCGGCACATTCGCATCCGTGTGCAGCACCCCGCCGCCGGAGATGCCGATTGGAACCTGCTTGCTCATGCGGTGTCTCCTGTCGGGATGGGAAAGGGTGCTGCGAAATGGCAGGCCGCCTGGTGGCCGGGCGCCACCTCCACCAAGGGCGGCGGCAGGCTGCGGCAGACATCCTGCGCCAGCGGGCAGCGGGTGTGGAAGCGGCATCCCGGCGGTATGGCCAGCGGGCTCGGCACATCGCCCGCCAGGATGATCCGCGTCCGCCGCGCATCCGGGTCAGGCACCGGCGCCGCCGAGAGCAGCGCCTGCGTGTAGGGATGATGCGGTGCCGCGAACAGCGCGGCGGCGGGCGCCACCTCGACGATCACGCCGAGATACATCACGGCGACGCGGTGGGCGATGTGGCGCACCACCGCGAGATCATGCGCGACGAACAGATAGGAGATGCCAAGCCGCGCCTGCAGATCCTGCAACAGGTTGACGATCTGACCTTGCAGCGAAACATCGAGGGCCGAAACCGGCTCATCGGCCACCACCAGCCGCGGGTTCGGCCCGATGGCGCGGGCGATGCCGATGCGCTGGCGCTGCCCGCCGGAGAATTGGCGCGGATTGCGCAGCGCCGCATCGGCCGGCAGCCCGACCAGCTCCAGCAGCTCCGCCACCCGGTCGCGCAGCGCGGCGCGCGTGGGGTGCAGGCCGTGCACCTGCAACGGCTCGGCGATGATCTCGCCGATCGTCAGCCGGGGATTGAGCGAGGCATAGGGGTCCTGGAACACGATCTGCATATCCCGCCGCCGCCGCCGCAGCGCCTCGGGCGAGAGCGCGCGCAGGTCCTCCCCGTCCAGCAGAACACGGCCGCGCGTCGGCTCGATCAGCCGCAGCACCAGCCGCGCGGTGGTGGATTTGCCGCAGCCGGACTCGCCGACCAGCGCCAGCGTCTCGCTGCGGTCGAGGTGGAAGGAGATGCCGTCCACCGCCCGCACCAGCCGCTTGCCGGAGGGGAAGTGCTTGGCGAGATCAGCGACGTCCAGCAGTGCCGTCATGCCAGCGCCCAGCAGGCAGCGTCCTGCGTGTCGCTGATCCGCGTCACCGGCGGCGCCTTCTCCGCACACACGGCCATCGCCGCCGGGCAGCGCGGATGGAAGCGGCAGCCGGACGGGAAGTTGGCCGGCCCCGGCACCGTGCCGGCGATCTGGTGCAGCCGGTCGTTCACGGCATCGACGCGCGGCACCGCCCGCAGCAGCCCCTGCGTGTAGGGATGCGCCGGCGCGCGGAACAGGCTGCGCGTATCCGCCCGCTCCACCACCCGGCCGGCATACATCACCACCACCGTCTCCACGAACTCCGCAATCACCCCCAGGTCATGCGTGATCAGCAGGATCGCGGTGCCCAGCTCCGCGCGCAGGCGGCGCAGCAGGTCGAGGATCTGCGCCTGAATCGTCACGTCCAGCGCCGTGGTCGGCTCATCGCAGATCAGCAGCCGCGGCTGGCATGCGAGCGCGATGGCGATCATCACCCGCTGGCGCATGCCGCCGGACATCGAATGCGGATAATCGAGCGCCCGCCGGCCGGGATCGGGAATCCCGACGCGCGTGAGCAACTCCACCGCCCGCTCGCGCGCCTCCCCCGGCCCGCAAATGCCATGCAGCGTCAGGCTCTCGGCGATCTGCAGGCCGATGGGGATGAGCGGATTGAGGCTGGTCATCGGCTCCTGAAAGATCATGCCGATCGCCTGGCCGCGCAGCGCCTGCATCGCCCGCTCATCCAGGCGCGCGAGGTCCCGGCCTTCGAACATGATCCGCCCCGCCTCGATCTGCGCGTTCTCCGCCAGCAGCCGCATGATCGACAGCGCGGTGACGCTCTTGCCCGACCCGCTCTCGCCGACGATCCCCACCGCCCCGCCGGCGGCGACGCTGAACGAGACGTCCTGCACCGGCCGGACCGCCCCCGCCCGCAGTCGGAACGCCGTGGTCAGCCCCTCGACCGAGAGGAGAGGATTATTCACGCCCCCGCTACTCACGATAATCGGGATCGATCGCGTCGCGCACCGCATCCCCCACGATGTTGAAGGCGAGCACGGCGAGCGTCAGCATCGTCCCCGCCGCGATCACCGGCCAGGGGGAGCCGAGAATATTCGCCAACCCGTCGCGGATGATGTTGCCCCAGCTCGGCTGCGGCGGTTGCACGCCCAGGCCGATGAAGGAGAGTGTCGCCTCGATACGGATGGCCGTGGCGATCCACAGCGTCGCCACCACGATAACCGGCCCGGCGATGTTGGGCAGCACGTGCTTCAGCACGATCCGCCACGGCCGCTGCCCGGCGGCGAAGCTCGCCTCGATGTAAGGCTCGCGCCGCACCGACAAGGTCGCCGCGCGCGCCACCCGGATGAAGCGCGGCAGGAAGGCGAAGGCCACCGCCGCCACCAGATTTCCGAACCCCGGCCCCAGGGCCGCCGCCAGCATGATGCCCAGCAGCAACGCCGGAAACGCCATCAGCAGATCGGCGAACCGCCCGGCGATCCGGTCGAACCAGCCGCCGTAAAAGCCCGCCAGCGCGCCGATCAGCGTCCCCAGCACGCCCGCGATCAACGGGGCCGCGATGCCCAGCAACAGCGACCAGCGCGTGCCCAGCATCACCCGCGAGAACAAGTCCCGCCCGTACCGGTCCGTGCCGAACCAGTTGACCTCGCTCGGCGGGCGGGACCGGCGCATCATGCTCTGCGCCAGCGGATCGTACGGCAGGATCGCCTCGCCGAGGATGCCGACGAGGGCCAACGCGATGATGATGCCGAGGCAGATGAGTGTGACGGGATGGCGCATCAGCCACCTTCAGCGAGGCGGATGCGCGGATCGATGACGGCGTAGAGCAGGTCCATGCTCAGGTTCACCACCACCACGAACATCGCGAACACCACCAGCCCCGCCTGCACCACCGGGTAGTCGCGCGCGAGGATGCCGCTGACCAGCACGCTGCCCAGGCCCGGCCGGGTGAATACCAGCTCGATCGAGATCGAGCCTGACAGCATCGAGAGCAGATAGATGCCGAAGCCGGTCACCACCGGGATCAGCGCGTTGCGCAGCGCATGCCGCCACACCACCACGCCCGGCGGCGCGCCCTTCGCCCGCGCGGTGCGGATATAGTCCCGCCGCAGCACCTCGAGCAGGGAGGAGCGGGTGAGCCGCGCGGTGAAGGCCGCCATCACCAGCCCCAGCGTCACCGCCGGCAGCACGATATGGTGCAGCCGTTCGGGGATCGTCGTGCCGCCGCCCATGATCGGGAACAAATCCATGTGCAAGGCGAAGGCGATCAGCAGCAGCGCGCCGAGGTAGAATTCCGGAATGCACAGCCCGGCCAGCGAGAGCATGCGCGCCAGATAATCAGGCAGCCGCCCCCGATTGGTCGCGGCCAGCACGCCGGCCGGCACGCCGATCACCGCCCCCACCGTCATCCCCGCCGCCGCCAGTTCCAGCGTGTAGGGCAGGGCGCCGGCGAGCAGGGTGGCGATCGGCTCATTCGTGCGGAACGACCGCCCGAAATCGAGCCGCAGCATATCCCACAGGAAATGCACGTATTGCAGCGGCAGCGGCGCCTCCAGCCCCATCAGCGCGCGGAACCCCGCGAGCTGATCGGCGCTGGCCTGGTCGCCCAAGGCGGCGATGGCGGGGTCGCCGGGCAGCACCCGCATGGCGAAGAACACCAGCGTGAGCACCAGCAGCACCGTCAACACCGCATCGAGCACGCGGGAGAGGACGTAGCGGGTCACGCGATGAATTTCGCCTTGGCCAAGGTGAAGTAGGCATAGCTCGCGCGGATCTGATAGCCGAGGTCCAGCGCCGGATTGCGCACGTAGATCCAGTGCATCGACATCGCATTGAACGCCGGCATGTCGCGCAGGATCTTCAGCTCCACATCGCGCGTCAGTGCCTGCCGCCGCTGGAGGTCCGGCTCGTCGAGCACCTTCTCGATCAGGTCATCGACGCCGGGGATGGCCGCGCCGTAGTGGCTGTAGTTGCGCCCGCCCTTGCCGTCCGCCCGCACCTCGGCGGCCTTCTGGTAGTAGGTGAGCAGCAGCGAGGTGCCGACCGGTGCGGTGGTCTCCGAATTCATCGGGAACATGTTCTGGTCGCGCAGATTGTCGGTGTGGTACGCCGTGTGATCGACCGTGCGCAGCTTCATGTCCACGCCGACCTTGCGCAGCATCTCCTGGATCAGGATCATGATGCCCTGATAGTCCTCGCGCTGGGAGATATAGGTCTCGAACGTCAACCCGCGCGCAAACCCGGCTTCCGCCAGCAAGGCCTTCGCCTTGGCCGGGTTGTAGTCATACTGCAGATCTTCGGGCAGCTGGTTGTGCTGGAAAGCGCCAGGATACTGCGGCGGGTTGACGCCCCAGATATCGCCATACAGCTCGCCATAGGCTTCCTTGAACACGTTGCGGTCGATGGCGAAGCGGATCGCCCGGCGCACCCGCACGTCGTCGAACGGCTTGCGTGTGGTGTTGAAGGCGATGATGTTCTGGCTGCCAGGCCGGGTGAAGTCGAACGCCGCCTTCGGCGCCTGCTTGCGGATATCCTCCGCCCAGCCAGGCAGACGGATGCCCTCGATGATGTCCAGCTGCCCCTTCAGGAACCCCAGCGTGCGCGCCGTGCTGTCGGCGGCATAGCGGAACTCGATCGCCGCGACCCCAGGCTTGGCGCCGTGGAAATCCTTGAACGGCTTGAGGATCACCCCGCGCTCATTGTCGATCGCCTCGAACTCGAAAGCCCCGGTGCCCACCGGGTTGCGCCGGTGCCCCTGGCCCAGTTGCTCCACCGCCTTCTTGCTGACCAGCAGCGACCCGCGCGCGATCAGGCAGGTGGCGTAGAAGGTCGGGTTCGGGCGCTTGAGGTTGATGCGGAAGCGGTACTTGTCCAGCACCTGCACATCCGCCACATCGCTGAAGAAGATGCGGAACTGCGAGCCGGTGGCGGGGTCGCGGATGCGGTCGATCGTGAACTTCGCATCCTCCGCCGTCGCCTCGCCGAAGCCCTTGTGGAACATCATCCCCTCGCGCAGCTTCAGCGTGAAGCTGCGCGAATCCGGCGCCATCTCCCAGCTTTCCGCCGCCTCCATCACCAGGCCCTTGGGATCGAGGTCGAAGGTGCCATAGGGCGAGTCGAGAAACGCGTTGAAGATCTGCCGGGTGATGTGATTATCCGCGCCCTGGATGCTCACCGCCGGATCAAGCGAGTTCGGCCGCTCGACGGCCAGGCCAAACCGGATCGTATTGTCCGACCCCGCCGCCCGCGCCGGCGCCGCAGCAGCCGCGGCAAGAGCAGTGGTGAGCGCGGTACGACGGGTGATGTTTGCCATTCTTCCTGTCCTTGATTGTGGGTTCGAGATTAGGCAAGTGGCAGCAAGGCAGTCTTCTTTTTTGAAAAAAAGAAGCAAAAAACTTTTACCAATTGGCTTCGCCGTCAGGCCGGATCGACGGTGGAAAAGAGGGCGAAGCCAAGAAACCACCAATCCTCAAAACCAGTTGCCCGCCGAAAGCCGCATCCCAACGAACAAAGTTTTTTTGCTTCTTTTTGTTCACAAAAAGAAGACTTCCCTTCCCCTACCCGATCTCCAACCGCCGCGCCGCCAGTGCCGCCTCGTCGATCGTGAGCCCCAGGCCCGGCATGGTCGGCAGATGGAACAGCCCGTTGATCGGCTTCGGCGGATTGGTGAACACCGCGTGCCGGCGCGGCGAGGGGTCGTCGAGCTCGATCGGCTTGCTGGCGTGCAGCTGGGTGGCGGCGATATGCATGCTGGCGAGGTGGCCGATGGTCGGCTGCGTCTGGTGCGGCACCAGTTCCACCGCGTGCGCCTGGCACAGCGCGGCACAGCGCAGCAGCCCGGTGATGCCGCCCATCTTGACGATATCCGGCTGCACCATCCGCACGCCGGCGCTGATCAGGTCGGCCAGCCCCGCGGTGGTGTAGGTCTGCTCGCCGGCGGAGACGGTGATGTCCAGCGCGCGCGCCACCTCGCCCATTGCCTTGACGTGGTAGTGCTGCACCGGCTCCTCGAACCACCAGAAGCCCAGTTCCTCAAGCGCCCGGCCCACCCGGATGGCGCCGCCGACGGTGAAGCCGTTATTGGCGTCGAAGGCCAGCGGGAAGTCGTCGCCGACGAGCTTGCGCACGGCGCGTGCCTTGGCGATGTCGCCCTTGATGTCGATGTCGTGGGTCGTGCGGTCATTATCGAAGCGGATCTTGATGGCGGCCGGCTTATCCTCCAGCCGCTTTTCGACAACCCGCAGCACCTCGTCCACGCTGCGCGTGCCGTTGCCGCCGATCGAGGCGTAGAACGGCAACTCGGTGCGCCAGGCGCCGCCGAGCAGCCGCCAGATCGGCTGGCCGAGCATCTGGCCCTTCAGGTCCCACAGCGCGATGTCGAGTGCGGCCAGCGCCCCGGTCAGCGCGCCTTCCGGCCCGAGCTTGACGAGCCGGTGCATCAGCCGGTCCTGGATCATCGTGTGGTCCAGCGGGTCCGCGCCCACCAGCGTCGGCGCGATGTGATGCGCCAGGATCGCCAGCGAGGCCAGCCCGCCCAGCATCGGGGAGGCTTCGCCCAGGCCGACATGGCCGCATTCGGTGTGCACGCGCAAAAACGCGCCGCGCTGTTCCGGCCGCTCGCCCGGCGCCCACTGCACCTGAAAAGCCTCGATTTTGCTGATCTTCATTGGATCGCTCCATTCCCTGTAACAAACCTAGCGCAGCAATGGCAGCGCTGTCATGCCCTGCCCAAAACAAGCCAGCCGTGCGACAATGGGGCATGGCAAAACATGATTCCGGCAAGCCCGCGCGCGTCGGCGCGCTGCGGCTGATGTTCCCCTATCTGCGCCCCTACCTCCCTCGCGTCGGCCTGGCGACCGTCGCCCTGCTGATGGCGGCCGGGCTCGTGCTGGGCCTCGGCCAGGGCCTGCGCGCCTTGATCGACCAGGGCTTCGGCTCCGGCCAGGCCGAGGCGCTGGACCGCACCGCGCTGGGGATGTTCGCGGTGGTCGCCCTGCTCGGCCTGTCCACCTGCACCCGCTTCTACCTCGTCTCCTGGCTCGGCGAGCGGGTGGCCGCCGACATCAAGCGCGACGTGTTCAACCGCGTCATCGCCCTCTCGCCGGATTATTTCGAGACGATGCGCGCCGGCGACATCCTCAGCCGGATGACCGGGGATGTCGCGATCCTGCAATCCCTCACCGGCTCGGCGGTCTCGCAATGGGTGCGCAACGTGCTGATGATGATCGGCGCGTTTGCCATGCTGGTGATCACTTCGGCCAAGCTCGCCGCGATCATCTGCATCATCGTGCCGATGGTCATCGTCCCCGCCGTGCTGTTCGGCCGGCGCGAGAAGAAGCAGAGCCGCACCGCCCAGGACCGCGCGGCCGACCTCGGCGCCTATGCGGAGGAGACGCTGGGGGCCATGCGCACCGTCCAGGCCTTCACCCATGAGCCGATCGACCGCACGCGCTTCTCCACCCGCGTCGAGGAATCCGTCGCCGCCGCCCTGGCCCGCGTGCAGACCCGCGCGATCCTGGTGCTGATCGTCATCATGCTCGGCTTCGGCGCCATCACCTTCAGCCTCTGGGTCGGCGGGCGGGACGTCATCGCCGGGCGCATCACCGCCGGCGAGCTGTCCGCCTTCGTCTTCTACGCCGTGCTGATCGCCAGCTCGGGTGCCACCATGAGCGAGTTGTGGGGCGAGGTGATGCGCGCCGCCGGCGCTGCCGAACGCGTCGGCGAACTGCTGGCCGAACAGCCCCGCATCGCCGCCCCCACAAACCCCGTCAAGCTGCCCCCGCCCGAAGGCCGCATCAGCTTCGAGCGCGTCACCTTCAACTACCCCGCCCGGCCGGACACGCCCGCGCTCGCGGACTTCACCCTCGACGTCCGGCCCGGCGAGATGGTCGCCCTCGTCGGCCCCTCCGGCGCCGGCAAAACCACCGTGCTGCAACTGCTGCTGCGCTTCTACGACCCGCAATCCGGCACCATCCGCCTCGACGGCATCGACATCGCGCAGGCCGACCCGGCCGAGCTCCGCGCCCGCCTCGGCCTGGTCGCGCAAGATCCGGTGATCTTCGGCGCCAACGCCTGGGAGAACATCCGCTACGGCCGCCCGGACGCGACGGACGCCGAAATCCGCGCCGCCGCCAAAGCCGCCGCCGCCGACTTCCTCGACGACCTGCCGCAGGGGTTCGACACCTTCCTCGGCGAAAAGGGCGTCCGCCTCTCCGGCGGCCAGCGCCAGCGCATCGCCATCGCGCGTGCCATCCTGCGCGATGCGCCGATCCTGCTGCTCGACGAAGCCACCAGCGCGCTGGATGCGGAGTCGGAGGCTGCGGTTCAGCACGCGCTCGCCGTCCTGTCCGTCGGCCGCACCACCATCGTCATCGCCCACCGCCTCGCCACCGTCCGCCGCGCCGACCGCATCATCGTCATCGAAGCCGGCCGCGTCGTCGCCGAGGGCACCCACGACGCCCTGGTGGCCCAAGGCGGGCTCTACGCCCGGTTGGCGGAACTCCAGTTCGGCGCCTAGGGTTTACCTCTCAGCACCCAGGACTATAAATCAGCCCCCGACGTTCGATTTCAGACTGCCCGCATTCAGACCGGCCCGCATCATGGAGACCTCGATGATCCTGCCCCGTATCACCAGCGCCGCCCTGGCCCTCGGCCTGCTCGCCACCCCGGCCTCGGCGGACCTGATCTACGGCGTCAAGTCGCCCTCGCCCGGGGTCGAACTTTCCATGCCCACCTCGGTGCTGTTCGCCTTCTCCGAAGACAGCCCCAACGGCATCTCCCCGATCGCCAACGTCACCCTCGACAGCGTCGGCATCGATGTGGACGGCCTGGCCCTCTCCCGCCACTACGGCCTGCTCGGCTTCGCGATGACCGGCAACATCGCCGCCCCGGCCTCCGCCCTCGTGTCGATCAATCCGACCACCGGCGCCGCCACGCTGCTGGGCTCCACCCAGACCAACCGCAACCTACGCGGCGCCATGTTCGATTCCGCCGACCGGCTCTGGGCCGTGGACGATTTCGCCCGCACCCTGCTGCGCATCAACCCCACCAGCGGCGCCATCCTCTCCGAGGTCGCGCTGACCAAATCCGGCAATCCGATCAACACCCTGCCCGGCAACGACCTCGCCCAGGCGGCAGACGGCACCGTCTACCTCTCGGCCTATGATATGGACGTTCTGCCCAACGGCGCGCCGACGCTGTTCACCCTCGACCTCGCAACCGGCATCGCCAGCGTCGCCCTGGCCGACACCGTCTCGGACAACGAGATCTTCGGCCTGCCGCTCTTCAACTCCGGCCTCGCCGCCAGCACCGCCGGCCACACCAACCGCCTGTTCGCGCTCGACGGCGACGGCCAGGACGACATCTTCACCTACGACCTCCCCGGCTTCGCCCGCACGGAGACGGCGTCGCACATCCTCAGCCATTTCAACGCCGGCGGCCTCGACCTCGCCTCCCTCGCGCCCGAGCCGGTGCCCGAACCCGCCAGCCTGCTCCTCCTCACCCTGGCGACCGCCGGGCTGGCCGCGGCAAGGCGACGGGGTTAACCCGCCAGCGACTCCAAAGTCGCCCGCAGCCCGTCCTCCAGGCTCACCCCCGCGACCACCCCAAGTGCCGCGACCGCCGCCTCCGGCGCGCCGAGCGAGCTGCGGATATCGCCCGCCCGCGGCGGTGCCGCCACCACCTCCGGCACCCGCCCTGCCAGCCGCCCGAGCACCTCCGCCAGCTCGCGGATCGAGGTCGCCCGCCCCGTGCACACGTTGAACACGCCAGCCTGCGGCACCGCCCGCAACACGCCCATCCCGGCAATCAGATGCGCCACCACATCGGCCACATAGATGAAATCCCGCGTCTGCCAGCCATCCCCGTCTATGCGGATCGGCAGCCCCCGCCCGATCCGCTCCGCGAAAATCGAAATCACCCCGCTATAAGGCGAAGCCGGGTCCTGCCGCGGCCCATACACATTGAAAAACCGGAACCCCATCGTCGGCACCCCATGCACGAGATGCCCCACCCGCCCGTGCAGTTCCGACCCCAGCTTGTCCGCCCCATAGGCCGACATCGGCCGCGGCAGCAGCCCCTCATGCAGCACCGCCGCCACCTGGTCCCCATACACCGCCGCCGATGACGCATAGACCACCGGCACCCTGACCCCTGGGCGCCCCGCCGCCCGCGCTGCATCGAACACCGCAATGCTGCCGGACAAATTCACCCGATGCGTGCCCAGCCAGTCCTCGTTGCCCCGCGCGACCGAAGCGATGGCCGCAAGATGAAAGCAGCC
>CAMCJI010000027.1 GCA_945874805.1 Asaia bogorensis | reverse complement strand
CTGTGGCGTGCCCTGCCGCGCGCGCAGATACGAGGCATTGTCGAGCGGGCGGATTTCCACCTTCAGGCCGACTTCCTGCAGCATCTGCTGGATCGCCTCGACAAGACGGCGGTCGTAGAACGGCGAGGTCAGAAACACGAGCTGCGCGCCGACGGCGTTGGCTTCCTTGATGAGGGCGCGCGCCTGGGCGGGGTCGTAAGGCCAGGCTTTCACCTCCGGCGTGTAGCCGAAGCTGACCGGTGCCAGCATGATGTCCACCGGCTTGGCGTAGCCCGCGAAGAGGGTGGCGAGGATGGTGTCGCGGTCGATCGCCATCGAGATGGCGCGCCGCACACGCACATCCGTCGTGGGGCCCCAGAGCTGGTTGACGAAAAGGTAGCCGACACGTTCGGTGGCCACCGATATCACCTGCAACTTGGCATCGCCCTTGATTACCTGGGCGTCATCGGCGTTCATCTGCCGGCTGATGTCGGCCCGGCCGCTGCGCAGGTCGGCGACCCGCGTGGCGGCATCGGGCACAACGCGGAAGGCGGCGCTGCGGAAGGGCGGCGCGCCGCGCCAGTTCGCATCCTGCGCATCCAGCACCACCTGCACGCCGCGCCGCCATTCGCGCAGGCGATAGGGGCCGGTGCCAACGGGCTGCTGGTTGAAGGCAGCATCACCGACCTTTTCGACATAGGCCTTGGGCACGATGGCCAGATGGGTGAGATGGGCCATCAGAGTCGGGTAGGGAACGCGGGTGCGCAGCGTTACCTGTGCGGGGCCGGTGACCTCGGCCGAGGTGATCAGGTCGTAATAGCCGCGCTGCGGGCTTTTCAGCGCGGGATCGACGATGCGGCGGACGGAGAAAACCACGTCCTCAGGTGTGACCCGGCTGCCGTCCTGAAAGGCGATGTTGGTCTTGAGATCGAAGACCAGCGTCGTCTCGTCCGTGTAGCGCCAGGCCGAGGCAAGCTGCGGAGCGAAACGGCCGTCGGCGCCCCGGGTGATGAGATGATCGAAGATGTTCCGGTAGACGGCCGCACTGTCGAGGTCGGATTGCAGGTGCGGATCCATCGTGGCGACATCGTTCGGCACATCGATGGTAAGCACATCCTTGGCTCCACCCTGGGCGAGGGCGGGACCGGCGAGGGACGCTGCGCAAAGCAGGACGCTCAGGAAACGCATGGATGTCCTCCATCTCTTTTCCTGGAACGCTAGCACGCGCGCCGCCCGCCGGGTAGATCACATCTCACCCCATGTGATGGGGGTACATGTACTTAGATGGCAGGTATCGAGTGGTTCCGCCTGCCCTGCGCCTCAGCGGCTGACGATCTGTGCCGTTGCCACCAATTCGTTCAGCAATGCCATCGTCGCATGGCCCGAGATGCTGAACGGGTCGAGTACCGGCCTCTCAGAATACTTGAGCAGTAGGGCGGTGTTCACCTTGGCGATGTTCACCTGGCCCATGTTCCAGTTGCCGAACCGGCGTTCGCCGACCTCCTCGAAGGCCAGCAACCGCAGGCCGTGGTGGCGGTCGTCGCGCACGATGGTGGTGAACAGGTCGCATACGGCGTCGCGCCCACCTTCCAGCACCTGCACGTAGACGTCATCGACAAAGCACAGCAGCCCGGTAATGCCGCGTGCAGGGTTGTTGCGGCGGGACTGCTCAACGATCGTATCGATCGTTGTCGGGAGCAGCGGCTGATTGGCGCGGCTGGCATAGAGACAGCGGACGAGCATCGGGGCGTCAGTCCTTCAGGTTGATCAGCGAAAGGAATTCACGGCGCAACGCGGCGTCCTTCAGGAACGAACCGCGCATCACACTGTTGACCATCTTGGAGCCCACATCCTTGACGCCGCGCCAGTGCATGCAGAAGTGGTCAGCCTCCATCACCACGGCCAGCCCATCGGGCGTCACCTTGCTCATCAGCAGGTCGGCGAGCTGGATGATCGCCTCCTCCTGGATTTGCGGGCGGCTCATCACCCATTCAGCCAGGCGTGCGTATTTGGAAAGGCCGATGAGGTTGGAATGCTCATTCGGCATCACCCCCACCCAGATCCGCCCCATGATCGGGCAGAAATGATGGCTGCAAGCGCTGCGGACCATGATCGGACCCACGATCATCAGTTCGTTCAGGCCCGCGGCATTGGGGAACTCGGTGACGGCCGGAGCCTGATGGTAGCGGCCGCGGAATACCTCGGTCAGATACATTTTAGCCACACGGCGGGCGGTGTCCTGGGTGTTGTGATCGCTCTCGATATCGATCACCAAGCTCTCCAGCACGCCCTGCATCTTGCCGGCCACCTCATCCAGAAGGGACTCGAGATCGCCCGGCAGCAGGTGCTCGGCGATATTGTGGTTGGCGTGGAAGGGCGCGCGGGCGCGCCGGATGCGCGCGCGGATCCGGTCAGAAGCCGACGATGCGTGACCGTCGTCATCAGGCGGAACGGAAGATGGCGTTTGCTGGCTATTCACCACTCTTGGGACTTTCCTTTAACATTCGGCCGACAGGCTACCCATGACACTTAAATAGGAAGGATTCTCGCGCTGTCGATACGGCGCAGCCGGGCGCGTGCAACATGGCTGCCTGGATGTTCGCAAAGGCGTCAGCGCGGCCCGGGCTCAGGCACGTGCAATCTCCGGGATCACCCAGCCGCCGCGAACCGCCACGGGCAGCGTGGCGCCAAGCGCAGGCACCGTGCCGGGCGGCAGGTGCAGTGACAGCACTGAACCCTCCCCCCCCACCCGTACGTTACAGGCGACATGGCTGCCCTGGAAGACGCGAGTCAGCAGCGTCGCCGGCATGCCGTCGCCAGCGGCCGCGAGGTCCTCCGGCCGGAGACAAACCTGGGCGGCGCCAGTCGCCTGTCCCTCGCGGCAGCGCAGGCGGCACTCCTGGCCGAGGATGGTGACGCGCGCCTCATCCCCCACGACCGCCAAAACCATGGCCGGGACAACGGTGCCACGGCCGACGAAACCCGCCACCATCGCTGTCGCAGGTTCCCGGTAGAGTGTTTCGGGGCGAGAAACCTGCACAAGGCGGCCGCGGTCCATCACCGCCACGCGATCGGCCAGCGCCAGAGCCTCAGCTTGATCATGGGTGACAAACAGCGTCGTGGCCCCTGCCGCACGATGGAAAGCTCCGAGTTCGGCCTGCAGGCTGGCGCGAAGATGCACGTCGAGATTGGCGAGCGGCTCGTCCAGCAGCACAATGCGCGGGGCCATCACGAGACACCGCGCCAGGGCCACACGCTGGCGCTGTCCACCCGAAAGGGCTGCCGGGCGGCGGTCGCCCAGATCCTGCATCCCGACGGCTAGCAGCGCGCGGGCTACCCGCTCGGCGGCCTCGGCGCGGCGCACGCCCTGCACCTCCAGCGGGTAGGCAACGTTTCGCCACACTGTCATGTGCGGCCACAACGCATAGGACTGGAACACCATGCCTATATGCCGCCGCTCCGGCGGCACCATGATGCCGGGGCCGGCCATCACCGCATCGCCGATACGCACTTCTCCGGCATCCGGCCGCTCGAAGCCGGCGACCAGGCGCAGCAGCGTGGTTTTACCGCAACCGGACGGGCCAAGCAGGGCCAGGAACTCACCCTCAGCGACAGTGAGGCTCACCCCATCCACAGCGGTCAGCGCGCCAAAACGGCGGGTGACGCCGGTGAATTCTAGGCCCGCCATGGCAACACCCCTTCCGGCAGATGGCGCGCCAGCAGCGATGCGCTCAGCACCACGGCAAGCGTGGCTATCACAGTCAGCGTGGCGACGGCGGCGGCTGCCATGCTCTCGCCCGACTGCTCCAGCGAGAAGACGATCACACCCAGGGTCTCCGCACCGGAGGACCAGAGCAGGGCGGAGACGGTCAACTCGTTGAAGGCGGTCAGGAAAATCAGGATGGCCCCGGCCGCTGCGCTCGGCAGCACCAGGGGCAGGACGATGGTGCGCAGCCGGGTGAGAAACCGCGCGCCGCTGGCCTGCGCCGCTTCGTCGAGCGCACGGTCCACCTGGGCGAGCCCAGCGGCCACCGGGCGCAGGGCCAGCGTCAGGAAGCGGGCGAGGTAGGCGACCAGGAGGATCCAGACGGTGCTGTAGAGGCTTACGCCGAACAGCGGCAGCGGGCGCAGGAAGACCAGGATCATGGCAATGGCCAGCACCACGCCTGGCAAAGCGTAGGGCAGTTCGGCCAGCGCCGTCAGGATGCGCAGGGCGCGGCGGCCGCGCCACTCCGCCAGAACCGCGAGCGGCACCGCCAGCACCATCAGCAGCAGCGCCGCGCTGATGGCCAGGGTGAAGCTGTTGGCGAAGGCGCGGCGGGCCGCCGCGTAGCCGGTGAGCACATATTCGTAGTGTTCCAACGTGGCCGTGGCCCAGGTGAGCGGCACACCGATCGCCGGCACCAGTGAGGCGGCGACCAGCGAGGCGAGCGGCAGGACGAGGATAAGCACCAGCAGCGCCCAAACCGCCGCCTCCACCGGCAGGCGCCAGCGCCCGAGTGCCCAGCCGGGTGCGGCCGCGGCGAGGCTGGTTGCCCGGACGTCGGTCCGCCCCGTCCCCCAGCGCTGCAGTGCCATGCCACCGAGGGCGAGCAGGGCCAGCATCAGCGCAATCGCCGCAACCTCCGGCAGCACGGACGGGCCGAACCCAGAGAGGCGCTGGTAGATCAACGTGACCAGCACAGTGTAGCCCGCGGGGATGCCGAGGAAGGCGGGAATGCCGAAATTGCCGATCGCCGAGACGAAGGCCAGCCCTCCACCGGCGATGATCGCAGGCAGCATCAGCGGCAGCACGATGGTGGCGACGACCCGCAGCGGGCGGGCGCCGGCCGCCTGGCCGGCCTCCACCAGATCGCGCGGCAGCCGGCGCAGCCCGGCGCGCACGGCCAGGAAGACCAGCGGCGCATGCTCCAGACCCAGCAGGAGCACGATCCCGCCCGGCCCGTACAACGGGTTCGCAGCCCCCGGCGGCGGCGCGAGCCCGAAGGCCGCAAGCAGCGCACTGCCCGGGCCAAGGGCCTGGATCCACGCCAGTGCCGCAACCTGGGGGGAGACCATCATGGGCGCCATGAAGCAGAACACGATGGCCGCGCGGCCGCGGATGTCGGTCAGCGCCACCAACAGCGCGAAGCCGAGGCCCAGCACGAGCGACAGCACCGTACCCAGGCCGGCGACGATCAGCGTGTTGCCAAGCGCGTGCAAGGTGGCCGGCCGTCCCCACACCGCAATCACGCGCGCGAGCGAGAAGTCCCCGCCGGGTATCACCGCCTCGGCGAGCAGCCGGCCCATCGGCAGCACGGCGACGATGGCCACGAACAGGGCCAGGGCGAGCGTGGTCGCCTGCTCGCCCCGGTCCGGGCCACTCAGGGCCGCCTTCGGCAAGGTTCAGCCGCCAAAGAGGTCGGCAAACCGGCGCTTGTTCGCCTCATCCTCGCGCATCGCGGCGCCCAGATTGATCGGCAGCAGCTTTACCTCATCCAGTGAGGGGAAACCCTCGGGCGGGCGCACGTCGCGCCGGGCCGGCATGTAGCCCTGGGAGACGGCCATCTCCTGGCCCTCGCGCGAGAGCAGGAAGTCGATGAAGGCGCGCGCGGCCTCTGGGTTGCGCGCCGTGCGAAGGGCCGCAACCGGTTCGGTCACCGCCGAGACGCCGTCACGCGGGAAGATGAACGTGACCGGCGAGCCGCGCTTCTGCGCGTTCAGCGCCATGAACTCGACGAGGAAGCCGAACATCTTCTGCCCGCCGGCGACCTGCTGCAGCACTGCCCCGTTGCCGCGCACCGCGATCGCGCCGTTGCGTGCCAGCTGTTCGTAGAGCCCCGGTCCAACGCCCGGCGCTTCACCGAGGGCGGCCATGTGGATGGCTGCGGCGCCCGAGTAGAGCGGGCTCGGCAGCACGACCTGGCCCTTCGCCTCCGGCCGCGCGAGGTCCGTCCAGCTCGCCGGGCGGAACGGTGCGCTGTTATGGACAACGATGCCGGTGGTGATCAGCTTCGTACCGAAATAGAACCGCTCGGGATCGTAGGCGCCAGCGGGGATCTGTGCGAGGTCGCCACCCGGATGCGCCATCAGCCGGTTCTGCGCTTTCAGCTGCTCCATCGTCACCGCATCGGCGATCAGCAGCACGTCCGGGCGCGGGTCGCCGGCCGTGAACTCGGCCTGCAGCTTGTTCATGACCTCGGTCGTGCCGGAGCGGAACACCTCCACGGTGACACCGGGGTGGCGCTTGCGGAAGGCCTCAACCGTCTGGCTCGCGTCCCGATCGGGTTGGGAGGTATAGAGCACGAGACGGCCGGACAGGGCAGGCTGGGCGGCCGCCGGGCGGGCGGCGGCGAGAGCAAGCCCGGCAGCGGGCAGCATCGTCATGAGGGAACGGCGGCGCATCGGCGGTCTCCTGGAGGAAGTGGGTCAAAATCAGCCGAGTGTATATCGCTGTCAAACCCGCGCCCTCGCGTGACAGTTGAATGACGGTTCTTGGCCCGCTTGCGGCCGTTGACCCTGCGGGCCATTCCTTGTCACCCTACCCCCAGACGTCGTGGAACTGACGAGTGACATTGCGCTACGGTATGGAGGTTCGTGCCGCCACGGCCGCCGAGGCGCCGGGTCTGGCGACACTGCTGGCGACGGCCGGGCGCGCAATCGACCCGAATCACCTGGCAGAGCGCCTCACCGCGCAGCGCCAGTCCGCGGGTGTTGCCTTGGTAGCACTGCAATGGGGGCCGCCGAGCGGCCTCGTCGTGCTGCACTGGTATCAGACGCTCGAAGCAGCCCGACCGATCGCGCAGATCACGACGCTGCTGGTCAACGAGGAGGAGCGTCGCCGCGGAGTCGCCCGGCTGCTGCTCAAGGCCGCTGCCCAGGCCGCGCGCACGGCCGGCTGCGGCGATCTGGAAATCCTGGCCGCCTCGGCCGATGAGGCGCTGCACGCCTTCTGCCGGGCAACCGGCTTCGCCGAGGCGGGCCCGCGGTTCGTCCGGTCCCTCCGCAAGCAGGGCTAGGGTTTCCGGGACGTGCGGCCACGGATATCGTTTGTTGACGGCCATCCCAAACGAGGCTCTTTTGACCATCGCGGTGCCCGCGTGGTGGCGCATATGGGATCGCCTGATGCCTGACTGCGACAAGCGCACCAACTGCCGACGACCGGGGCGGATGCATGCTGCATCGTGACAGCCGTGCGCTTGTTGTGCTTTTGGGCGCGCTGACGGCGGTCGGCCCCTTCACGACGGACACCTACCTGCCGGCCATGCCGTCCATCCGCGACGATTTCGGGGTGGATATGGCGGCGGTGCAGTTGACGCTCAGCATGGCGCTGCTGGGCGGTGCTATCGGCCAGCTCTTCCATGGCCCGCTGTCGGACCGTTTCGGCCGCCGGCCAGTGCTGATCGGCGGGCTTTGCATCTACGTTGTGGCGTCGGCCGCCTGCATGTTCGCCGAATCAATCGATCATCTGATCACGGCCCGCTTCTTCCAGGTTTTCGGCTCAATCGCCGCGCCGGTGCTTGCACGGGCGATGGTGCGCGACCTGCATGAGCGCGAGGCTGCCGCACGGATGCTCGCGCTCATGGGCATCGTCAACGGCCTGGGGCCGATTCTCGCACCCATCATCGGCGGCGTGCTGCTGGCGCAGTTCGGCTGGCGGGCGAGTTTCGTGTTTGTCACCTGCTACGGCGTGGTACTGGCGGTGGTGACCGTCGCATTCCTCGGTGAATCCGTCCAGACGAAGGACACGGAGGCTCTTCGCCCGGCCAGGCTGGTATCGACCTTCCTGCGGCTGGTCCGCAGCCGGACATTCCTTGGCTACATGCTGATCAACTGCTTTCTGTTTGGCGGCCTTGGGGCGTATCTCGCGGGGGTATCATTCGTCGTTCTGCGCGTGCTGGACGTGCCGACGCAGTACTTTGGCCTCGTCTTCGGCGCGGTCATGGCGGGCAATATCACGGGCTACATTCTGTCGAGCCGGATCGTCACACGGCTGGGCCTGGACAGGACCCTGCAATGCGGCGTGACCGGTGTCGCGCTGGCGGGATTGCTGCTGGCCGGCTTCGCGTGGCTGGGTTGGCATCACGTGGCGACGCTGGTCGGTCCGATGATGCTCTATATGTTCTTCTTTGCCCTCGCCGGGCCGCAGGCGATCGCCGGCGCGCTGACCCCGTTCCCGCGCGCGGCGGGCACGGCGTCTTCGTTGATGGGCTTCTTCCAGTCACTGACCAGCGCGGCCGTCGGGATGGGCGTGGCGCTGTGTTTTGACGGGACACCGAAGGCGCTGGCGAGCTTCGTCTGCCTGATGGGACTGGGAACGCTGCTCGCTTACGTCAGGGTTGTCCGCCGTATTCCTGCAGAGGAACGGCGGGAGATCCATCTTTGAGGGTGGCCAGAAGCTGCGCGGGTAGGGCGATCCGGCCTGGGTCCGGATCGCCCGCGCCACTGATTGTTAGCGCGTAATCCCGGCCAATGCGCTCTGGATGCCGGCCGTCGCCCAGGGCCCCCATGGCATCGTGAAGAACTTGAACCCCTTCTGGACGAAGAAGTTCGGGTCCATCTCGGGCGGGATGAAGTACATCCCGGCGGCAATCCCGTGCTTCGCGGCAGTCGCTGCAATCTTGTCGAGCGCGCGCTGGTAGGTGTCGCAGGCGTAGTCGAGCGGCACATCCAGCTCGATCGAAAGGTCGGACGGGCCGATCAGGAGGACATCGACACCCGGCACCGAGGCGATGGCGTCGAGATTCTCAAGCGACTGCTTGGTCTCGATCATCGGCACGATGACGAGTTCGTTGTTCACGGTATCGAGGTAGTCGCGGTAATTCTTGAAATCGCCCCATTCGCCACGCATGCCGGCATTGCTGCGGTTGCCGAGCGGGTAATAGCGGCAGGCCCGTACCACCGCCTCCGCCTCTGCGCGCGTGTTGATCATCGGCACAACGATGCCGCGCGCGCCTACGTCCAAAGCGAAGCAGATCTGGTCGGCCTGATTGGCGGCAACGCGCACCAGCGGCGCTGCCTTCTTGCCGCGCATTCCCTGAATCGACGGCTGAAGCTGCTTGATTTCCCAAGGCGAATGCTGGGTATCAAACAGCAGGAAGTCATACCCGGCATCGGCCAGGACCGACACGTCGACATTCGGTGCGCCGGCCGTGCCGACGACCGTTCTTCCTGACTTGATGGACTCTTTGATGGCGTTCATCAGACCGCGATGCCTCCCAGCAGTTTTGGCGCCTGTTCGACCGCCCGGCGGCCATTGGCGCGCCGGCGCAGCTTCACCGCAGATCGGTGATCTGGCGCACGCTTCATTCGGACATTCTCGAGGTTGCGAACCCGCCGAGCCGCCCAGCGACAGCCTACCTGCCATCCGGCGGCCTTAGCAACGGCAGCCGTCGCAATCTGATCGCGCCACCGGACGGGCAAGATGCCTGCCCACCGTAGCCGGCACGCATCGCGGACAATGGGGCCAAGGCGCTGATCCGCCAGAGGTGACCGGAGCCGCAATCCCCGATCCGCTCCGACGACCGTCCTCGCTTCTTGCGCCTGAGTTCGCTCGAGCAATCGGCTATCTCTCCACCTGAGCACTACCGCCTAGATTCGCTGGGTGATGCCAACAGCCCAATGAAAAGACCGCCGAGCACTGAGCGTGCCTGGAAGCCGATCTTCCGGCCGTTATCGGTGAAATAGAGGTCCGAGAGCGGCACCCGGTTCGGGGTGGCATTGGCATAGCGGTTGATCCGGGCGACGAAGTCACTGAACATATCCGCGTCGTCGGCGAGGCAGGCGGCCCATAGCATCCATTCCGGCTTGGTCAGGGTTGACCGGTTGTCCAACGGGCAGCCGTAGAGTTCAACCTTGCTGCGATAGACGGCCAGTTCGCGGCGGTGCTCCGCTTCAGGCCACAGGTCGAGGCCGAGCAGGCGGTCCCACACCATGTTGTATTTCACGCTCCAGGTGCCCGGCTGGTTGAATGCCAGCCGAGTGGCTTCACCGTCCTTGGCGCGGGCAAGCAGGCTGGCGGCGAAGCGTTCGGCGATGGCCCGGTACTCGCCGGCCGTCGTCGTCTCGCCGAGACCGGCGGCGAGACGTGCATAGCAAGCAAGGCCGCAGACCGCCTTGGCCGCGAGGTTGACGTTGTGGCCGAGCACGCCGGAGAAGTCATCGGTGCAGAGCTGCTCGCCTGGGTCCTCCGCATTCTCGACCAAATACTTGGCCCAGCCGGACAGCAGTGGCCAATTGTCCCGCGCATCGCCGAGGTCGCCGGTCACCTGTGCCAGCGCGCCCAGCAGGATCAGCATGTTGCCGCATTCCTCCACCGGCATCTGCGTCTCGATGATCGGCTGATGCGGGTCGCGGTCGTAGTTGCGGTAGGTCTGGCCGTTCGCCTTCGGGTAGGTGCCGAGGTCATGCGCGGCAAATGGATGCGGCCAGGCGGGGCTGGTGCAATAGGCGAAGTATGGCGTCAGCATCGCCCGCAGCAAGGTGGGGTTGAACAGCAGGAACAACGGCGCGGAGGGGTAGGTCACGTCGATGGTGGCGATGCAGCCGTTGGAGAAACTCTCCTTCGAGAAGAACAACGGCTCGCCCTGCGGCCCCTCCGCCAGCTTGTGTGCGGCGAATGTGTGGCGCCAGGCGAGCGCGAGCAAGTCGGCATAGCCCTCGCCAGCGACCGCGCGCGCCCGGGACGCGAGATCGGCATCAAACGCCGCAGCGCGCGGGATGATCGCCGCCTCCTCGGCGAAGGCCGCGGCAAGCAGCGAAAGCGGCCCGGCGCCGGAGTGGCGGCGCCACCACGGCCGCAGACGCTGGCCGAAATACTCGATCGACCACTCATCATCATAGCCGACCAGGATTGTCTCCTGCGCGCAGGCCTGTGCCGTCACCGACAGGTCGAAAACCAGCGCGAGCACCGCGTCGGAGTTGTAGTCAGCCTTGCGCGGCGCCGGCTTCAGCCCGCGGGCGGAGGCCGCACCGGTGCGGGCGAAGCTGTCGCGGCAGATATCGATATCACCTACCGTGGCCGTCACCCGGCCGGTGCGGCCGGCCAGCAGGGCCGTGCCCCATTCGATCCGGCGATGATCGCCGGCGACCTCCAGGATGCGTTGATCCTCCCCCCGGAAGCTCAAGGCAGTGACTTCACCCTCCACATGGCTGTCCCAGAACACCCGCTGATGCGGGAGGTTCACCGCGATCTCGCCCGACATGTCTATGTAGGCCGCAATCTCATGCGCCCGCCCATCCAGCGAAGTCGCTGCAAAGCGCAGATAGGTGACGGGGCGGGAGACGAGGTCGAGATCCTCGGCCAGCAAGGGGGTGATGAAATCCAGCCTGATCTCCACCCCGCCGCAGCGGAAGATATAGGCCGAGCAGGTCGCGGTGACGGTCAGCGAAACCTGCTCGGCCGCCGCCGCCAGCCACTCTCCGCCGCCCATCAGCCGCCAGGGCGTACCGTCGATGCGCACCACGGCATAGAGCGCCATCTTCGTGCCGGTCCAATGCCGCGGCCAGTCGTCGGTCAGGCGATCGGCGCAGCTCCAGATGCTCGTGTGCGGATCGAAAGTCACCAGTGGGACGGCGGGGGGGCGGTGCAGACGTTCGGTGGTCATGCGGCAGACTCCGGTTGGGGGCGCAGGGCAAGGCCGAGCGTGTGGCGGGAGGCGTTGAGCAGGCGGCGCATGTTCTCCGCCGCGGCGGCTCCATCGCCACGTTCGATGGCGGTGCAGACATCCTCGTGCAGGCGCAATTCACGCCGGGGAAACGCGGTGCTGCGCTGGCTCAGGCTGAACGACAGATGCAGGGCAGTGCGGATGGCGCTACCGAGCGAGACAAAGAAGTCATTGCCGGTTGCTTCGAAGATGGCGAGATGGAAGGCCAGATCGGCGGCGATCCGCCTCTCCGTATCCGCCCCCGGTGCGGCCATCTCGTCGAACCATCTACGTAGCCCGCTTCTCTGCGCGGCATCTGCCCGCGTGGCCGCCAGATCGCAGGCGCGCGGCTCGAAGCAGTCGCGGATTTCATACAACTGGTCGAGCAAGGCTGCATCCATGCCGGTTTGCATCCGCCAGTCCAGCAACTCGGCGTCGAACTGGTTCCAGTGGCGGGTGGCCAACACCTTAGTGCCGTTGCGTGGCGCGCCGGCCACCAGCCCCTTGCCCTGCAGCCGTTTGATCGCCTCGCGCACCGTCGTTCGGCTGACATCGTATTCCGCACAAAGCGCCGCCTCGGTCGGCAGCGACTCGCCCGGGCCGATCTCGCCCGCGACAATACGCTGGCCGAGCCCGGCGGTAACCGTGGTGCATAATCTGCCGCCGGCGCGGTTGGGCACAGTCGCCTCTCCCCCTGGCCACCTTGGACTGGCGGCGCTTGACAAGGCTAGGCTGTGGCCAATAGCGTCGTCAATCATCATACAAATGCGCCATCCAACGGCGCAGATGAGCCGAACAGCTATCCTGGGAGGGAGCTTTGGCCGAGTTGAGCCTGCGCGGGGTGTCGAAGCGATTCGGCGCCGTTGAAGTCATCCGCGACCTTTCGCTGGAGATCGAATCCGGCGAATTCGCCGTATTCCTCGGCCCCTCCGGCTGCGGCAAATCCACACTGCTGCGCATGATCGCCGGGCTGGAGGCGCTTGGAGGTGGGGAAATCCATCTCGGTGGCGCGCGGATCGACACAGTAGCCCCCGGTGATCGCGGGGTGGCGATGGTTTTCCAGCACTACGCGCTCTATCCGCACATGACCGTGCGGCAAAACATGGAATTCGGTCTGCGCAACATCGGCACGCCGCCCGCGGAGATGGCGCGCAAGATCGCCGAATCCGCCGCCATGCTGGAGATCGAAGCGCTGCTCGACCGCAAGCCAGCCCAGCTTTCCGGCGGGCAGCGCCAGCGGGTCGCGATCGGGCGGGCCATCGTCAAGCAGCCCCGGGCCTTCCTGTTTGACGAGCCGCTGTCGAACCTGGACGCTGCCTTGCGCGGCCGCACCCGCATCGAATTGGCGCGGCTGCATCAGCGCATGCAGTCCACCATGGTCTTCGTCACCCATGATCAGGTGGAGGCAATGACGATGGCCACCCGCATCGTGGTGATGAACCAGGGGCGGATCGAGCAGGTTGGCACGCCGATGCAGGTGTACCAAAAGCCGCAGACCCGCTTTGTCGCTGGCTTTGTCGGCACACCCGCAATGAATGTTTTGCCGGTCACCGGTATCGAAGATCAAGGTGGCCGGACAGTGGTGCGTCTCGGCGATGGCAGCGCCGTCGCCACCACCATCCCCTTCGCCGCGATCCGCACGAAGGATATCACGCTGGGCGTACGGGCGGAGGCTATCCATCCTGGTGCCGGCACCGATGCGAAGGTGGATGTGATCGAGCGGCTGGGCGAGCGCACTTTGGTGCACGCCGTGCTGGCTGACGGCGCAACCCTCGTTTATGACGAGGCTGGCGATGCGAGTGTAGCCATAGGCGAGAATGTGCGCCTCACCATCGACGGTGCGGCCGTGCATCTGTTCGATGCCGCAGGGGCGTCCCTGCATGGTTAGGCGCGGCCGATGAGCGACGCCGTCGCCCGCGCGCCATCGAACGCCGCCGGCATCGGCGTGCCGAAACTGGCGAACATGCTGTTCGTGCTGCCCTACATGCTGATCCTGTTGGCAATGCTCGGCGTGCCGCTGGTGCTTGGCATATGGCTCGCCTTCCAGGACTACGACATGCTCGGCGGCTGGAACGGCTGGGTGGGGCTGGAGAACTTCCAGCACCTGCTGGAGGACCGCATCTTCCGCGGCACCGTGCGCAACACCATCCTGTTCGTGCTGATGACCACGCCGGCCTTCGTCATCATCGGCCTGTTCCTCGCCCTTGCCCTGAACAACCGGCTGCGGCGCAGTGCCGTGCTGCGAGCGATCTTCTTCGGCTCCTCGGTGCTGTCGGTCACCATCGTCACTCTGATCTGGCGCCTCGTGTATCTGCCCGATCGCGGGCTGCTGGCCGAAGTGCTCGCCGTCGTCGGCCTGCCCGGCCCCGTCGTGGTGTCCAGCGAAACTTTGGCGCTGCCGGCCGTGGCGGTGGTGACGGTGTGGTGGATTATCGGCCTGCCGATGACCCTGTTCCTCGCCGCCCTCCAGCAGATCCCCGCGGAGCTGTACGAGGCCGCGGCGCTCGATCGCGCCTCGCGCGCCCGCGTGCTGTTCTCCATCACCTTGCCCTCGATCCGCCGTACCGTGGTGGTCGTCACGGTGCTTGAGATCATCCTGCAGTTCCAACTCTTCGGCCAGGCGCTGCTGATCACCGGCGGCGGGCCGAACAACATGTCCCGGCCGATGGTGCAATTCATCTACGAGGCCGGGTTCCGCGACCTGCAACTCGGCTTTGCCGCTGCCGCCTCGCAGGTGCTGTTCGTGCTGATGCTCATAGCCGCCCTGGTGCAGACCTGGGCCGGCCGCAAGCGGGAGGGCTAGGCCGGTGCAGACCTACCGCAAAGGCGCCACCCTGGCCGACCGGCTGCTGTTCCTCGCGGTTGCCGCCCTGGCGGTGATCTGGATCGCGCCGATCATCTGGGTCGTCGGCCTGTCCTTCAAGCCGAACGAGGTGTTGATGCGCACCACCGGCGGCATCATCTTCCCGCCCTTCACCCTGAAGAACTATGTGGACATCCTGGCCGCCAGCTCGGTGTTCGGCTGGATGCTCAACAGCGCCATCGTCGCCGTGGGGCAGACGGTGCTGACCCTGGTGATCGCCTCGCTCGCCGGCTACGGCTTCGCCCGCACCAACTTCCCTGGCCGCAACGTGCTGTTCGTGCTGGTGCTGGCGGCCCTGGCTGTGCCCGAACAGGCGATCATCGTGCCGCTGCATACAATGTTCGCAGCCGCCGATCTGCACAATACCTACACTGCGCTGATCGCGCCGCGCCTGGCCTTCCCCTTCGGCGTGCTGCTGATGACCCAGTATTTCCGGGCGATATCGCCCGAGATTGAGGAGGCGGCACTGCTCGACCGCGCCTCACGCTTCAAGATATTCTGGCGGATCGTACTGCCGCTTTCGATCCCCGCGCAGGCCACCTTGGGCATTTATACGTTTCTGCATGCCTGGAACGAGTATTTTTGGCCGCTGGTCTCCTCGACCAAGCCTGAGCGCTACACACTCACCGTCGGCCTGGCCTCAATGCAGACGAATTTCGCACAGACCGAGGGAATTGGGTTCCTGATGGCGCAAGCAGTGTTCGCTGGGCTACCGATCCTGCTGCTGTACCTGTTCTTCCAACGGCACATCGTGAATGCGGTAGCCGGCGGTGGTTCCAAGTAACTCTCTAAACAAACAACAAAACGGAGGAAACGATGCTGAGACGCAAACTGCTCCCCCTCGCTGCGGCGGCCGCGATGCTGGCCGCCCCCGCGATGGCCCAGCCGAAAACCGAAATTACCTTCGCCCGCTTCTTCGGCGCCTGCGAGGGCGATTATGGGACCTCGCAGGACATCGCCAAGGCACGTGGCGAATGCGGGGTCATGACCACGCTGGTCAACCTGTTCAACGCCACGAACAAGGACAACATCCTCGTCAAGCCGCAGATCATCGAATGGGGCCCCTACTACCAGCAGCTCAACGCCCGCCTGGCCGCGCGTGACATCCCGGCCGTCGCCGTGATGCACACCTCGCAGATCGGCGACTACACCCGCTACATCGAGGAACTGGACCCGATCCTCAAGGAGGCCGGCATCGACGCCGCCGACTTCACACCGAATGCCCGCAACGGCGTAACCGTCGGCGGCAAAATCTATGCAATGCCGTGGGACACGCATTCCTGGCTCTGGCACTTCAACCTCGGCCTGTTCAAGCAGGCCGGCCTGCTGGACGCATCGGGCCAGCCGATCGTGCCAAAAACGGTCGATGAGATGATCGCCCAGGCCAAGACGATGAAGGAAAAGACCGGCAAACCCTACATGATCATGGCCACCGCCGGCCCGGGCGACGCCGGTAATGGCGGGCGCAGCTTCTATTCCTGGCTCTACGACCAAGGCGGTACCATCTTCCCGAAAGGCTTCGACAAAGCCGACTTCAAGTCCCCCGAAGCCATTAACGCCTTTCGCCCCTTCGAACTGCTGGCCAAAGGCGACTACATCACGAAGGGGCTCGACGGCTCGGGCGGCCTCGGTGGCTTCCTGAACGGCATCGGCGCCGTCTATGTGACCGGCACCTGGCGGATCGACGACTTCCTGGCCTCCGAGGCCAAGCCCGGCACGCCGCTGTCCGCCGGCTATACTACCCGCGTGTTCCCGAACCTGTTCAAGCAACAGGCAGTCTGGACGGACAACCACTCCTGGGTCCTGCCCAAGGGCGGCACCACCACGCCGGCGGCCCGCAAGGCGGCGCTGACCTTCATGAAGTTCCTCTGGGACCACAACTTCGACTGGGCCCGCGGCGGCGGCCACCTGCCGGCGCGCCAGTCGCTGATGGCCGACTACGCCAAACTGCCGCAGCGCCAGCACGTGGTGGACATCCCCACCTTCGGCCGTGCCCTGCCGCATGACGTGCGCCGGCAGTTCGGCTTCCAGAACATGATCGGCGAGGAAGTGTCGAACATGGTCAACGCCGGCAAAACCGCCGAACAGGCCGCCGAATCCGCCCAGGAGCGCAGCGTGGCTCTGTTGCGCGGGCGCTAAGTCGAAGAAGGGAAGGAAGAATTTTCCTTTTTGTTCACAAAAAGAAAATTCTTCCTTCCTGCTACTTGCCTTGTTAACGCCCAGAATAACGGAGACCTGAGATGCGCAAAGCCACAGTGGTGCTGGACCGCGACTTCACCATCGGCGAGACCGATAAGCGCCTGTTCGGCGCTTTCATCGAGCATCTCGGTCGCTGCGTGTATGGCGGCATCTATGAGCCGGGCCATCCCACCGCGGACGAGAAGGGCTTCCGCCAGGACGTCATGGCCTTGGTGCGCGAACTGGCGCCGACGATCATGCGCTACCCCGGCGGCAACTTCGTCTCCGGGTACAACTGGGAAGACGGCGTCGGGCCTGTCGAAAAGCGCCCGGCACGGCTCGATTATGCCTGGTTCTCCACCGAGCCGAACAGCTTCGGCACCAATGAGTTCATCGACTGGTGCAGGGCGACTGGGATCGAGCCGATGCTCGCCGTCAACCTCGGAACCCGCGGCCCACAGGACGCCGGCTATTTCCTCGAGTATTGCAACCACCCTGGCGGCACCCATTATTCCGACCTGCGGAAGCAGCACGGCTGGGAGCATCCGCATGACGTGAAGTTCTGGTGCCTGGGCAACGAGATGGACGGCTCCTGGCAAACCGGGGCGAAGACCGCCGACGAATACGGCCGGATCGCGCAGGAGGCTGCCAAGATCATGCGCTGGGTGGACAAGTCCATCGAACTCGCCGCCTGCGGCTCCTCCGGCCGCAAGATGAAGACCTTCGGCTTCTGGGAAGACCGGGTGCTGGAGCACACCTTCGACGAGGTGGAGTGGATCAGCCTCCACACCTACCTGAACAACTACGCCGACGACACGCCGGCCTTCCTTGCCAGCGCCGACCTGATGGATAACTTCATCGAGGAAGTCGTCGCCATCGCCGATTCAGTGGCCGCCCGCAAGCGCTCGGCCAAGCGGATCATGCTCAGCTTCGACGAGTGGAACGTGTGGTACCGCACCCGCCGCCCGCGCGAATCCCGCATCAAGCCGGGCTGGCCCGTGGCCCCGCCGATCCTGGAAGAGATCTACAATGTGCAAGACGCGCTCGCCTTCGGCGGCGCGGTGATCTCGTTGCTCAACCACGCCGATCGCGTCCGCTGCGCCTGCCTCGCCCAGCTGGTCAACGTCATCGGCCCGATCATGACCGAAACCGGCGGTCCGGCGTGGCGGCAGACGATCTTCTGGCCCTTCGCAGATTTCAGCAACCACGGCCACGGCCAGGTGCTGCAAACTCGCGTCCAGTGCGAAACCTACGAGACCGCCTATTTCGATCCTGCCGGGATGGACGACGAATACCGCACCGTCATGCCTGCCGTGCCCTACCTGAAGATCTCCGCCGTGCATGACGGCGAGGGCGGGCTCACCTTGTTCGTGCTGAACCGCGACCTTACAGGGGAGATGCAGTTGGATGTCGACGCGCGCAGCTTTGCGGGGCTGGCGCTCGATGCGGCGACGACGCTGCATGATGGCGATCTCTATGCCACGAATACGAAAGAGAACCCGTCCCGGGTCACGCCGCGCGCATTGGGCGGCGTATCGGTGCGGGGCTCCCACATCAAGGCCGTGCTGCCGCCAGCATCCTGGAGCGTAATCCGCCTGAAGGCGGCATAGCTGGTAGGCTGCCGAGCGGCGGTAACGCCCGCCGCTCGGCAGCAGAACCTTCGCACAGGTGGATACCTGACCCGTTCCATCGGGGTGGAGATCGTCAGAAGGCAGCAGATGCCGGGGCGGCGATACCCCCGCCGGCCCGCAACTTCCCGCCGCCCTGGATCAGACCGGGGCAGGCGTGGCCCCCGGGGCGCCGATGTTGCTTGCCTTCTCGGGACCGCCAAACCGCGCGATCAAGGCAGCCTGATCCGCCTTGGCTGCCGCGTCCAGGGCATCCGGGTCGAGCATGCTGCGCAATTTCGCCTGGAAGTCGGCCAGGATAGCGGCATGCCCGAGGTCCGCCGCGAGGTTTTGTGCTTCGCCGGGATCGTTCTCGAGATCAAACAGCTCAGGCTCGTAGCCGACGTAGTGATTGTATTTATAACGCCCGTTTCGCAGCATGAAGGTCGCTGAGGGTGAGGCGAATGCGTGATACTCCGAGAATACGGTGCGCGTGGCATCGTCGGGCTGGGCTGCGATCTGGAACAGCGACTTGCCCGGCAGGATGCCTGGCCCACCGGCTGCCCAGGCGTAGGGATCCTGCCCAACTCCATCCATGATGGTTGGTGCAAGATCAACGAGACTCACCGGGGTCTTGCAGACCTGTCCGCGCGCGATACCCGGTCCGGCAATGATCATCGGCACACCGGCGGCATCGTCGTAATGCGTGCTTTTACCCCACATCCCGCGTGCGCCAATGTTGTCGCCATGGTCGGATGTATAGATAACCCGCGTCGTCTCCGTGAGGCCGTTCACCTCCAGCGCAGTCATCACCCGGCCCACCTGGCGGTCGATCCAGGTGCACAGGCCGTAATAGCAGGCGGTTGCCAGCCGCCGGCGCTCATCGTCGAACGCGTCATCCACCGGGTGGAGCTGATGGCTACGCTCCAGCCAGGGATGCCGCGGGTGGCCATCCTTTGGATGCAGACGGGGAGACGGCATCTTCTCCACGGGGTAGAGGTCCAGGAATTCCTGCGGCACCGTCAACGGAAAATGTGGTGCGACGAAGCCGAGATAGAGTACCCAAGGTTGGTCCCCCGGTGTGGCCGCGGCATCAGCGAGCCAGCGTTCGGCCTCCGTGGCGATCCGGTCATCGTAGATGTTGTATTTCGACATGCCGGGCCCCATCGGGTCCATCATCACATGCGCGCGCGCGCTGAAATCCGCTTCGCCGCTGCGCAGCGCGCCCCAGACCATGCCGTAGCCGCCATAGATGTGCATGGCGTGGTACTGCCGATCGAATCCAGTGGAGTCCTCGGCATTCCGGTAGTGCAGCTTACCAATGGAATCGACGCGGTGGCCGCGCTGCTGCAACGCGTGGCCCCATCCGGGGACGCTGCCGTCATAAGCGATGGCGTTGTCCCAGGTTCCCAGTGTGTGGACGTAGCGCCCGGTGGCGAACGAGGCGCGCGAGGGCACGCAGATCGGGGAATTGCAGTAGGCAGCGTCAAACCGCGTTCCGTTCGCTGCGAGCCGGTCGAGGTTCGGCGTGATCGCAAAGGGGTGCCCCGCTGCACCCATCGCGCGGGGGTGGTGCTCGTCAGACATGATCACGATCAGGTTGGCTGGACGCATGGGGTGCTCTCGATCCTGTTGGCGGGGGATACTGGTTCAGACGGCGTCAAAGACCAGGCGAAACCCAACATGCCCGGTCGCGCTGTCAGCGGTCGCGCCAGTGCGGGCAGCAATTCGATAGCGATAACAGTAGGATCGGTGGCAGAGATATGAGCCACCTTTCAGCAGACGTATATTCTCTGCGCGGGCCGAATCGTTGCGCAGCCTAGCTGCGCGCGCGAGCGAGCGGATGCGGAATGTGTCAGCGCACCATTCCCAGGTATTGCCCGCCATGTTGTGCAGCCCGAACGCATTTGGCCGGAAAGCGTCGGCGGGCGCTGTACCGAGGTAGCCGTCAGCGATGCTGTTCTGATCGGGAAAGCGGCCCTGCCAAATGTTGCAGGGTTGAAAGCTGCTATCGTCAGGCTCTTGGTCTCCCCATGGAAACCGTGTGCCTGAGCGGCCGGCAGCGGCAGCATATTCCCACTCCGCCTCGCTCGGCAGGCGCCCGCCGGCCCAGGCGGCAAAGGCGCTGGCATCGTGCCAGCTGACCTGAACCACAGGATGATCCATGCGCGACAGGATATCCGTCCCTGGCCCTTCGGGATGCCGCCAGCATGCGCCCTCGACCCGGCACCACCAGGAAGGCGCCTGGGTAGAGCGGGTCGTGACGTGGCTGCTGGCCGCGAATGGCAGGAAAACCAGCGACCAGCCGTCGCGCTCTGCCTCGGTCTGATACCCGGTTGCAGCCACGAAGGCAGTGAAGGCGCTGTTTGTCACTGCCAGCGGGTCGATTGCGAAGGGTTGGATGTCAACCCGCCGCGAGGGACCCTCCCCATCCTGCGGGAGCGGGGGGGATTCCGTACCCATTCGAAACCCGCCGCCTGGCAGCGTCACCAGCCGTGCCGGGCGCTGCCCGGCACGCGATGTCGCGATCGGTAGCGCCGCCCTGCCCTCCCGCTGCTCTAGCCGGGAGCAGCAAGAGGGTGCGTCCCCCACCGGAACAGAAGACCTCTGCGCCAAGCCGGCTATCCTAGTTGTAAACCGGCGTTGTGCCGGGAACGGGCGAGAACCCAAAGCTTCCCTTGGCGAGGATAGCTTCGCGGCCGCCAAGGGCGGCGATCTTGGCAGCCTGATCCGAGCGGGCGAGCGCGTCAGCCGCATCAGGGTCGACCACCCGGCGCAGATCGCGTTCGCAGGCTGCCAGCACACCCCGATACGCAGTATCCTGGCCAAGATCGCACGTCTCCCCGGGGTCACTGGCGAGATCGAACAATTGTGGCGGCATGCCAACGTAATGGACGTATTTGAAGCTGCCATGCCGGATCATGAAGGCGCCGGTTGCAGCCCCTGCTGCGTGATACTCGCTCATCACGGTTCGGGCAGCGGCGGTTCCGTCCACGATATCCAGCAGACCCGCCCCCGGCAGACCGGTGTCATCCGGGTGTGGGGCCAGTCCTACGCAATCGACGATGGTTGGGAACGCATCCACCAGTGACACTGGCTCACGGCACACCACGCCCTGCGGCACGTCTGGCCCAGCCATGATCATCGGCACGCCTGAAGATTCTTCGTACATGTTGGACTTGCCCCACAGCCCTCGTGTGCCGAGGTTATCGCCGTGATCGCTCGTGTAGATAACGCGGGTATCGCCATCCAGCCCTTGCTCCGCAAGAGTCCGCATCAGCAGGCCCACATTGTAGTCGACGAAGCTGACCATGCCGAAATAGGCGGCGATGGCACGCCGCACCTTGGCAGGATCGTCGAAGCCCTGATCGTAGATCTGACACTTGCGCATGGCGTCGATGAAGGGATGCGATGTCCGCTGTGCAGGATCAAACATCGCAGGCCAGGGGACTTCGCTTTCCGGGTAGAGGTCGTACCATTCCGCCCTCGATATCAGGGGAAAATGTGGACAGACGAGGGAGACGAAAAGCACCCACGGCTTCGCGTCGGGCGACGCGGCACGCTCGCGCAACCAATCCTGGGCCCCTGCAGTTATCCGATCGTCGTAGCCCTGATAGCTGGAATCCCCGCAGCCTGCATCGGCCGCCAGCTTGAGGGCGGCAACCCGCGGCAGCGGCGGGTCACGCAGCATGCCAATCGGGTCACCGACGCCATCGACGACATGCAAGGGGATGTGCTCCTTGGTGAACCCGTTATCGTCGTCGGCACTCCGGAAATGCAACTTGCCAATCGAGTCCACGCGGTGGCCGGCCGCCTTCAGCCTGTGCGCCCAAGAGGGCACACTGCCGTCATAAGCGATGGCGTTATCCCAAAACCGGATATCGTGAACATAGCGGCCCGTCTGAAAGCTGGCACGCGACGGTACGCATATCGGAGAATTGCAGTAGGCGTCAGTAAAGCGCACCCCCCCGCGCGCCAGCTTGTCGAGGTTGGGTGTTTTGATCATTGGGTGCCCGTCAACGCCGAGCACGCGCTTGTTGTGCTCATCCGACATGATGAAGAGCAGGTTTCTCGGTTTTCTTGCTGCCATCACCATCAGCCTTGACTGTTGTATTTCTGTTGCATGCGTTAGATATCATCCTGCACGGCGAAGCATTCGTGCAAGGGTATAGATAGCTGTACTGATGTACCGGGGTCATACGATGCCCAACGACCGCCTTGCACTCGCAGGATATTGCCACCGATATCGACCTGATGTTCGACGATATTGCCCAGAAAGGTGCTGTCAATAACCGTGCCGTTCAGAACGTTGCTGCCTGCATCCGCGCCAAAGCTGATTGCCTCAGGCCGGATCGCCAGGATGACCGCGGCAGTGGCACCGCTGCCTCCCTCGCGGGAATGCGCAAGGATGCTATGAGTACCGACCTGTACCTGCACTTGGCCATCGTGCCGCCCGGTGACCGTTCCAGGCACTTTGTTCACCAGTCCCATGAAGTCAGCAACGAACAGGTTCGCAGGCCGCTCATAGACCTGGCGCGGTGTACCCACCTGCTGCACCTTGCCCTTGTTGAACACGACAATCCGGTCCGACAGCGCCATCGCCTCGGATTGGTCATGGGTGACGTAGATGAAGGTGATGCCTGTCCGCCGCTGCAGATCCTTCAACTCGCTGCGCATGCGTTCGCGCAGCTTGGCATCCAGGTTGGAGAGCGGCTCATCGAGCAGCAGAATCGAGGGCTCGACCACGAGCGAGCGCGCCAACGCCACACGCTGCTGCTGCCCGCCGGACAACTGGCCCGGATGGCGGGTTTCGAGACCATCAAGCCCAACCGCCGACAGCACCCGCCTCACCCGCTCCTCAATCTGCACCCGCGCAACCCGCGCAATGCGAAGGCCGAAGGCGACATTCTCAAATACCGACATGTGCGGCCAGACCGCGTAATTCTGGAACACCATCCCCATCCGGCGCTCCTCCGGTGGGACCACGCCCTGCGGTGTCGACAGCAGCACGCCGTCCACGTGGATCGTGCCGCCGTCAGGTACGAGGAAGCCGGCGAGCGTGCGCAGCATCGTCGTCTTGCCGCAGCCGGATGGGCCAAGGAAGGTAACGAACTCACGCGACTCGATAGCCATGTCGATATCGGCCAGTGCCCGGAAATCGCCAAAGCGCTTGTCTATGCCTTCTATCTCTATGAATGCCATCGCCTAACCTCGCGCCGGAGCTTCGGTCGCCGCCGGGCCCGACAGCAGGTTGACCAGCGCGCTGAGCGTCAGGACAACGGCGATGGTGAAGACAGCCAGGGCTGACACCACTTCCAACTGCCCCAGATCGTTCAACCGGTAGATCGCAATTGCGATCGTCTCTGTGCCGCCAGTGTAGAGCAGGATGGTGGCGCTAAGCTCGCTAAAGGCCGGAATGAACACCATCAGGAACGCCACAAGCAGGCCTGGACGCGACAGCGGCACGAGAATGTGGCGGATACTCTGCCACCAGGAAGCCCCAACAATGCGGCCGGCTTCCTCCAAGGATGGATCGACCTGGCGGAACGTCGCATTGGCACTGCGAGTGGCGAATGGGATGAAGCGCGCGACGTAGGCGATGAGCAGAATCCAGATCGTGCCGTAGATCGGCAGCGGCACGCGAATGAACGCCAGCAGAACCGCCACGGCCATGACAGTGCCCGGCAGACCCAGCGGCAGGATTGCAAGATAGTCGAGTATGCGTCGGCCACGAATTGTGGTTCGCAGGTCCAGATAAGCCACCGCGGCACCGATGGCGACTGCAATGGCCGCGGCGGCGGCGGCCAGGCGGAAGCTGTTCAGGATGCCCCGCACAGCGATCTGATCGAGGAACAGCGCGGTCGCAAAATGCGCGGTGGTAAAATTGGCAAAGGACGGCGGCTCGATCCAGCTCTTGGAAAACGCGGTCAGCGTCAGCACCCCAACTGGTGCCAGCGCGCTGGCGAAGACGACCATTCCACAAAAGCCCAGCAGAACCCATCGCCACCCACCCAGCCCGACCGTCTGCGTCCGCGCACCACGCCCACCGATGGTGACGTAGGACCGCCGATCGAGGAAGTAGCGTTGCAGGGCCAGTCCCATAACCGTCAGTGCCACGAGCACCAGCGACAGCGCAGACGCCTCTCCCCAGCGCGGCGGATATCCTCCTATCGTGGCGTAGATACGTGTTGGCAGGAACACGATCTGCGCCGGCATGCCGATGATCGCCTGGGGACCGAAGAGGGCCAATGAGTCGATGGCGGCCAGCAGCGCGCCTCCGGTGATGGCGGGCGCGACCAGTGGCAGGTTGACGCGCAACGCTGTCTGCCAGCGCCGTGCACCGAGAATCTGCGCAGACTCCTCCAGCGACGCATCGATTGAACGCAGCGCGCCATAGGTCAGAAAGTAAGTGAAGGCAAAGACATGAATGCCGATGACGAAGATCACGCCGGGCATGCTAAAGATATTGAAGGGCCCCGCCTCCATCCCAAACAGGTAACGCAGCAGCCGATTAAAATGGCCGGCCTCCGGCCCAAGCAGGATGATGTAGGCAAGCGCCGTCAGGTAGGGCGGGGTAATGTACGACAGAGCGACCAACGCATGCACCGCGCGGCGGAATGGCATGTTGCTTCTCGCTGTCGCCCAGGCCAGCGGCACGCCGAGCACCACACTCATCAACCCCGCACCGCCCGCGAGTTGCAGCGTGTTCATCAGCGCCGTGTAGTTCTGCGGCCGGGTCAAGGCACGCTCGAGACTGCTCAGTTCGAAGGACTGCGGCAGGCCGAATGCCCCAAGCAGCAGCCAAAACAACGGATAGGCGACCAGGAACAACAGCATCACCACGGCCAGGCCGAGTACCAGACCCTGCATTCCAAAACGCCGAGCGCGGGGGGGGCGCAGCAAGCTGTTTGGTGCCGGCGCGGCTTTCGCCATCAATTGCCCCATTCGCCCCCGAATATCTTGGCCATCTGGTCGAGGATTTTGTCGCGGTTCTTCTTGTAGTCCGCGTAGTCCAAGGTGAGCAGCTTCAGCTGCGATAGCGGAGTGCTACCCTCTGGTGGCGCAACGTCGGTGCGGCTCGAGTATTTGCCGCCCTTGACCAGGATCGCCTGGCCCTCCGCGCCCATCCACCACTCATGATACAGCGCCGCAGCATGTGGGCGCGCAGAACTGCGCAGCAGGGCACATGCGCCAAGTTCTGTCGGCACGCCCTCGGGCGGGAACACAAAATCGGTAGGCTTGCCTTGCAGC
>CAMCJI010000026.1 GCA_945874805.1 Asaia bogorensis | reverse complement strand
TCATGTCGCTCGGATAGCGCAAACCGCGCCGATCCGCTGCTCGCCGATGTTCTGCCGTCCAGGTCATGATCCCTCCGCGAATCGTCACGCGGAACAGCGAATCACATCCGATTCCAACGACTCAACTTCTTTGTGGATGGGTTCTAAGGTTCTCGGCGTTCTTCGCATTGTCCCATTCGAACACGAGTTTTTGTTACCACAATTTGTATATACAAACAAGTACGATCGGCCACCCCCCCAAAGCCCGACGCGAATGCCGGGCAAGACACCCTCTACCGACCAGCACACACATTCCGCCCACCCTCTCGTTCCGCCCGCTTCGCCGGCAATCCCGCATTCCCCGCTAGGTATCTTCCGACGCTACCTCCCCCCACCCCACCCCGCGAGAGTGCCTCCGCGCTGCACCCGTCCGGAGACCCCTCATGCCCCCCAAACCCATCTCCGACATCGGCCCAAAACCCCACGCCTTCGACATCGAGCAGGCCACCAAGGAAAACCCCAACTACCGCGCCGTCGCCTGGAGCGGCCGCTACCTGCAGGTCACCCTGATGTCGATCCCCGTCGGCGGCGACATCGGCCTCGAAGCCCACCCCGAGACCGACCAGTTCCTCCGCCTCGACGCCGGCCGCGGCCGGGTCCAGATGGGGCCGGCAAAAGACGAGCTGACCCTCGACCAGTACGTGTCAGACGGCTGGTGCGTCCTCGTCCCCGCCGGCGCCTGGCACAACATCACCAACACCGGCACGACGCCGATGCAGCTCTACGCCATCTACGCCCCCGCCCACCACACCCCCGGCAAAGTCCAAAAAACCGCCGCCACCGCCGCAGCCGACAAGGCCGACGCGCCAGCCCCCTGGTCCGTGCAAACGAAGCCCGAGCCCGACAAGCACGGCTAACCTCCCGGATACCCACAACACCGCCGAGACCCTGAAAATATTCCGTTGACGCGCGAGGAGAACGTCTGCATAAATAACGCATGACCAACCTCCCCACAATCCTCGCACCGCTCCTGACCGCCCTGCAGGCCCTCATCCGGATCGCCGCCGCCCTCGGCAGCGGCCGCGCCAAGGCCCTGCTGGCCCTGCACGCCTCCCTCACCCAGGCCATGCAGCAACTCCAGGACCTGTTCGCGAGCTGGCAGGCGGGAACACTCGCCACACCCGCGCCCGCCCCGGCGCCCTCAATCCGCGCCCATGCCCCGGTCAAGTCCCGCCCGGCAACCGCCCGCCGCGCCACCCGCCGCCGTCCCGCGCCCCGCCGCACCCCCCGCCCCACCACCACGCGCCCGCAAACCCACCCGCACCCCACACGTGCGCTGCTGCTCCGCGCCACCTCGCCGTCCGCCTACGCCCGCCCTAGCCCGCCCCACTGAAAATCAGGCCACGCCCATCCCCGCCAAACCACGCCCATTTTGTTACGTTATTGCAATCAAATCTCTCACAACGGCAACGTCACAGTCACCCGCAGCCCCCCCTCCGCCCGGTTCGCCACCGCCACATCCCCCCCATGCGCCCGCAGGATATTCCGCGCGATCGGCAGCCCCAGCCCCATCCCCCCCCGGTCATTGTTCCGGCTGGCATCCACCCGATGAAACGGCAGGAACACCCGCTGCAGCTCATCGTCGGGAATCCCCGGCCCGTCATCCTCCACATCCAGCCGCACCACCCCATCCGCCGGCGCATGCAGATGCACCCGGGCGCCGCCGCCGTAATTCACCGCATTGATCACCAGATTGGTCAGCGCCCGCTTCAACGCCATCGGCCGCGCCAACACCGCCAGGCTGTCCACCCCCTCATAGCCCAGCGCCAGCTCCTCAGCCTGCGCATCCGCCGTCTCGTCCAGCACCGTCCGGATCAGCGCCACCAGATCCACCCGCGTCGCCTGCTCCTGCAACGCCACATCCCGCCCGAACGCCAGCGTCGCCCCCACCATCGCCTCCAGCTGATCGAGGTCGCCAAGCATCTTCGTCCGCAACTCGTCGTCGTCCACAAACTCGGCCCGCAATTTCAGCCGCGTGATCGGTGTCCGCAGATCATGCCCGATCGCCGTCAGCATGAAGGTCCGGTCCTCCACGAACCGGCGAATGCGCGCGGCCATCGTGTTGAACGCCGCCGCCGCCGTCGCCACCTCGCTCGGCCCGCCCTCCGGCAGCGGCTTGGCGTTGACATCCCGCCCCAGCGCCTCGGCCGCCGCAGCCAGCGTCTCCACCGGCCCGGTCAACCGCCGCACCGCCCACAACGTCAGGATCGCCGCCGCCCCGCTCATCAGCAGAAACGCGCCGAGGAACGCCCCGGAATGCCACGGCCGCGGCGCCGGCAGCAGGCTCAGCACCGTCACCCAGTTCCCGCTCGGCAGCCGCAGTGCGATCGCCATCTTTCCCGCCGCCGGCCCGCCGAGAAAGATGTAGTCTCGCGGCCGCTGCGAAAGCGGCATCGGCACCAGCAGCATGTCCGCCCGCAACTGCCGCTGCACCACCGCATCCGTCGGCGGCAGGGGCGGCACCCCGATCATCGGCACCGGCCCCCACACCACCGAGGCATTGCCCGAAAGGTCGATCTCCCGCGCCACATCCGCCCGAAGTTCGATCGGCGCGAGCATCACGGTCCGATAGGCCCCGATCGCCTGCTGCGCCACCTCGTGCAACTGCCCCAGCCGCTGCAGATCAACGCGGTCGAGCGCATGGATGGTCAGCCCCGCCGTCTGCACCAGCGTCAGCGCGGCCAGCAGGAAAACCGCGGTCCGCCCGCCGAGGCTGCGCGGCCACAAAGGCAGCCGCCATGCCACCGGCCTAGAGACGGGTGACTTCGGCCGCGAGCACGTAGCCCCCGCCACGCACCGTCTTGATCAACTGCGCCTGGCGCCCGTTGTCCTCCAGCTTGCGGCGCAGCCGGCTGATGGCAACATCGATCGCGCGGTCGAACGGCCCCGCCTGCCGCCCGCGCAACAGGTCCAGAAGCATATCCCGCGTCAGCACCTTGTTCGCCCGTTCCAACAGCGCCACCAGCAGATCATACTCGCCGCCGGTCAGCGGCACCTCCACCGCATCGGGGTTCAGCAACCGCCGCCGCGCCGGCTCCAGCGTCCAGCCGTTGAACAGCAACCCCCGCGCCGGCTTCTCATCCGGCCGGTCCGCCGGCGCATCCGCCCGGCGCAGCACGGCCCGGATGCGGGCGAGCAGCTCGCGCGGATTGAACGGCTTGGCCAGATAGTCATCCGCCCCCAGTTCAAGGCCGGCGATCCGATCCGCCTCCTCGCCCATCGCCGTCAGCATCACGAGGGGGACGCTGGAATGGGTCCGCAGCCACTTGGCGAATTCCAGCCCGCTCTCGCCGGGCAGCATCAGATCGAGCACGATGAGCTGGAAATGCCCGTTCGGCAGCGCCCGCCGCGCCTCCCGCGCATCGCGCACGGCGGTCACCCGCAGCCGCTGGCGTTCCAGAAAGCGGGCGAGCAGATCGCGGATCTCCCGGTCGTCATCGATGACCAGGATGTGCGGCGGAGGCGCGACGACCGAGACGATATCCATGCCTGTTACAATAGCCCGCTTCGATCGGTTTGCGCAGAGCTATCGCAGCGCCGTTGCATTTCGAAAGAGACGGAGGCACGAAGCGGCGGTGACCCCCTTCCCCCACCCGCCGCCCGCCGCCCGTGCCGGCCTCGCCGCCCTGGTGGCACATGACCCCGATCTCGCGCGGATCGAACCGGCGGCCGGGCCGCTGCCCTGGCGGGTGCGCCCGGCCGGCTTCGCGGGGCTGCTCCAGGCGATCGTCGGCCAGATGATCAGCAACCAGGCGGCCGCGGCGATCTGGCAGCGCGTCGCCGCCTTGCCCGGCGGCCCGACGCCGCAGGCGGTGCTGGCGCTCGACGATCAGGCCCTGCTCGGCGCCGGCCTGTCGCGCCCGAAGCTCGGCCACGCCCGCGCGCTCGCCGCTGCCTTCGCCGAGGGCCGGCTGGACGCGGCGGCGCTGGCTTCGATGCCGGACGAGGATGCGGTGGCCGCGATCGTCGCCACCCCCGGCATGGGCCGCTGGTCGGCGGAGGTCTATCTGGTCTTCGCCCTCGCCCGCCCGGACGTGTTCCCCGCCGGCGACCTGGCTCTCGCCGGCGCGGCCGCCGACATCAAGGGCCTGCCGGCGCGCCCGACGGAAAAGCCGCTGCGCGCCCTGGCCGAGAGCTGGCGGCCCCACCGCGCGCTGGCGGCACGGCTGCTCTGGCACCACTGGCGCCACCTGACCGGCCGGCCGAGCATGGACGACAGATAGGAAGGAGCACGTCATGACCCCCCTGCATCCCGAGATGCCGATCACGCGCGACGGCGAGATCGCCACCGTCACCTTCAACCGCCCGCAGGTGCGCAACTGCTTCAACCTGTCGATGTGGCAGGGCTTGCAGGCGACGATGGAGGCACTCTCGGCGCTGGACGACCTGCGGGTGGTGGTGCTGCGCGGAGCCGGCGGGCAGGCCTTCTGCGCGGGGGCCGACATCTCCGCCTTCGCCGAAGAGCGCGGCACCCAGGCGGCGGAGGACATCTACGCGCAGGTGCTGCACGACTCCATGCAGTCCGTCCGGTTGTGCCGCCACCCGGTCGTGGCGCTGATCGAGGGCTACTGCCTCGGCGGCGGTGCGGGCATCGCGACCATGTGTGACTTCCGCGTCGGCGGCGAAGGGATGCGCTTCGGGATCACCGCCCGCAACCTCGGCATCTGGTACCCCTACGCCGAGATCGACCCGATCATCCAGATCGCCGGCACCGGGGTGGTGGCCGAGATCTTGATCGAGGGCCGCATCTTCTCCGGCCGCGAGGCGTACGAAAAGGGCCTGCTCAGCCGGGTTGTCGCCGACGGGCAGGTGGAGGCGGAGGCGATGGCGCTCGCCGCCCGGATCGCCTCCGGCAGCCCGCTCTCGGCGCGCTTCCACAAGGCGGCCCTGCGCAAACTGCGCGGCCCGCTGCCAATCACGGCGGAGGAGGACCGTGCGGTCAGCGACTTCATCCACACCGAGGATTTCCGTAACGCCCAGCGCGCCTTCCTGGAAAAGCGCAAGCCGGTCTGGCAAGCGCGATAAGGTTTTGTTTACCCGCGGCGAATAGGTTTGCCTGATCGGTTCCCGTGTCTCCGGGTGGCCGACCGGGATCCCTGGCATGTCGATGGCGCTGCTGCAGGACGGCCGGCTGCCAAAGCCGATCATGGGCTATTTCCCCTCCACGTTCCTGGAGCGGGGGGTGGCGGTGCCGTTCACCACGCCGATGCTGGCCGGCACCCGCGTGCGCCCCGGGGAGCGCGCGCCGCTGGAACTGCTCGTGCCCAATCCCGCCGGCGGGCGGGGCGTCTACATTCTCGCCTGGACCGAGATCGACACGATCTGCCGGCCCACTCTGCATGATCTGCGGCTCGTCTCGCTCGTTGCAGGGCAGAAGGCGATCACCCCGGCCGGCATCCGCGCCGCGATGATGGAGGTCGCCGCCGAGGGCCTCGCCGGCCGGGACGCCCGCCAGGCGGCCGAACGGGCCGCCGCCGAGCAGTCGCGGGCGGCCACACGCACGAACTTCGATCTGCTGCTGGCGCTGATCCGCCAGATGGAGCCGCCCGGCAGCCAGAGCCTGCCGCCGGAGCAGGAGACGGCGATGGGGCTGGAAGCGCGCGCCCGCGCGGCCACCGCGCGGGTCGCCCCGAAGCTCGGGCTGCTGCCACCGGCGGTGGCAGCGCTGCTGGAACAGCTCGCCAGCCTCTATGTGCCCGTCGGCATCGGCTCCGGGGTTGCAAGCGCCCGGCTGCCGGTACTGTGCGGCGCGATGACCCGAATGCGCCGGGAGGCGGCGGAGTGGTGGCAGCGCCACGGCGAGGATGGCGGCACTGAGGCGGGGTTGCTGGCGATGGTCTGCGATCTCGCGGTCGCCTGCACGGAATCAACGCTGGAGGAGGCGCGCGGGCTGACCGGCGATCTGCCTGGCCTGATCCAGCGCTGGCGCAGCGGCGGCGATGAGCTGGCGCGGCTGCTCGCCCGCTCGGAATGGCTCGCCGATGGCTGGGACCGCATCGTGCCGATGTGGGAACACGCCAAAACCCTGCCGGAACGCGCGGGCATCCTCGGCGAGATCGTGGTGATGCTGCCGGTGATCCCGAAGGAGGCGTCGGACTGGCTGCGGGTGGGGCTGGACATGCAGTCCGAACTGACGCGCCATCGCCGGAAGATTCCGCTGATGGAAGACTGGCGCACCGGCGTAACCCTGCACGACCTGATTGCCCGCAACGAACAGCTCGTGGCCGCCAGCCTCGACAACCGTGGAGCGGCCTGAGATGACGAACACCCCTCCGCGCGCGGCCCTGCGCGCCGTTGTGCATGATCTCGCCGAAGCCGAGGTGGCGAAGATCGCCCGCGTCGTCGCCATGGTGGACGCCCTGCCGAGCCGGGGGGCCGCCGATGAGGTGATCGCGCCGCTGCGCCCGCGCCTGCTGGCGCTGCGCCCGCCGCGGCCGCTGCGGCTGGGGCGGCTGCTGTTCCTGCCGCTCGACGCGGTGATCGTGCCCGCCGCCAACTGGCGCCGCGGCAGCCCGGCGATCCCGCGCAGCGTGCTGCCGACGATCGCCCTGCATCTCAGCCGGCTCGCCGCGAGGGAGGTGGCGGAGGTCGAGGCGGTCGCCGCCGGGGCGACCACCGCGGACTCCGGGCGGCTGCTGGCAGCCGGGCGGATGCTCTGGCCGATGGCCGCACGCGAGCTGATGCAGGCCAGCGCGCCGGCCGACTGGACCGTGGAGACCGGCCTGCAGCCTGCCGATTTCGCCATGATCGCCGCCAACATCGCCACCGTGCTGCACTGCGCCGCCGAAGTGCAGACGCTGGCGGCGAGCGGGGCAGATCCGCAACCGGCCCTTGGCGCGATCCTGACGGAGGCGGCGCAGCGGCGCCCGGCGCAACTGCCGACGCTGCTCGCAGCCCTGCTGGCGCTGTGGCCGGATTGCACGTGGCTCATTGCCCTGACCGAACGGCTGGCGGCGCAACAGGGGCTGGCGGGCCTGCGCGGCGCGACAGATGGGGCGCTGGATCTCGCGCTCGCCACCATCGAGGCCGCACCCGCCCTGCCGCCCGACATGGTGGTGGCCGAGCAGGACCTGAAGCGCGCGATCAGCCTGATCGAGGCCTGCGACGGCCGCACCGCGCAGACGGCCGAGCGCCGGGAGCGCCTGCGCGACCTGCGCAAACGCTACGAGCAGGAGGCCCGGAGCTGCTTCGACACGGCTCTCGCCAGCGGGATCATGGACCCGGTGGCCGGCATCGCCGGGGCGGACGACGCAGCGGTCGTCGCCATGGAGCACCGCGCCCGCGACCTGCGCCGGTTCGAGGCGACGGCACGGCGGGTCGGCACACGCACGCATTACGACCAGACCCTGCGCGACGCCGCCGAGCGGCTGCGCCCGGCCGGGGACGCCACGCCGGCAGCCCGCAGCGACCGGCTCAGGCTGGTCGAAATCCTCGCCGGCGCCGAGGTGGCCCTGGCGATGCTGGCCGACCGGGGGGCAGGTTAGGGCGCGGTGCGAACGTCCGTCGCGTAGGTGTATTGGTCGCCGCGCGGCGTCATCGTCAGGGCGCGGCGCAGGCCCCAGCTTCCCTTCATGTGGAAGATCGGGATGACGCCGACCTGATCCATCGCGAAACGTGTGGCCTGGGCGACCAGGGGGTCGCGCTGCGCGGGATCGAGGCTGGCATCGGCTTCGGTCAGCAGCCGGTCGAGCTCGGGGTTGCTGAAGCGGCCGCGGTTGGTGGTGCCAACGCCGCGCACGCCGTCCAGCGTGCGGACGACGGCGTTCATGTTTTCCGCCCCGATGCCGCTGAGGTTGCTGTAGATCGCCATCTGGGCGCTGAATTCCGTCTCCGTCGTCGCGGTGCCGGCACGGCGGAAGAAGACGGCCGAGGGCAGCGCCTCGACGGCGGATTTGATGCCGATGGTGGTGAGCATCTGCGCGACCGTCTGGCAGACGCGGCCGTCGCCGGCGTAACGGTCGGATGTGCAGTGCAGGGTCAGGCCGAAGCCCTGGGGGTAGCCGGCCTCGGCCAGCAGGCGGCGGGCGGCGGCGGGATCGTAGGGGGGGATCGCGAGCCCCGCCTCATGCCCGTCGAAGCCCGGGGGCATGAACTGGCCGGCGGGTTCGGCCCCGCCCTCCATCGCGCGTTCGGCGATCGCGGTGCGGTTGAGCGCCATGCTCATCGCCCGGCGCACCCGCAGATCGCGCAGGGGATTGCGGTCGAGCGGCTTGCCGTCGGTGCCGACGACGAAGGGGGAGCGGTCGCGGAACTGGTCGAGATGGAAGTAGAGGGTGAAACCCGATGTTGTGGACAGCAGCTTTGTCCGCTCGCTCTCCGAGACGCGGGCGTAGAGGCTGGGGGGGACCGTGTCGATCAGGTCGAGATCGCCGGCGAGCAGGCCGGCGGTGCGGGCACTGTCGTTGGGCACGAAGCGGAAGGTCACCTTCTGCCACGGCTCCTGGGCGCCGCGCCATTGCGGGTTGCGATCGAGGGTCACGTCCGATCCCGGGGTGAACTTGACCCAACGATAGGGGCCGGTGCCGGGGGCGGCGCGGCCGCCGTTGAAGTCGGCCTCGACCGCGCCTTCCGCCGCGCGGGCGGAGACGATGCTGAAGGCGGCGAGGTTGGCCGGCAGCAGCGGTGCGGGGGCGCGGGTGCGCATGCGCACGGTGCGTGCGTCCACCGCCTCCATCGCCACGATGTCACGCACGTAGATGCGGTAGGTGCGCACGCCCTCGGCGGCGCGGGCGCGGTTGATGGAGAAGATCACGTCCTCCGCGCCGAAGGGCGTGCCGTCGGAGAACTTCGCAGCGGCGAGCTTGAACTCCCACAAGGTCGGCTCGATCGCGCGCCAGGAGGTGGCGAGGCCGGGGGCGGCACGGACGTGCACGTCCTGCGCCACCAGCGGCTCCCAGACATGGAACTGCACGTTGCGGTTGGGGGTGTAGGACTGGTGCGGATCGGACGCATCGACCGCCGCCTTCATGCCGATGCGCAGGTCTTGGGCGGGGGCTGGGGTGGCGAGGAGGCAGGTGAGGAGGAGAGGCAGGATTTTTCCTGCCCGAAAGAAGGACGCGTTCGTCTGTCTGCTGCCGGTCATCCCGCCTGCTCCTGTTGCATGAGGCTGTAGCGATTGGGCGGCTCGCGCACGCCGAGGTTGGCGCGCAGGGTACGGCCTTCGTAGGCGGTGCGGTAGAGGCCGCGGCGTTGCATTTCCGGGACCACGTGATCGACGAAATCGGACAGGCCGGCCGGCATGTGGGTGGCGAGCACGTTGAAGCCGTCGGCGGCCTCCGCGCGAAACCACTCCTCCATCTGATCGACGATCATCGCGGGGGTGCCGATGGCCTGGCGGTGGCCGTTGCCGGCCGCGATCGCGGTGTAGAGCTGGCGGATGCTGTAGCCGTGGCGCTGGGCGAGGTCGTAGAAGATCTGCGCCCGGCTGCGCATGCGCCATTCCGGCAGGCGCGGCACCGGGCCGTCGAGATCATAGCCGCGCAGGTCGCCCATCGAGGCGGAGAGCTGGGCGAGGCCGACCAGCGGGTCGATCAGCTCCTGCAGCACGCCGTATTTGTCCTGCGCCTCCTGCTCGCTCTCACCGACCACGGCGAGCAGGCCGGGCATGATCTTGAGCTCGTCGGGGTGGCGGCCGTATTTGGCCATGCGGCCCTTCACCGAGGCGTAGAAGGCCCGGCCCTCCTCCAGGGTTTGCGAGGCGGCGTAGATGACGTCGGCGGTGGCGGCTGCGAGCTCGCGGCCCTGGTCGGACGCGCCGGCCTGGACGATGACGGGGTGGCCCTGCGGCGTGCGGGCGACGTTCAGGGGGCCGCGGACGGCGAAGTGTTTTCCCTTGTGGTCGAGGTAGTGCATTTTTTCGGGATGGAAGTTCAGGCCGCTGGCCTGGTCGCGGACGAAGGCGTCTTCTTCCCACGAATCCCACAGGCCTCGCACGACATCGACGAATTCGATGGCGCGTTCGTAGCGGTCGTCATAGCCGGGGGAGGCGGGAAGGTTGAAGTTCTGCGCTTCGGAGTCGGTGCGCGAGGTCACCACGTTCCAGCCCGCCCGGCCGGCGCTGATATGGTCGAGCGAGGCGAACTTGCGGGCGACGTGGTACGGCTCGTTGTAGGTGGTGGAAGCAGTGGCGACGAGGCCGATATGGGTGGTGACCATCGCCAGGGCGGAGAGCAGGGTCAGCGGCTCGAACTGCACGTTGTTGGACATGTGCGACAGCGCGCCGGGCGGCTCGTCATAGGCGCGGATGCCGACGCCGTCCGCGAGGAAGGCGATGTCGAACAGGCCGCGCTCGGCGATTTTGGTGACGTTGATGAAGTGGTCGAGCGACATGTTGCCGCCCGGCGGCGTATCCGGATGGCGCCAGGCGGCGGGGTGATAGCCCAGCCCGATCATCGATACGCCGAGCTTGATCTGCCGCATGCGGAGGTCTCCTGGGCGATGCCGCGCGCTTGACGGTAGGGGGCGCGCTGCTAGGGTCTGGACGATCCGCCCGCGCGCCGGATGAAGTCAAGCGCGGGCCTGCTTTGATGAGGATTGATGCCGGACATGGCCCCACGGATGCTGCATTTCGGCGCCTTTCTCTACACCCCCGGCTGCCACCCCACCGGCTGGCGGCATCCGGATGCGGTGTGCGAGACCGACCTGTCCTTCGCTGGGCTGGTGGATATCGCGCAGACGGCGGAACGGGGGAAACTCGATGCGCTGTTCTTCCAGGATTCGGTGGCGGTCTCCGGCGCCGGGGGGCTGGATGGGCGGCCGCCCTTCAACCCGCGCACCGGGCGGCAGGCCTATCTGGAGCCGCTGAGCGCGATTGCCGGTCTGTCTGCCGTGACGGATCGGATCGGCCTGATCTCGACGGCGACGACCAGCTACAACACGCCGGAGGATGTGGCGCGGCGGTTCCTGACGATCGATCACATCAGCGGCGGGCGGGCGGGGTGGAACCTCGTGACCTCGCAGCTGGAGGACGAGGCGCTGAACTTCGGGCGGGAGGCGCATTTCGAGCACGGCTTCCGCTACGAACGCGCGGCCGAGTTCCATGACGTGATGGTCGGGCTGTGGGACGCCGGGGCAGGCGACTTCGCCCATGAGGGCGCGCATTTCAGCCGGCAGGGTGGGCTGGGCCTGGCGCGCAGCCCGCAGGGCCGGCCGGTGGTGGCACAGGCGGGATCGTCGAACGTCGGCATGGAACTGGCGGCCAGGACAGCGGACATGGTGTTCACCGCGCAGAACACCGTCGCCGAGGGGCAGGCGTTCTGTGCGGACATGCATGGGCGGATGGCGAAATACGGGCGCGCGCCAGAGCGCATGGTGATCCTGCCCGGGCTGATGCCCATCGTCGGGCGGACGATGGCCGAAGCAGAGGACAAGTTCGCGGCCCTGCGCGATCTGGTGGATGACGAGGTGGGGCTCCGCGCGGTGAGCCGGCTGGCGGGCGGGCTGGATATCTATGGCTTCGACCCCGACGGGCCGCTGCCGCCGCTACCGCCGAGCAACGCCGCGCGGGCGCGGCAGGATATGATCATCGCCATGGGCCAGCGCGGCATGAGCATCCGCCAGATCGGCCGGGTGATGGGCATGTCGATGGGCCATCGGGTGCTGCACGGCACGCCGCAATCGCTCGCCGACAACATGCAGGAATGGCTGGAGGCGGGGGCGGCGGATGGGTTCAACCTGCTGTTCCCGCATTATCCGCGGCCCCTCTACGACTTCGTCGATCTCGTCGTGCCGGAATTGCAGCGCCGCGGCATCTTCCGCCAGGACTACGCAGCGCCAACGCTGCGCGGCAACCTCGGCGTGGAGATGCTGGCGCATGCGTGAACATCCGGACGGGGCCGCCGACCTGATCCGCCGCGCCATCGCCGCCGAGGCGGCAGGGGACGCCGCCTTCGAATTGGATGAGGCCGCAGGGCTGGACCCGGCGGCGATCGCGGCCGCCATCGCGGCGGTGACAACGCGCATCCGCCTTGTCGTCGCGGTGCCGACGGCCGGGCAGGAGCCGTATCACCTCGCCCGCCGCCTCGCCTCGCTGGCGCATATGTCCGGCGGGCGGGTGGCCTGGCGGCCGGTGGTGAGCGCCGACGAAGCAGCCAGCGGGCGGGCCGCGGAGTTCATCGATGTGGTGCGCGGGCTGTGGACGAGTTGGGAGGACGGCGCGCTGCTGCGCGACAAGGAAGCGGGCGTGTACATGGATCGCACACGGGTGCGCTTCCTCGATCACGCCGGCTCGCACTTCAAGGTGCGCGGGCCGCTGAACATCACCGCCGGCCCGGGGGGCGTGGCGCCGGAGATCGTTTAGGGACGGCGAGCGGTAGGCAGGCAAGTGGCAGGAAGAGTCTTCTTTTTTGAAAAAAGAAGCAAAAAACTTTTGTCCATTGGGTTGGGTTGAAGGCGGCGGGATCGGGCTTGGCAACGTTGGGTTTGATGGCTTCGCCGAAGAGCTAGATAGACGGTTGAAATCTGGCGAAGCCCTAAAATCCGCCCGCGCCAAGAATCAATCGCGCCGCTAAAGCCGCGGCCAATGGACAAAGTTTTTTTGCTTCTTTTTGTTCACAAAAAGAAGACTTCCTTGCCTTCCTGTCCCTTGCCTTTTCGGGTCCTCAAATTGACCCCCGCCCTTCCCTACATCGCAACAGGCGTCTTGCCGGTGCCGTCGTAGAGCACCGAGAACGTTGCATCCACGGTGCGGCGGTGGAATGCCACGGCGGCGGGGTCGTTGTCCGCCGCGGGGATCGGTTCCGGGGCGAAGTGGCCGTAGCGGTCTTCGCCGCGCACGAGGAAGGCCGAGGTGCGGTCCGGGCCGGTCTGGCTCAGGCGGGTGGGGATGTAGCGGATCGCGAAGCCGGTGCGGCGCATCGGGCTGTTGTTCGGGTCCGAGCCGTGGAAGATGCGGACGTGGTGGAGGGAGAATTCGCCGGGGGCGAGGATCACGTCCACCGCCTGGCTGCGGTCCACTTCGACGGCAATTTCCTGGCCGCGGGAGAGCAGGTTGCCTTCGGCGAAGGTGTCGCGATGGGGGACCTGATCGGCGGTGTGTGTGCCGGGGATGACCTGCATGCAGCCGCTATCGGGCGTGCTGGGGGTCAGCGCCACCCAGGCGGTGATCACGTCCGGGCCGGAGAGGCCCCAGTAGGTGCTGTCCTGGTGCCAGGTGATGTAGGTGCCGTCGCCGGGGGATTTTGAGAAGAAGCCGCTGCCCCAGCAGAGGATGTCCGGGCCGAGCACGCTTTCGACCGCGTCGAGGATGGCTTTGTTGCGGACGATCTCGTTGATCCAGGGGGCGTAGAGATGCGGCTTCTGGTTGTGGTGCTTGGAGAGCTTGCCGCCGTCTTGTGCCTCCAGCGCTTCGAGCTTGGCCAGGGCTGCGGCGGCGTCCGCTTCGGACATCGCGCGGAAGGGGAAGAGGATGCCGTCGCGGGCGTAGGCGGCGGCGGCTTCGGCCGTCAGGGAGCCGGTCATGGGGAGTCTCCTCGGGCGTGTTTTGCCGGATGCTGCCCGTGATTGCGCCCCCTGCCAAGCCGGGCGCAAGCGGGCTATGCTGAGCGGACCGACGCAGAGGAGCCAGACCATGAGCCGACTGCCCCGCCTCTCCCGCCGTGGCCTGATGGCCGGCGGTGCCGCGCTGGCCATGCCGCGTCTCGCTCGTGCCGCCCCGGTGCGCGGCGGCCGACTGGTGGTGGCCGCCGACAGCGAGCCGCCGAACATGAACCCGGCGATCGTCGCCTCCAACGGGGTGTTCTTCGTCGCCTCCAAGGTGATCGAGCCGCTGGCGGAGCAGACGTATGACGGCATCGCGCCGCGGCTGGCGACGGGGTGGACGGGCTCGGCGGATGGCCGCTCGATCACCTTCGCGCTGCGGCCGGGGGTGAAGTGGCATGACGGGGCGGCGTTCAGCTCGGCGGACGTGGCGTTCTCGGCGACCGAGGTGTGGCAGAAACTGCAGAACCTCGGGCGGGTGGTGTTCCGCGATCTTGAAGGCGTGGACACGCCGGATGCCAATACCGCGGTGCTGCGGTTCAGCCGGCCGACGCCGCTGCAGCTGATCCGCAACGCCCTGCCCGCGCTGACGGCGGTGCTGCCGAAGCACATCTATGCCGGCACCGACATCATGAAGAACCCGGCGAACCAGAAACTGATCGGCACCGGGCCGTTTCGCCATGAGCAGTTCAAGCCGGGCGAGTTTCAGTTGCTGAAGCGCAACCCCGCTTACTGGGGCGAGGGGCAGCCGTATCTGGACGAGATCGTCTACCGCACCCTGCCCGACCGGGCGGCGGCGGCGAATGCGCTGGAGGCCGACGAGATCCATCTCGCGGCGTTCTCGGCGGTGCCGCTGTCCGACCTCGGGCGGATCGGCCGGGTGCGCGGCCTGAAGGTCTATACCAACGGGTATGAGGGCCTGACCTATCAGATGGTCGTCGAGATCAACCATACGCGGAAAGAATTGGCGGACGTGCGGGTGCGCCGGGCGATTGCGCATGCGATCGACCGGGATTTCGTGGTGCGGACGATCTTCCAGGGCACAGCCGTAGCCTCGACCGGGCCGGTACCGAAGAACGATCCGGGGATGTACACGGCCGATGTGCCGGGCCAGGGCTTCGACGTGGCGCGGGCGAATGCGCTGCTGGACGAGGCGGGGTATCCGCGCGGGGCGGACGGGGTGCGGTTCCGGCTGCGGCTGCTGCCTGCGCCGTTCTTCACCGAGACGCGGCAGTTCGGCGATTATCTGCGCCAGGCGCTGGCGGCGGTGGGGATAGCGGCGACGGTGGTGGCGAACGACACGCCCTCGCACCTTAAGGCCGTCTATACCGACCGCAATTTCGATCTCGCCGTGGGCAGCCCGGTGTATCGCGGCGATCCGGCGATTTCGACGACGATCCTGTTCCAGTCAGGGCTTCCCGCCGGGGTGCCGTTCGCCAACCAGTATGGTTACGCCAACCCGGCAGTGGACACGATGATCCGCGATGCCGCCTCGGCGACCGATGATGCGGCGCGGACCGGGATCTATCGGGCGTTCCAGAAGCAGGTGGTCGAGGACGTGGCGCTGATCAACGTCGCCGAGTTCAGCTTTACGACGGTTGCGAGCACGCGGGTGCAGAACGTGTCGAACAATCCGCGCTGGGCGGTGTCGAACTGGGCTGATGTCTGGCTCGACAAGTAGGGTTCTGCGCCTCGTCCTGCGGCGTCTCGCCGGTGCTGTGCCGGTGCTGGCGCTGGTGGTCTGCGGGGCGTTCCTGCTGCTGGAGGCGGCACCGGGAGATGCGGTGGATGCCTATCTCGCCGGCGCCGGCGGTGGCGATGCGGGCATGCGCGCGGCGTTGCGCGAGGCCTGGGGGTTGGACGGCGGGGTCGGGGCGCGGCTGGGGGCGTATCTGGCGGCGCTCGGGCGGGGCGATCTCGGTTGGTCCTCGGCGTTCGGACGGCCGGTGCTGACGGTGCTGCTGGAGCGGCTGCCGAACACGCTATTGTTGATGAGCCTGGCGACGGCGACGGCTTTGGGGCTGGGGTCGCTGCTGGGGATCATTTGCGGGGCGCGGCCTGGCAGTGCGGCGGATCGGGTGATCTCGACGGCGGCGATCATGCTCTATGCGGTGCCGGGGTTCTGGCTGGGGCTGGTGCTGATCGTGGTGTTCGCCGTCGATCTGCGCTGGCTGCCGTCCGGCGGGATCGAGACGACGGCGTCGGGGCTGACGGGATGGGCGCGGGCCGCGGATGTGGGGCGGCATCTGGTGCTGCCGGTGGCGGCCTTGGGCATGGTGTACATGACCTTGTATCTGCGGCTGATGCGCGACGGCATGGTCGAGTTGTGGAACCAGGATTTCGTGCGGGCGGCGCGGGCGCGGGGGATGCCGCTGCGGCGGCTGGTGCTGCGGCATGTCGCACGCAATGCGCTGCTGCCGGTGGTGACTATGCTGGGGCTGCAATCGGCGTCCATGCTCGGCGGCAGCGTGGTGGTGGAATCGGTGTTCGCCGTGCCCGGCCTGGGGCGGCTGGCGCAGGAGGCGGTGGCGCGGCGCGACATGCCGCTGCTGCTGGGGGTGATGCTGCTGAGCGCGGTGGCGGTGATGGTGGCGAACCTGCTGGTCGATCTCGCCTATGCCTGGCTTGATCCGCGCGTCGGTGCCTCCGCGCGATGAGGCGGCTGGGGGCGGAGGGGCTGCTGGGGGTGGCGATGCTGGCGGTGCTGGTGACGGTGGCGCTGGCCGCACCGCTGATGGCACCTGGCGATCCGATGGCGATTGCCGGCGCGCCGCTGCTGCGCCCGTTCGAGGCGGCGGGGCATCTGCTGGGTACCGACCGGCTGGGGCGGGATGTCGCCGTCGGGCTGATCCACGGGGCGCGCACGACCTTGCTGGTGGCCGGGAGTGCGGCAGTGGCGGCACTTGGCATCGGCATTGTGGTGGGTACCTTGGCGGGGTTTCTCGGCGGCTGGGTCGATGAGGTGCTGATGCGCATCACCGAGGCGTTCCAGACGATCCCTGGTTTTTTGCTGACGCTCGCACTGGTGGCCGTGACCGGGCCGGCGGCGTCCACCATCGCACTTGGCATCGCCGCCGGGGCCTGGATGCAGCCGGCACGTATCGCGCGGGCGGAGGTGCTGAGCCTGCGCGAGCGGGATTTCGTCGCTGCGGCGCGGGTGATCGGGATGGGGCCGTTGGAGATCGCGTTTCGGGAGATTTTGCCGAATGCACTGACGCCGGTGATCTCGCTGGCGGCGGTGATTGTGGCGGCGGCGGTATTGATCGAGTCGGCGCTCTCCTTCCTCGGGTTTGGCGATCCCAATCGGGTGACCTGGGGGGCGATGATCGCGGAGGGGCGCAATGTGCTGCGCAGTGCGCCGTATCTGTCGATGATCCCGGGCCTCGCGCTGGTGGCGGCGGTGCTTGCGGTGCATCTCACCGGGCGCGGCGTGGCGCGGGCGCTGCGGACGCGATGATTGTCGCCCGGGGATTGGGGGTGCGCTACGGCGCGGCGGTGGCGCTGGCGGGGGTCGATTTCGATCTTGCGACGGGCGAGCGGCTGGCGGTGATCGGGGAGAGCGGGTCGGGAAAGTCGAGCCTAGCGCTGGCACTTTGCGGGCTGCTGCCGCGTGGGGCGGTGCGGGATGGCGATCTGAGTTTTCCGGGATTCGAGGGGCCGCCCCGGCTGGGGCGCGATATCGGAGTGCTGTTTCAGGACCCTGGCGGCAGCCTCAATCCGGTGCTGCCGGTGGGCGAGCAGATCGCCGAAGCGGCGGTGGTGCATCGCGGACTATCGTGGCGTGAGGCCCGCGCGCAGGCGGCGGCGATGCTGGCGCGGCTGGGGTTGCCAGAAGCGCCGCTGGGGCGGTTCCCGCACGAGTTCTCCGACGGGCAGCGGCAGCGGATCGCGCTGGCCGCCAGCCTGTCGGGCAGGCCACGGCTGCTGATCGCCGATGAGCCGACCTCGGCGCTCGATACCCTGGCCCAGCGGGAGATGGTCGGGCTGATCGATGCGGTGGTGCGGGCGGAGGGGCTGGCGCTGGTGTTCGTCACCCACGACATCGCGCTGGCCAGCGAGCTCGCGGACCGGGTGCTGGTGCTGCATGCCGGGCGGGTGGTGGAGGCCGGCGCGGTCGGGCAGGTGTTCGCGGCCCCGGCGCACGCCTACACCCGCGCGCTGCTGGCGACGCATCTGTCGCTGGAGACGCCGCGCGGCGCACGCCTGCCGGAGATTGCAGGTGCCGACTTCGAGGTTCGCATTCCGCATGGCTGAGGCGCTGCTGGAAATCCGCGGGCTGGCGAAATCCTATGCGGGCGTGGTGGCGCTGGGCGGCGTCGATCTCGACGTCGGCGCCGGCGAGACGGTGGCGCTGGCGGGGGGCTCAGGCTCCGGCAAATCGACGCTGGCGCGCTGCGTGCTGCGGCTGATCGAGGCGGATGCGGGGACGATCCGGTTCGGCGGCACCGACCTGCGGGCACTCAACGGGGCGGCGCTGCGGACGATCCGGCCGCGCATCCAGATGGTGTTCCAGGACCCGATGGCGGCCTTCAATCCGCGCGCCACCGTCGCGCGCATCCTGGAGGACCCGCTGCGGCTGCACGGCATCGTGCCCCCTGGCGAGCGTCGGCGCGCGGTGCTGGCGCTGCTCGATCAGGTGCGGCTGCCGGCGGCGTTGGCGGAGCGGCGGCCGCATGAGATCTCCGGCGGTCAGCGGCAGCGGGTGGCGATCGCGCGGGCGATGGCGAGCCGGCCGGCGCTGGTGGTGCTGGATGAGCCGGCCTCGGCGCTCGACGTTTCGGTGCGGGCGCAGGTGCTGAACCTGCTGCTGGATATCCAGGCTCAGACCGGCGTGGGCTATCTGATGATCTCGCATGATCTGGCGGTGGTGCGGGCGGTGGCGAGCAGGGTGGCGGTGATGCATCAGGGCCGGATCGTCGAAAGCGGAGACACCGACAGGGTATTTGCCGAGCCGCAGAGCGAGGTGACGCGGGCGCTGATCGCCGCCGTGCCGAAGCTCAGGCGCGGCTGACGAGGTTGGCCAGCAGGCGAAAGGCGCCTGGCACCAGCGCCTCCCACTGGTGGTGCAGCGCGAGGGCGACATGCACATGCCGCCCGCGCCCGACGGGGGCTGCGAGCAGGGCGCCGGTGTGTTCGGCCTCGCCGGGGTCGGTGATGCCGAGGAGCGGGGTGTAGGCAGCGTCCCAGTTGCGGGCGAAATAGAGGCCGCGCTCGCGCACCCAGCCTTGCCAGTCCGCCGGGCCGATGCGGTTGGGGGTGGTCAGCAGCGGGTGATCGGGTGCGAGGTGGCGCACCGGGGCCGCCGGGTCGGTGGCACGCCAGCGCAGGGAGGGGGTGCCGATGGTGATGGGCAGCGGCGGGGCCGTGCCCCAGCCGTCCTGCGGGCGGTGGTAGAGGGTGACCAGCGAGCCGCCTGCGGCCATCCAGGCGCGCAGGCGGGGCATCGCGGCGGTGAGGGCGGGGCGTTGACCGAAGGCGAAGATGCCAATCAGGATCACGTCAAATCGTGAGAGGTCGGCCGCCAGGGCCGCGTCGTCGATTGCCTCGGCTTGGATGTCGAGCTGGTGCAGCCAGCCGAGCGTGCCGTCCACCGATCCGGCGATGACGCCGACGCTGGCGGTGGCGTCGATGGCGATGGGGGCGCGCAATATGCGAGCGGTGGCGGGTACGAGGAGTGCGGCCTCGCCGATCCGGCGGAGCTGCGCGCCGGCCGGCGGCAGGTCGAGCAGGCCCATCGGGGCGGTGATTTCGACGCGGCTGCCCTCGGTGGCGCGCACCGGCCAGGAGGGTGGCGGCTTGGCGCCGTGCAGGTCGAGGCGGATCGGCTGGGGGCTGTCCCCCCGACGGACCACGGCGGTGGGGGTGACGGTGACTTGCGTGGAAGGGGCGAGGCTGAGGGGGGTCGGGGGATCGATCTCGCAGGCGGCGGGGCTGCCGGCATGGGACCAGTGCACTGTCGCACCCAGCAGGTCGTTACCGCCCGTCGGCTCCCAGCCGTCGCGCAGGGTGCCGAAGGGGGCGGAGTCGGCGGGGGTCGAGAGGCGGGTGCCGGTCCAGGACCAGCCGGGCGGCAGGCGCCGGGTGGCGGTGGCGGGGCCGGTGATGGCCAGCGTGCAGCCGGCAGCGGCACCGGCCCGCAGCGATGCGACATCGAGGCTCAGCCGGCCGGAGATGCCGAGGGCGAGGGCGGCGGCGCGGCCGAGCTGGCGGCGTTTGAGGGCCACGCGCCGGTCGTTGCCCGTCAGGGCCGCGAGGGCCGCGTGCAGTGCGTCGGCGACGGCGGCGCGGTCGGGGAAGGCGGCCAGCGCCGCATTGATCGCCGCATCGGCCGGGCGCAGGGCGGGGTCGATATCGGCCAGGCGGTGCAGCACGCCGTCCATCGGCGCGGTGCGGTCCGCCTGGCCGGCGGCGAGGTGCAGCGAGAAGGGACGCGGGCCGTCCGGCAGGTCGCGGCCCATGCCCTGGCTGGCGTGCCAGCGGCGCGAGCGCTCGCCGAGTTGCGCCCAACTGGCGCCCAGCGGTTCGCAGCGGGCGCCGAGATCGACGCGGACCGTCTCCGGCGGGGGTGGCAGGGCGTCATCGTAGGAGCCGCCGCCGCCGGAGAAAGCGGGGAGGTAGAGCTTGGTCACCTGCCAGGGGCGTTGGCCGGTTTCGAAGGCCGGGTCGGCGGCGGCAAGGAAGGCCGCGTGCACCGTGCGGGTCATCGCGCAGTGGTGGCCGTGCTGGCCTGGCACGTCGAGGAAGGTGGGCGACATAGCATCCGGCCGCTCGGCGCGGATCAGGCGCACCAGACGGTCCAGCAGGCGGGCCGCACCCCAGCGGTGCAGCGTGTCGTCGCCGGATTTCGAGAAGCCGAAGTCGTGGATGGGGTCGTCCGCGCCGTGCGCCGGGCCGGCGCCGATCCAGCGCAAGGCGAGGTCGATCTCGGCCGCCGCCTGTTCCATCTCGCGCGAGCGCAGGGCGGCGAGCACGCGCCCGCGCTCCGGCCCCAAAGCATTCTGCCCGCCCTCGCCGCGGGTGGAACAGGCATAGACGGTGCGCACGCCCAGCCCCCAGGCAAGCCAGGCGAGGAAGCCGTTCCATTCGTCGTCCGGATGCGCGCCGACCATCAGAAACACACTGGTGGATCGCAAGGGCTGCAAGGCGCGCCACAGGGCTTGGTCGTCGGTCATGTCATCGCGTCCGTCATTTGACTTCGTGTTCGACATCCCGGACTCTGAGGCTAACCCCGTCAACCCAGGAGCCCGTCATGGCCGGTAAGCTGCGATATCTGTTGGGCGCTCTCGCCGCCGCTGCGCTGTTCGTAGCGCCGGCACGCGCGGTCGAGATCGAATACTGGCAATACACCTTCAAGCAGCGGGTAGAGACGATCGACGAGCTGATCGTCCGCTTCCAGAAGGCGAACCCGGGTATCACGGTCAAGCACGTGCATGTGCCCTACGACAACTACCGCACCCGGATCGCCGCGGCGATCCCGGCAGGCGAAGGGCCGGATGTGGCGCAGCTGTTCTATGGCTGGCTGGACGACTACATCAAGGCGAAGCTGCTGCAGCCCTTGCCGAGCGGTACCTTCAACATCGCCGAGATCGACCGGGACTTCTTCCCCTTCGTGCAGGGCATGAAGGTGGATGGGCAGTATTACGCCCTGCCGACCGCTGTGCGCGCGCTGGCGCTGTTCTGGAACAAGAAGCTGTTCACCGAGGCCGGGCTCGACCCCGCCAAGCCGCCGACGACGCTGGCCGAACTGCTGGAGATGGCGAAGAAGCTGACGAAGCGTGACGCCGGGGGCAATCTGCTCACCGCCGGGATCGCCATCGACACTGGCGGGCAGGATCTGCACTGGATCCGCGAAGGCCTGATCCGCCAGTTCGGCGGCCAGCCCTACAGCGATGGCGGCAAGAAGGTCGCCTACACCACGCCGGCAGGGGCTGCGGCCGTGGGCTGGTATGTCGGGCTGGCGACGAAGGAGAAGGTCAGCGAATTCGGCTTCATGACGGACGGCGTCACCGCCTTCCGTTCCGGTCGGGCGGGCATGACGATCGACGGCTCCTTCCGCCTCGGCGCCTTCGACGGGCAGCGCGGGCTGGATTACGGAGTGACGGAGTTGCCGGCGCATAACGGCGTCACGTCCAACTTCGCTTCCTACTGGGCGAACGGAATCACGGCGAAGGCGAAGGGCGAGAAGCTGGCGGCGGCCGCGAAGTTCCTCGCCTTCATCACTACGCCCGAGGCGATGCAGCTGTGGATGGAGAAGGTCGGCGAACTGCCGGCCCGCGTCGCGCTGGCGCAGACCGATGCGGTGAAGAACCACCCGAAATACGGGCCGTTCATCCGCGGGCTGGGCTATGCGGTGGCGACCGACTTCGTGGATGAGACCGGGCAGCGCAAGGTGTTCATGGACATGGTGGATCGCATCACCCTGAAGAACGCCACGCCGGCCGAGGCTTTGGCAGTGGCCGCGACCGAAGAGCAGAAGATCCTCGACGGCCGCCGTTGACCGCTTGGTTTGACCGGCTGAACATCGCCAGGAAGCAGGCCGTCTGGGCCTGGGTGTTCCTGGCGGTGCCGCTGGTGTTCTTTGCCGCTGTGCGGTTCTGGCCGGCGGCGGATGCGATGTTGCTGTCGCTCTCGCGCTGGAATCTTGTGGGGCCGCGGGAGTTCGTCGGGCTGGCGAACTACGAGCGGCTGGCGGCCGATCCGGTGTTCTGGCAGGTGCTGGGCAACACCTTCACCTATCTGTTGCTCGGCCTGCCGGTCAGCCTGGGGCTGGCCTTCCTGATCGCGTTCTATCTCGACCGGGTGCAGTACGGCCACGGGCTGCTGCGGGCACTCTATTTCCTGCCGCATCTGACAACAGCCACCGCGATGGCCTGGGTGTGGCGCTGGTTCTATCAGCCGGCGCCGGCCGGGCTGTTCAACAATGCACTGATCGCGCTCGGCCTGGCGCAGCAACCCTTCCTGCGCTCGACCTTCCAGGCGTTGCCCGCCGTGCTGGCGCCGGCGATCTGGGCGGCGCTGGGCTTCCAGATCGTCATCTTCATGGCCGGGCTGAAGGCGATCCCGCGCAGCTACTACGAGGCCGCCGAGATCGACGGCGCCGGCGGCTGGCAGATCCTGCGGGAGATCACCCTGCCGCTGCTGCTGCCGAGCTTCGTGTTTCTGTTCATCACCACTTCCATCGGCCTCCTGCGCATTTTCGACCATGTGTACAACATGACCCAGGGCGGCGAGGGCGGACCTTTGAACGCCACCAAGCCACTGGTTCTGGCAATCTATCAAAGCGCCTTTGCGCGGATGGACATGGGCTTCGCCTCCGCCCAGACGGTGGTGCTGTTCGTCATCCTGCTGCTGCTCTCGCTCTTGCAGATGCGGCTGCTGAGGGCGCGCCGATGATGGTCGCCCGGCCTGGGCGCATCGTCACGTTCACGCTGCTGTTCATGGGCGGGGTGGTGATGATCATGCCGCTGGTGTTCATGCTGGCGACCTCGCTGAAGGACAACAGCGAGGTGTTCGACCTGACGCTGTGGCCGCGCCACCCGACGCTGGAGAACTACACCGAGATCCTGACGAAAAGCCGGTTCGTGCGGTGGTTCATCGTGTCGTTTACGGTCAGCACGCTGACGACCATCTCGGTGCTCTTCTTCGACAGCCTCATCGGCTACACCTTGGCGAAATTCCAGTTCCGGGGCCGAGGTTTGGTGTTCATCGCCATCCTCTCGACGCTGATGATCCCCACCGAAATGCTGGTGATCCCCTGGTATGTGATGGCCAAGTCGATGGGCTGGCTCGACACGATGTGGGGCATCATGTTCCCCGGCATGATGAGCGGCTTCGGCGTGTTCCTGATGCGCCAGTTCTTCATGGGCGTGCCGGACGAGCTGATCGATGCGGCGCGGATCGACGGGCTGTCGGAATTCCGCATCTTCTGGGAGGTGGCGCTGCCGCTGGTCACCCCTGCCCTGTCCGCGCTGGCCATCTTCGCCTTCCTCGGCAACTGGACGGCGTTCCTGTGGCCACTGATCGCCACCACCAAGCCCGATCTCTACACCGTGCCCGTCGGCCTCGCCTCGCTCGCCGGCGAGTTCGGCACGGATTGGGAGATGGTGATGACCGGCGCCTCCATCGCCACCCTGCCGACGCTGCTGGTGTTCATCGTGCTCCAGCGCAACATCATCCGCGGCATCATGCTCGCGAGCCTGAAAGGCTGACCATGCGCGACTTCTCCACGTTTCCCGCTCCGGAATACAAGGAGACGGTGCTGGCGCCGCTGTTCGACGGGTTCAAGCGCCACCACAGCCGGCATCTGCTGGCCGTGCACCACGCCCACGGTGTGATGCTGGGCGAGCGCGGCTGGCTGAAGCCGGAGGAAGTGTCAGCCATCTTCGCGGCGCTGGCCGATGCCACGGATGGGCTGGACCCGGAGAGCCTGACCTATACCGGGCAGTTCGAGGACTACTTCTTCTGGCTGGAATCGCAGCTCCGCGATCGGCTCGGGCCCGATCTCGCCGGCCGGCTGCACACCGGGCGCAGCCGCAACGACATCGACCACACGATCTTCAAGATGGAACTCCGCGCGCGCCTGCTGGCTGTGCTCGCCAGGCTCGATGCGCTGCTGGCCACCCTGCTGGACCGGGCGCGGCGGGGGGCTGCAACGCTGGTGGTCGCCTACACCCACGGCCAGCCGGCGCAGCCGACGAGCTTCGCGCATTACCTCGGCGCCTTCATCGAGACGCTCCAGCGCGACGCCACCCGCCTACTGGCGGCGATCGACACGGTGGACCGGTGCAGCCTCGGGGCAGCGGCCATCACCACCTCCGGCTTCGGGCTCGACCGCGAGCGAGTGGCCGCCCTCCTCGGGTTTTCGCGTGTGCAGGAGAACGCCTACGGCTGCATCGCCGCCGCCGACTATATCGCCGAGACCTATGGCGCCTTGAAGATCATGCTGCTGGGGATCGGCCGTTTCGTCCAGGACCTGAACGCCTGGACCGGTTTCGAGGTCGGGCATATCCGCGTGCCGGACGCCTTCGTACAGATCAGCTCGATCATGCCGCAGAAGCGCAATCCGGTGCCGGTGGAGCATCTGCGCCTGCTCTGCTCGCTCGCCGCCGGGCAGGCCGATGCGATCCTGCTCACCCTGCACAACACGCCGTTCACCGACATGAACGATAGCGAAGGCGCGGTGCAGGAGGCGGGCTACACGGCGTTCGAGACGGCGGGGCGGGCGCTTGTGCTGCTGGATGCCTTCATGCAGGCCATCGAGATCGATGAGGCCAAGGTGCGCCGGCATATCGCCGAAAGCTGCATCACCATCACCGAGGTGGCCGATTCGCTGGTGCGCGGCGAGGGCATCTCCTTCCGTCAGGCGCATGAGATCGCCAGCGTTCTGGCAAAGCGCATGATCGCTTCAGGCGAAACCCTTGAGACCCTGCCCTTCACGGCCTTCGCCGAAGCCTATGCGCATGAAATTGGCCGCGCGCCGGGGATCGACGAGGCAGGCTTTCGCGCCATCGGCACGCCGGAACACTTCCTGGCTGTGCGCGACATGCTCGGCGGCCCGGCGCCGGCCGCCATCGCCGCCAGCCTGGGGCGCTATGAGGCCGAGCGCAGCCGGCTCACCGCGGCGGCCGACGCGGTGCGGGCCCGCGTCACTGCGGCCGCCGCCGAGCGGGCGCGGCTGGTGGCGGGCTGACGCATGGCCAGCCTCTCCCTCTCCGGCATCCGCAAGAGCTTCGGCCGCACCGCCGTCATCAAGGGCGTCGATCTCGACGTGGCGGACGAGGAGTTCGTCGTCTTCGTCGGCCCCTCCGGCTGCGGCAAATCAACGCTGCTGCGGCTGATCGCCGGGCTGGAGGATGCGGATGCGGGGGAGATCCGCATCGGCGGCAATGTCGTCAACCGGATGCCGCCGAAGGACCGGAACATCGCCATGGTGTTCCAGAACTACGCGCTCTATCCGCATATGACGGTGGCGCGGAACATGGGCTTCGGCCTGCGCGCGGCCAAGCTGCCGGCCCCTGAGATCGACCGGCGCGTCAACGAGGCCGCTGCCCTGCTGGGGCTGGAGGCGCTGCTGCAACGCCGCCCCGGCGAGCTTTCCGGCGGCCAGCGCCAGCGCGTGGCGATGGGGCGGGCCATCGTGCGCAACCCGCAGGTGTTCCTGTTCGATGAGCCGCTCTCCAACCTCGATGCGCAGTTGCGCAATCAGGTGCGCACCGAGATCAAGGCGCTGCACCAGCGGGTGCGCACCACCTCGATCTACGTCACCCATGACCAGATGGAGGCAATGACGCTGGCGGACCGGATCGTGCTGCTGCGCGACGGGGTGATCGAACAGGTCGGCACGCCGATGGAGCTGTTCAGCCGGCCGGTGAACCGCTTCGTCGCCGGCTTCATCGGCTCGCCGGCGATGAACATTCTGCCGGCACACTTGGAGGGCGGGGAGATCGTGCTTCCCTTCTTCCGCCTGCCCTGCCCCGCCCTGCTGCGGGCGCCGGCGGACGGGCGGATCGAAGTCGGCATCCGGCCGGAGGACGTGCGGCAGGGTGCCGCGGGGTTCGCGGCCGAAATGATCGTCGTCGAGCCGATGGGCTCGGAATCGCTGGTGATGGCCCGCGCCGCCGGTGCCGACATGCAGCTCCGCCTGGCCGGGCGGGTGCCGCCGCGCCCGGGCGAGAAGCTGGACCTGACGATCGATCCCGGCGATCTCCACATCTTCGACGCAGCGACGGGCCTGTCGCTGCGGGCGTGAGGCGTCAGGCCGGGCGGATGCAGCGGGCGACGAAGGGCATGAAATGCGTGACGGGCGGGGTGGTCAGGCCCTTCACTTTCGCCTGCTCATCGAAGCGGCGCAGTTGCACGGCGGCCTCGGCCTGGGGCAGCGCATC